>CAZBWA010000066.1:0-9182 GCA_964495555.1 uncultured Bifidobacteriaceae bacterium | reverse complement strand
TGGTCTTATCAACTGGCTGACGCAGGTCCTGCCCTTCACACGTTCCTGATCACCGGGGGTGCCCCAGCCCCTAGCGGCGCATCATCTCCCTCCCACGCACACTGGTCATGCGAGGCTGGAGTCGTGCATCGACGTGAATTCCTAACCCTTTCTGCGGCAGCGACTGTCTCGATCGCGTTCGTCGGCACGTCGACGTCCAAAGCCCGAGCACTCACGGTGCCACCACCGACGGGATTCTTAGCTACCCGCTGGGATTCCGATCCGTGGGCGCGTGGCTCCTACTCGGCCATAAGTACCCGCAGTGATCCCACTGCTCGCGAGACACTCAGTGAGGCCCTCATCGGCGACAGGGTGGTGATCGCGGGCGAGTACACCAGCATCAAGTTTCCCTCGACCACCAATGGTGCCTACCAGTCAGGAGTGCGTGCCGCGGAGCGTCTGCTTGCCGACGTCAAGCCCACACGTGTCATCGTCATCGGCGCGGGAATAGCGGGTGCGGCCTCAGCGCGAACCCTCACGAACGCAGGAGTCGTCGTCCAGGTCCTGGAAGCCAGTGATCGAGTCGGGGGTCGCATCCGAACATCCACTGAATGGGGTGCTCCTATCGAGATGGGAGCGGCCTGGGTGCATGCGCGCACTGGCAACCCCATCACCAACGTCGCCTCCTCTGCAGGACTCACGCTGATCCCGACTGACTACGGGAGTGAGGTCATCCGAGACACCGTCACCGGGCGCACGAGCGCACGGGCGGGTGCGATTAACACTCAACTCACGCGTCTCACGGAAGAACTCGAGAAGGGCTCCAACGCCCCGTCGCTCTCGGTTGCTTCGTGGCTTTCCGCGCATCGCTGGCGGCCCAACAGTTTTGGGCGCTGGGCCGAGGCAGTCGACATCACCCAGGAGTACGGACTTGACCCTGTGGAACTCAGTGTCGCGGCGCTGCAGGAGGGGGCGGATGGCCGAGGTGGGGACGCGTTCGTCAAGGGCGGATATCAGGCGATACCTGAGTACCTGCTCAACGGCATCGACGTGCGAATTCGGCAGCCGGCTAGTCGCGTCGAACCCACAAGTTCATCCGTTGCGGTGCGGACCCCGCGCGAGACTCTGACGACCGATGCAGTCGTCGTGGCGGTTCCCCTTCCACTCATCCAGGCGGGTCTGCCGCGCATCGTGGGTGCACCACCGAGAGTTACCCGTGCGCTGCGCGGCCTGACTACGGGGAACCTCGAGAAGGTGATCCTGAGGTATGACGAGCAGTGGTGGGGTAACTCGGAGGTAGTCGGAATCGTCGGAGGCGGGGTGCCCGGGGCCCCGGAGGGTTCGGCCGCGTCCTTGCGTTGGACCGAGTTCTACTCCCTCACCCGACTCGTCGGCTTCCCAGTACTCGTGGGCTTCTCCGGTGGTCGTGCTGCGCGCACACGTCCCGCTACTGACGCGGGCTGCGCTGCCGAAGCGCAGGCCAGCCTGGCAGCCGCATTCCGGGGCTAAGGTCACGCAGCAGGAACTACCACCTGCGCACCCTTGTCGTTCTGATCCTGATGGTTGTGGGCTGCTTGGTGCAGCCGGCAACGGTGTCGCTGCGCTGAGGATCGAGGTGAAATCAGACAGTCGACGGCTCTACGCCGCCCCTGGCCACGACAATCACGGCACCTAATCTCGGTGGCCTCGCCAGCGACTGATTACGATCTCGGGATGCCACTAGGGACCGTCCACGAACGCCATGAAGTAGCCACCTCTATTCGCGGCGCCCGCGCCTGGCGCATTCGCTACTCGTCGCAGGACTCATCCGGAATAGCTACCGAGTCGACGGGGCTCGTCGTGGCTCCGAGTGCCGGGGGCAGCAACCTCCCCGTTGTCACCTGGGCCCACGGGACTACGGGATTGGGCGATGCGGCCTGTCCATCTGCGCAGCCAGACCCCGTGCGGGAACTCACCGTGTACTTCTCAAGCGCGTCGACCCAATCCATCGACTACGGCGTGCCGGGTCTCCAAGGGTTCATCGACGAGGGCTGGATCGTGTGCGCGACCGACTATCAGGGTCTGGGCACACCGGGCATGCACCACTACACCGTGAATAGGACCAATGCGATCGACGCGGTGAGCATCGTTCATGCTGCGCGGGCAATGGACATCGGAGCAGGAACCCAATTCGGTTGCATGGGATGGTCCCAGGGAGGAGGCGCTGCCGCGGCCACCGCCGAACTCGATGCCGCCCACTACGGCGAGCTCACCCTCGTCGCCACGGTGCCAATTTCTCCGGGTGTGGGCAAGATCGCCATGGCGAACCCCGTGAATGCGGCTCAGACACTTGGTGGTGGGGATGCTCCACCGGATCCGCATTTGGTCATGCTCCTCGTGGGTACCGCAGCCGAGAACCCTCACCTCCAGCTCTCCGATGTCTTCACTCCTTTGGGCGTGAGCATCATCGAAGAAGCGTGGAACACGCAGCCCGTTCATCATTTGAGTGACACCATTGCGCGGCTGTTTCGACTCAAGGGTCCCATCATTCACATCCAACCCGGTGTCATGCCTGCATGGCAGGCGGCGATTGATGCAGGGTCTGCGGCGCAGAACAAGCCCGTGTGTCCCATTCTCGTATGTATCGACACCTTCGACGGTGGAACTGTCGTCCCCGTCGTCTGGCAGAGCGACTACGTGACAGCCGTGCAAGCGCTGGGAGGGGATGTCTCCACCAAGGAATACCCCAACGACGACCACTTCAGCCTGCCGACCAGCTGCATCGGCGACGCAACTGCATGGATGAAGCCTCTGTTCACATCTAGTTGAGGCACCGAGTGTGGGTCGAGGCCTCATGGACCGACGTACCACCGGCCACGAGCGGACAGGCCTGATGGTCAATTTTACCCACGAAACAACGGACCCCCCGATCACGCCGAGGGCGCAATCGAGGGGTCCGCGTAACGGCTATTCAGCCAAGAGCGCCGCAGGATCGACGTCCGGCGGCAGGATGACCGCGTCGATGACGTGGATGACTCCGTTGTCGGCGATCACGTCTGCCTGGATGACCTTGGCGTTGTTGATGGTGACGCCATCTGCGGTGGAGAGGGTCACGTTCTGGCCTTCAACGGTCGCCACCTCACCGTCGGTGACGTCAGCGGCCATGACAGCGCCGGGAACAACGTGGTAGGTCAGGATCTTGGTGAGGACTTCCTTGTTCTCCGGAAGCAGTAGAGCATCCACCAATCCAGCGGGAAGAGCCGCGAAGGCATCATCCGTGGGCGCGAAGACCGTGAACGGACCTTCTCCGTTCAGGGTTTCGACGAGTCCAGCGGCCTGCACAGCTGCCACCAGGGTGCTGAAGCCTTCGGTGGTAGAGGCGACGTCGACGATGGTCCCGGCACCGGTTTCCTCCACCTCCATCTCTTCCACTGTCTCTTCTGCGGGTGCCTCTTCGCTGGTGGCGGCCGCAGTCTCGGACGAAGCCTCGTCCGAGGAACTGCTGCACGCTGCGAGAGTTATGGCGGATACTGCGACAATCGCTGCGAGCGTCGTGCGACGCATCAGGTTCATTACTTCTCCTTGGTATCAGACTGTGCGATTGATCATCGCCCGTAAGAGTTGAGCACGGCACCATGAGAGTTGCAACTCGAGCGAAGACAAATTGAGCTATAAATGCGCAACAGTTGTGTGAGGCTGGTCACCTGTGATGTGCCGCACATCGGATCTCGCGAAACTTGTTCGTCTATGACCGGTCAATACTCGGTGTCGGATCTGGCTTTGCGATGACACACGATCTACGAACGTGCGGGACCCACGCACAGTCGTACTGAGTTCTCGTGACATGTCTTTGATGTGACGAGCCTCAGGTGTGGATACGCGGAACACCCACTGGCGCCATTCCGATCAGACCTCGATCACCGTAGGCGCGCAGGACCCGTGGGACGTCAGCGTTGGACGATCGCGGGGAGATTGATGGAACGCACGAGGCCATCGGGTCCCTTCCCGTTGATCTGGACGATGTAGGACCCGACCTTGCGCACCCGGATCGGCACCTTGCCACGAAGCTGACCCTGCGCGTTCGTCATCAGGTAGCCCAGATCCTTCGCGCGCAAGCCCCTCGGTCCGCCGTTGGGTTGCGGGATGAGGAAGGCGCGCACCGGCGTGAGGGCGGCATACCCACTGCTCATCATCTTGATGCTCGGGAGGGCTGCCGCACGATCACGATTCAGTCGGGTGCCCCGGGGAATAGTCAAGGAACCATCGTCCACTCTCTGGTTCCTCCCCTCGGCGGACTTCGTGCGCACAGCCAGGGTGATCGGACCTGTGCGCACCACCATGCGGCGCTGGTTGATGGTCAGGTCGCTCTTCGTCTGGCGCCCATCCACGACGACGATCGACTCACCGGGCGGCACGCCCTTGGCAAGGGCTCGGACGCTGCCCGGGCGCACCTCGCTCACCGCCCGGAGTTCCGCGGCGGACGGCCCCGTGGGTCGGGGAGTGGCTAATGGCTGGGGGGTTGCCGTAGGAGTGGGCGTGGCCACGGGGGATTGCGAGGGCGGCGCAGGAGAGTCCCCGCCGGAGCGTTGGGTGACGGAGACCGTGCCCACGTTGGCCCAGCCGCCGACCCCGTTGACCGAGATCGTGTAGGTGCCGGAGGCAAGACTGTTCGGAACTGTCGCGGTAATGCTCTCCGTGCTCGAGCGCGTGAAAGGCACCACCGTGGATCCGAACTTCACGCCATCCGAAGGAACACCGATGAAACGAGTTCCCGTGATCGAGACTGTTTGTCCCGACGAGGCGCTGGCATTGACGGAACCGGTCGGTGGCATCCATGTCCACTTGCCTACCATCTTCAAGTTCCATTGGTAGGGAAACCCACCCTGAGCGTTAGTGTTGAAGTTCCCGCCGACGTAGACGTCCGATCCCCTGATGACGAAGGACGACACCTCTCCCGTGAGGCCGTTGCTGTCATCAGCGGTACCCCATTGGAAGGGGATGAACTCCTCGATCGCCGTATCCCAGACCGTCACGCACCGAAGCGGACCGCCGGGGATGGTGGTGTCGTCGCACGCCCCATTGCCGGAACCGCCTGGGGTATCGTCGAAAGTACCGCCGATATAGAGCAGGCCACGGTCGTCATCTGCAGCAAGGGATCGAACAGAAGTTCCGGTAGCTGGGCCGGGACTGATCCTGTAGTTCAGCCCCGGCCCCACGGTTTGCCACGATGACCCGTTCCACGCAGCTAGATTCTTCAGCTCGCGTGACCCATTCCCGGTGGCGGTGAAGTAACCACCGGCATAAACAGTGTCCTGGAGAAGGGCAAGCGCATCGACTCTGCCCGGAATGCGAGAACCACTGTGCCTCAGAAAACTGACACCACCGCCCATGCCCGACCAGCTCCTGGAGTCATCGAAGGCCCCATTCATCTTGGTGGTGCCCGAGTCATTACTCGTTCCTGTGTACTCCCCACCCATGTATGCGGCGCCGACTCGGTCGGCAAGGAGTGCATAGATCGCACTATCGAAGCCGCCGACCCCAGGAGCAGTCCATCGGGCGGGGCTCGGATTCCATGCGGCTAAGCCGGGAACTCGAGTGCTGACACCGCTTGCCACAGTGAAGCCACCCGCGACAAGGAGTCCGTCGTCTCCCCATGGAGTGAGGGCATACGCCTGCGAGGGAGCCGATATGGCCGGTGCGAAAAGCGGCCTTGCCGTAGTGGATCTTGACAGGGAACCGACCGAAGGTCCACTCAACAGGAAGTCATCACTGGCCGTATCGTCCGAAACCCCGAGCAAGAATTCCACCGAGGTGTCGTCCGTACTGGACAGTACGAAGGCGTACTGACTGCCGACGTTGACTTGGAGGTACGGAGCGGAGAACACCGCAGAGACCGTATTTAGGCCGAAGTCATAGGGAGGGTTTATCGGGTAAGCGATCGGGTTGACAAAGGTCGCGGTGGCCAAGGAGCCACCTATTGGGAGACCAGTCGTGTTGTCGGCTTGATAGATTGCCACGCTCAGGTTGCGTGGATCTCCGTATCGACCCAGCGCGACGTCAAATCCAAGGAGAGGGCCGGATAGCGTGGCCCTGAAGCTAGCGCCTGCACTTTGGGACTGATTGATAACAACTACGGTGTCATCAGGATCGGCGGAATCGTCTATGGTTTCGACTGGATTCCACGTGAGGGAAAGCCGGTCCGGTGCCGGAGTACCGGTACCTAAACCACCTCCTGCGGGCGGTGACCACGTGCTGCCATTCCACTTGGCAATGCAGGGGAGGGCATCGAGACCCAATACACATTCGCGATTCCCCGAGCCGCCGATGGTGTCGTCGAACTTCCCCACCACGTACAGGTCTGAGCCCAAGAACACCATGTCATCGACCTGGTTCGTGAGACCCGTCCCCACTGGCAGCCACGGCGCCGTCGTGTCGTCCAACACTCTACGGGCGATGCACTGCAGCGCGAATACAGTGTTGTCCGAGCAATCTGCTGACCGATCGCCTCCACCCCCCGTGTCGTCGAACAGACCTCCCGCGTAGAGGTAACTGTCATCTGCCGCGAGGGCATAGACCGCCTGGTTCAAGCCGGGGTCCAGCCAGCTGAAACCGGAATCATCGCTCGCACCGAGTGGGGACCATGCCCCCAGCACTGTGGTGTCGCTGCTCGAACGTGGCGTGATCTCAGCCACGGTGCTCGCCTGCGACGCGCTTCCAGAGCTCACGATCGCAGCGATGGCGAGGAAGAGAAGCGCTACTGAGCCCAGCAGAGAGAACAACGTCGGCCGCGTTATTGCGAACCTGGAACGTTGCGCCACAGGGACCCTCGTCTCCACTCATTGGGAGCGTGAGGTCCCCCGACCGCCCACGCCGGCTCAGCTCACGGGCTGGCTGGCACGAGTCAACCACACGGGAGCCGACCGCATGGCGATTCCTCGTGATGCCCGTTCTTCAACCGTGCCCCGTGGTCGCCAAGGCCTCGGTGACGAACCGTGCCGTCAACCCATTCACGTCCAACACGGAACCGATCGGGTAGAGGGACCGGGTCTCCTCGACTGCGTCATCTGTTCCGGCCCTCAGAACTACGGTCACGTCGGGATTGACGCCCACGACGGACACCTCGATAGCGATGTTGTCCGCGATCGAGGACGAGAAGCCACGAGTGCGAAACACGCATGCACCTGGTCACGGTGGCGTCGTTCGGCTCGTCGAGGTGCGTGGAATGCACGCCGGGAGCCCGGGGAGTTGTGACGATTCTTCGCCTCACATCATCGACCCGAAGACGGCGATGCATCACGTGGATGACGTGGACGTCTCCCTGGCCCACCGCTGCATCCAGCGAAATCCCGAACTGCATCTCCACCGTTACGACGAAGTTGCGACCTTGTACGTGTCTTCCAGGTAGAGGCGCACCGGATCTACTGGACCGTGATCGCCTTTGTCACTGTCACACCGGGTGCACCCTTCTGCGTGGGCACGAAAGACGCAACCACGGTGTAATTGCCCGCAGGCTTCTTCGGCTCCAGCACCCACTTCGACGTTGCCTTGCCGCGTGCGTTGACCGTAGCCGTCTTGACCTTCCCGACGATCCACTTCCCCTTCGGCGTGACGCGGGTGAGAGTGAAGGTGACCTTGCCTGCCGCCTTCGGAGACACAGTGGCCGAGAGGGGGATGCGGGTGTTCTTCTTCTGCACCCCGGGGATCGTCAACTTCAACGACTGGGCTCCGTTGGCGCCCTCCCCCTCGGTGTTGACGATGGGTGCGACGTCGACGTTCACCCGTGCCGCGCTGGCCAGCGCACCCAAGGCACTCGCGTCCACCGGGGCTGCAGCAGGAGCCTCACCCGCAGGTGCCGCGGCACCCGGGTTCTGGGCCCCCGCATCCGCGGGAGCGTTCGGCACGCCGGCATCGGCCGGCACAGCCGCGGCCTCCCCCACCTGCTGCGGGGCAGCCGCGTTGGGGTCCGCCCCCGCGGGTGGGTCGACGAGCGCCTGCCCGACAGCCGGTTGCCGACTCACACTCATGAACACCACCGGAGAGGTGGACGCGCCCGTGTTCGTCGTGACCGTCTGCGCCACGCGCAGGAACGTCCCCGCGGCAGAGCTGGGAATCCACACGCGCACCTTCTGCAGGTCGATGACGGGACGCAGGTCCATCCGGCGTCGCTCCGCACCACATCGATCTCCGCGGTTGTCCACGAAGCAGGCCAGGACAACCCGGGCGGTAATCTGCTGACCCGGGGCGAGAGCACCCGAGAGAGGTGCTGTCACCTCCACGGCGCCGAGCGGCTTGACGTCGTTGCTGTTCACGGGCATGACGATCGGTCGAGCCGCTGCCAGCGGCTGCGCGTTCGCCACATTTCCGCCCGCATTGGCACCTGCGTTAGCCCCGACGGGAGTGACGGGCGCCGACGGCTCCGACGCAAAAGTCATGAACGGTCGCTTCGCAGTGACCGTGAAGGTATAGGCGGTGCCGTTGGTCAGTCCGGTGACCGTGCAGGTCTTGGTTCCGACGGTCGTGCACTGCTTGCCACCGGGGTTGGACACGACGGTGAACTCGGTCCCAGCGAGTTCGTTGTTGTCGTAGTTCCACGTCACCACGGCCTGGGCGTCACCGGGCGTGGCGACGACCTGCGTCGGCGTGTAGTTCCGGTCGGTGCCGACGATCTGGTAAACGGTCCAGGGTCCGCGCACCGTCCACCCGAAGGCTTCGTCGACTCCGACGACGGGGATGGAACTTGGGTCGAGTTGATTTGAATAGAAGCCCTGCGCGATGCACATGTAGAGGCCGACCTTGTCGGACGGGATCTGCCGCGTGATCTGGGTCTCGTTGTCCCCGATTCCCCGAGACACGTCCAGGCCGAGGCCACGCATATCCAGGCCCGTCTCTCCTGCGCCGGACACCGTGGGCGTCAGGCAATCGGCGGTGCGTGAGTAACGGATGAAGTAGCTACGGCCACTAGTGGAGTGCTTCTTTCCATCACGATTCCTGGCCCGGTGCGCGGTGCCCACGTTGAAGATGACCGAACCGGGATGGAGTCGGCAGAACTCGGCACGGGTCGGCGAGATAGTCCCGACGTCGGGAACATAGGCCTCGCTGGCCGCGGGGAAGCATCCGCGTGCGATCGCCGCCGGATTCGAGTTCTGACCCCGGCCGTTGGCCAGGCCGATGGGGACGACCTGCTCACCCCAGCCCCAGTTAGTGGCATCGGGGCGGGCGTAGTA
>CAZBWA010000065.1:0-9470 GCA_964495555.1 uncultured Bifidobacteriaceae bacterium | reverse complement strand
AGCGCGGCATCGCGATCGCCAGTGGATCGGCCTGCACCGCCGATGCGGCGCGGGCGAGCCACGTGGTCGAGGCACTCGGTCATCGGGGCCTCGCGAGCATCCGCGTCTCCCTCCCGTACGGCTGCGCGCAGGCATCGGTGGACGCCTTCGCCGCGGCCCTGTGCGAGGTTGTCACGACTGACTGAGGCACTCCCCCGTCGGGAGCGCGGCGGCCAGCATCTCCAGGTACGACTCCCGAGGGACTTCGACCGCACCCAGGCGCGCGAGGTGGTCGGTGCGCCACTGCACGTCGAGGAGGCGCACTCCCCCGCAGCCCCGCAGCCTCTCCACCAGATGCACGAGGGCGACCTTCGATGCATCGCGCGCGACGTGGAACATCGACTCCCCCGCGAACAAGCCGCCGATCTCCACTCCATACAGCCCGCCGGCCAGCGCACCGTCTCCGTCCCACACCTCGATCGAGTGGGCGAAACCGAGCGCGTGCAGATCGAGGTACGCCGACGTGATCTCCGCAGTGATCCATCCCTGCGGGCGCGTCGGATCGGCGCACCCGCGAATCACCGCGGCGAAGTCGACATCGACGGTGCAGGTGAAGCGCTTCAGGGAGGAACGAAGGCTGTCGCTCACGCGGAGTCCGTCCAGGGGGATGACCCCGCGCGGGTCGGGGGACCACCAAGCGAGCACCCCGTCCTCGAGGTGCATAGGGAACAGCCCGCGCGCGTAGGCGTCGAGCACGGTCCCAGCATCGAGTCCGCCCCCGACCGCGATCACGTCCTCGCCCGGGCACCCGTCACGGGGATCGGGCAGATCCCATCGCGGGGCGGGGAGCGCGCGCACCGCTACGGGCGCGGGCAGGAGATGTGCCGCTCGACCTCGGCGGCCGCGTCGTCCCCGTACGTGGCGGCCATGCGATCGAGGAAATGGCGCTGCGCGAGCTGGTACTCCTGCGTGCCGATCGTCTCGATCACGTACGTCGCGAGCAGGGAACCGACCTGCGCCGAGCGTTCATCGGAGACGCCCCACGCCTGGCCGGCGAGGAATCCGGCGCGGAAGGCGTCACCGACACCGGTGGGGTCGGCCTTGCGCTCCTCCTCGGGGACCAGGACGCGCACGGGTTCCTCCCCGCGGCGCTCGATGCGGGCGCCGTCCGGGCCCAGGGTGGTGACCCAGATCTCCACCATGGCCCGTAGTTCGTCTGCATTCCACCCGGTCTTCTGCTGGATGAGTGCGGACTCGTACTCGTTCGTGAAGAGGTATGTGGCGCCTTCGATCAGCGGCCGGATCTCCTCTCCCTCCATGCGCGCCAGCTGCTGGGAGGGGTCGGCTGCGAAGGGATACCCGCGGAAACGGCACTCCTCGCTGTGACGCAGCATCGCCTGTGGATCGTTCGCACCCACGAGCACCACGTCGGCCGTGCCCACCCCATCGACGATCGGCTTGAGTTCGATGTTGCGCGCCTCGCTCATGGCGCCGGGGTAGAACGACGCGATCTGGTTCTGCTCGACATCCGTGGTGCATACGAAGCGCGCCGTGTGCGCCGACTCGGACACGTGGACGCCCGAGGTATCGACGCCGTGGCGCTGCAACCACGATTCGTAGTCGGCGAAGTCCGGGCCCACGGCCCCGACGAGGACCGGGCTGAGACCGAGGCATCCCATTCCGAAGGCGATATTGGGAGCCACACCCCCGCGCCGGATCTGCAACTCCTCGACGAGGAAGGACAGGGAGACCTTGTCGATCTTGTCGGCGACGAACGAGTCGACGAAGCGACCCGGGAAGGTCATCAGGTGGTCGGTTGCGATGGAGCCGGTGATCAGGATCGCCACGTCGACGGACCCTATCGGCAGGGTCAGGCCGCCGCGAAGGAATAGCGCGACAGACCCCACACGAATCCATCCACGCCCGTGCGCGTCGATGCCGCATCGGTTGCAGCCCCGAGGGTGACGAACATCGGCGTGAAGTGCTCGACCGTCGGGTGGGCGTAGGGCATACCCGGCGCCTCCGTGCGGAACCGTGCGAGTCGGTCGACGTCGCCGTCCGCCACCGCCTCGATGGCCCATGCTGCGAAGTCACGAGACCAGCCCGGCGTCGACTTCGACGCAAGGTCGTCGGCTGTAAGGAAGGGCAGTCCGTGGGTGAGGAATCCCGATCCGATCACCGCGATGCCCTCGTCGCGCAGTACGCGCAGGCGTTCCCCGAGGGCCAGCAGAGCGGCGGGGTCGTGGGCCGGGATGGACACCTGGACCACGGGAACGTCGCCCAGCGGATACATCACCATCAGCGGCACCCAGGCGCCGTGGTCGAGCCCCCGCGAGGGGTGCTGCACGGCGTCCCCGGGAAGCAATCCCAGGACGCGAGCCGCGAGCCCGGTGGCGTCTGGCGTCGGGTACTGCATCGAGTAGTAGAAGGGATGGAAGCCACCGAAGTCGTAGACGAGCGGCACGTGGGGACCGGTGGCCGAGACGCACGTGGGTGCCTGCTCCCAGTGGGCGCTGACGATCACGATGCCGCGCGGCTTGGGCATGCGGCACGCCCACGCCGCAAGGGCTTCGATCCACCCGGCGTCCTCGAAGAGCGGTGGCGCGCCGTGACTGATGTAGAGCGCCGGTGCGGGCCCGTCCGTGGGAGTCCACTCAGGCTGTGCGCTCGATGCATCGCGCGCGCCGGGGAGGAACTCCAGGAACGCAGCTGCCGGTGCCATCGTGGAGAACATCAGGGTCGTGCCCCCCAGAGCTGGGCGTTCTCGATGCCGAGGCGCCCCAGCGCGGAGGCCTGCCGTGCGGATGCACGGGCCTGCGCGGCCGTGTAATACGACGTCTCGATAACCGCGTCCTCGGCCAGAGTGAAGACCGAGTAGGTCATCTCCCGGTCGATCCCCGCACTCTCGGAGTTCTTCTTCGACCGACCACCCTCGACGATCCTCTGGCTGTAGACCTTGGAGGTTTGCACCCACACGCCGCCGCCGGGAACGGAGCCGGTGGTCAGCGTCCGGGTCAGGGTGATCGGATCCCCTTCGAGGATCGGTCGCGTAGTCGATGCCGTGCACGACCGTGCGGCCTCGACGATCGAGTCGAACACCCGCGTCGCCTGTGCGCTGCCCGGGTAGACGAAGGCGTACTGATCGAGGACGGCGAGGCCAGTTCGCTTGCCGGATACATCCACGGTCATCGAGACCCACTCGATGGGCGCCGCGGTCGGCACCGAGACGGAGCCGCCATTCGGCGGCAGGCACACCTCGATGAATCCGGGACCCTCACTCGCCTCGTAGGAGTACGTCGTCGGGGTACCGAGAACCGTGGGAACGTCGTCGGTCTGCATCATCCATGGCACCTGAGCCGGGAATGAAGCTCCACCGTCTGCCCGTGCGCCCGGCGCGGAGGAGAGGACGGTCAGGAGGGTGGCGGTCCCGATGCCGAGGAGTCGGACTAGTGGAAGGAGTCGCCGCACGCGCAGGAGCCCGTCGCGTTCGGGTTCTCGATCGTGAAGCCCTGCTTCTCGATGGTGTCGACGAAGTCGATGGTGGCGCCGGACAGGTAGGGGGCACTCATCCGGTCGGTGACCACGGCGACGCCGCCGAAGTCCTTGCTGATGTCGCCGTCGAGATTGCGATCGTCGAAGAAGAGCTGGTAGCGCAGACCCGAGCAGCCACCCGGCTGCACGGCGATGCGCAGGCTGAGGTCATCGCGGCCCTCCGCGTCGAGCAGGGTCTTGACCTTCGAGGCAGCCGCATCCGTCAGAACGATGCCATCCGTGGTGGTCTCCATGAGCGAACCAGTCCTCCTCTATTCCGGACTACAACTATGACACGGAACATGCAGGAGGAACAGCCGGGACATGTTCGCCTCGGGCGGATCTGCATGGGTGGTGGCCCTTTGGCAGACTCGGGGAATGGCCGGCACCTTCATCGAACCGCAGCCGACGCCCCTGGCGCTCCTGCTGCTCGGCCACGGTGCAGACCCCGAGAGCGAGCGGGGAGTCGAGTGCCCGGGAGACCTTCCCGCCCCGAGTGACCCCGATCTCGTCGTGCGCGCCGAGCGCGCCAAGGCGGCCCTGGGATCGCGCGTCTTCATCCTCGGCCACCACTACCAGCGCGACGAGGTGATCCAGTTCGCGGATGTGACCGGCGACTCGTTCAAGTTGTCGCAGATGGCAGCCGCGCATCCCGAGGCCGAGTTCATCGTGTTCTGCGGCGTGCACTTCATGGCCGAGAGCGCCGACATCCTCACCTCGGATTCCCAGCGCGTGATCCTCCCCGACCTCGCCGCCGGCTGTTCGATGGCAGACATGGCGGAGATCGGGCAGGTCGAACAGTGCTGGCGGGACCTGGAGGCAGCCGGCATCGCGGACGTCACCGTGCCCATCACCTATATGAACTCTTCGGCCGCGATCAAGGCCTTCACCGGGCTGCACGGCGGATCGATCTGCACCTCGAGCAACGCCCATCGCAGTCTCGAGTGGGCGTTCGGCGAGGACTGGCGGGCTTCGGAGAAGAAGGTGCTGTTCCTCCCGGATCAACACCTCGGACGCAACACCGCGGTACGGGACATGGGCATGTCCCTCGACGACTGCGTTGTCTACGACCCGCGCAAGCCCAACGGCGGCCTGACCGTCGAGCAGATGCGCGATGCCCGGATGCTCCTATGGCGTGGACATTGCTCGGTCCATGGGAGGTTCACCGCCGCGTGCGTCGACGACGTACGCGCCCGGATCCCCGGCGTCACGGTGATCGTCCACCCCGAGTGCACCTACGACGTTGTCGAGAAGGCTGACGTGGTCGGCTCGACGGAGAAGATCATCGCCACGATCACTGCCGCGGCACCGGGCACCGCGTGGGCAGTGGGCACGGAATTGAATTTGGTGAAGCGACTCGCGTTGCAGAATCCGGACAAGGAGATCGTCTACCTGGACAAGACTGTGTGCTTCTGCTCCACCATGAACCGCATCGACCTCCCCCACCTGGTGTGGACACTGGAGTCCCTCGTCGCGGGACATGTGGTCAATCAGATCACCGTCGACCCGGAGACTCAGGAGTGGGCGCGGGCTGCCCTGGATCGGATGCTCGCCCTGCCCGGACCCACGGCGAGCCGCGACTAGAGGCCCGGGGCCTCCCAGATCGCCAGCCACCGCTGCAGGTCCGGCTCGATCGGCAGTTCACCACCGAGCATGTCCCGAAGTCGGAGTTCGAGCACGTTGTCGCGCTTCTGCTCGGCGGCGGACTGCGGGGCGAAGGGATAGAAGGTGCCCTGCTTATAGAGGTACACGAGGGCGATCTCCCGACCCGAGGGATCCTGGAACGGGACGATCGAGCACAGCAACTGCGGCCCGAAGCCTGCGTTGACCAGGGTGCTGTTGACGGCGTGCAGATCCGTCACCACGGACGAGAGATCTGGTGGATCGGTCTTCACCACCAGCCACGTGAAGCCGAACGAGTCCTGCTCGACGACCACCGGGGGCCCCGCGTCGGCATCGAGCAGGGCTCGGACGTCGGCCTCGACGTCGGCGAAGGCGCGGCCCTCGGGTGCGCGAAAAGCCACGGAGCCCGTGCCGGTCGGGCGATAGTCCAGTTCGACGTCGAGGGTGATCGCACACCCGGGAAGGGCGAAGAGGGCATCCAGGTTGGGTCGGGCTGGCTTGCGCCGACCCATCAGCGAGTCGAGGAGCCCCACTAGCGCTGGCCGAGTTCCGTGGCCACCTTCGCGAGGTTCTCCAGCCGCTTCTCCAACGGCGGATGCGTCGACATCAGCCCCTCGAGGGTGAACCCCTTCTTACTGGCGACCGCGGGGGCGAAGGCAAGGTTGCTCACCGGCTCCATCTGGCGGATATCGCGCGTCGGGATGCGCCCCATGTCGCCGGTGATCTTCACCAGGGCGTTGGCCAGGGCAGTCGGCTTGCCCGTGATGAGCGCACCGCCGCGGTCCGCGCCCAGTTCCCGGTAGCGCGACAGCCCATTGATGAGCAGGTAGGAGATGAAGTACACGATGACGCTGACGACCATCACCACGATGAACACCACGGCGGCGTTTTGGTTGCGGTTGTCCCGCATCATCGAACCCCACATGAAGCTGCGTGCCAGGAATCCGGCCACGATCGCGGTGAATGAGGCGATCGTCATCACCGTGACATCGCGGTGCGCCACATGGGAGAGCTCGTGGGCAAGCACGCCCTCCAACTCGTCCGGATCCAGGCGGCGGAGAAGGCCCGTGGTGACCACGACAACGGAGCGGCTCGGTGTGCGTCCTGTGGCGAATGCGTTGGGCACGTCGCTGTCGGCGATGCCGATTCGCGGCTTCTCCATGTCCGCCAGGAGACACAGTCGATCCACCATGGCATGCAGTTGTGGCGCTTGCTCGGGAGTGACCACGACCGCCCGCATGGCGGACATGGCGAGGGAGTCGGAGAACCACCACTGGCCGAAGAGCAATGCCGCACTGATGCCCAGGATGAACAGCGCGTTGAAACCGATGGCATAGAGCATGGCCGCCAGCACCACGTACAGCAGACCGAGACCGAACATGGTCCCGAACATGCGGCGCGTCAGCCCGCGATCAACGCCGTACCGGGTCTTAGCCATCGTGCCTCCTGCGAGGTGCTCGTCCTCTTTCGACTGTACCCCGACGCCCGGCGGACTGCGCGCGCTCGTGTGTCGTTACTTGTCCAGTTGCGGCGGGGTCGACCCTGGGCCCACTTCGCGCTTCAACGCGGCGAGCTGGTTCTCGACATCGGAGTCACTGGCCATCCGCTCGAGTTCCAGGGTCAGGGAGTCCTTGCCCATGCCCGAGACGTCCTCGAGTGCACCCGAGGCCATCAACTCGTCGATCGCACCGGCGCGTGCCTGCATCTGCGCGGTCTTGTCCTCGGCGCGCTGGACCGCCAGACCCACATCCCCGAGTTCGCTCGAGATGCCGGTGAAAGCCTCGTTGATCTTGGTCTGTGCCTCGGCCGCCGAGTAGGTGGCCTTGATGGTCTCCTTGCGGGTGCGGAACTGCTCGACCTTCGTCTGCAGTTGCTGGGAAGCGACGATGAGCTTCTCCTCTTGCTCAGCCAACTGCGCCAGCTGCGCCTGGAGGTCGGCGATCTGCTGGTGGAGACCACTGCGACGCGTGAGCGCCTCGCGCGCCAGGTCCTCGCGACCCTGGCCCAGGGCTGCCCGTGCCTGCTGCTCGAGCTTGGCCTCCTGCTGGCCGAGGCCTTGGATCTGCAGCTCCAGGCGCTTGCGACTGGTGGCGACGTCGGCAACGCCTCGTCGCACCTTCTGCAGCAGCTCCAACTGCTTCTCGTAGGAGTAGTCGAGGGTCTCCCGTGGATCCTCGGCCCGGTCCAAGGCCCGATTGGCCTTCGACTTGAAGATCATCGTGAAGCGCTGCCAGAGGCCCATCGTCATTCCTTCGTCCGTATCCGCCCCGCCCGAGGGGATCCCGTCCACTGTACGGGAGGCAGCGCGCGCGTGCCCCGGGATACGCTGCCCATCATGTTCGGACGCCGCGCCTCCCAGGAGTCGACCGCGGATACCACCCCCTCGACCGAGGATCCCCGCGCGCCCAAGGGGCGCCCTACTCCGAGTCGCAAGGAGGCCGAGGCCGCCCGCAAGCAGGGCCTGCGGACACCCCGCGGCACGAAGGAGGGCCGTCAGGCCGCCCGTGAGCGGGAACGCGCGGAGCGCGCCCGTGCCCGCCAGGGGATGCTCGCGGGCGACGAGCGCTACATGCCCGTGCGCGACAGGGGTCCGGTGCGCCGCTACACCCGTGACTTCGTCGACTCGCGTTTCACGATCGCCGAGTTCTTCATCTTCATCGCAGTTGCCGTGCTGGTGTTGGGCTTCATCCCCAATCCCCAGATCCAATCGATGGTGTCGCTCGGTTTCTTCGTCCTCATGGCGCTCATCGTGGTGGACACCGCGATCCTGCTCCTGACGCTCAACTCGCGGCTGAAGAAGGAGTTCCCCGACAAGGCCGAACGCAAGGGTGTGATGCTGTACGCGTTCCTGCGCAGCCTCCAATTCCGCCGGCTTCGACTACCTCCACCCCGCGTGCGTCGCGGGGGCAAGCCCCCGGCCACGACGACCTGATGGAGTTCCGACATCTCGGACGCAGTGGCCTGAAGGTCAGCGAGATCACCTTCGGCAACTGGGTGACACACGGGACGCAGGTCGAGGACGCGACAGCGATCGCGACCATCCACGCTGCACTCGATGTCGGCATCACGACCTTCGACACCGCGGACGTCTACGCCGGAACGCGGGCCGAGGCACTCATGGGCGACGCACTCGCCGGACGACGTCGGGAGAACCTCGAGATCCTGACCAAGGTCTACTGGCCCACGGGTCCGGGACCGAATGACCGCGGTCTGTCCCGCAAGCACATCGTGGAGTCGTGTCATGCATCCCTGCGCCGACTCAAGACCGACTACATCGACGTGTATCAAGCGCATCGCTTCGACTACGAGACCCCGTTGGAAGAGACTCTGCGCGCATTCGACGATCTCATTCGCCAGGGCAAGGTGCTCTACGTCGGGGTGTCGGAATGGCGTGCCGATCAGATCCGCGAGGCGGTGCGGATCGCCGACGACCTCGGCCTTGATCGCATCGTGAGCAACCAACCGCAGTACTCGATGCTCTGGCGCGTGATCGAAGCCGAGGTCGTGCCCACCTGCGAGGAACTCGGCATCGGACAGATCGTGTTCTCCCCCATCGCGCAGGGGGTGCTCACCGGTAAGTACCTCCCAGGTTCACCACCGCCCGGGGACTCCCGCGCAGCCGCCGGGCCCGAGCTCTCGAGCATCGCGAAGTTCCTCAACGACGACATCCTCACCGCGGTCCAGAAACTGGTGCCGATCGCCGCGGACATGCGACTCACCCCCGCCCAGTTGGCGGTCGCGTGGGTGCTGAGCAATCCGAACGTCTCCACGGCGATCGTCGGCGCATCGCGTCCGGACCAGATCGCGGAGAATGCGGCCGCGTCGGGGATCGCACTTCCCGACGATGTGCGCAGCGCCATCGATTACGTACTCGGGGACCTCATCGTCACCGACCCGGCACGCACCGTGTCACCCGATCCGCGCCCCTAGCACGATCCACGCGAACGAAGGAGTGCCATGCCCTGGACCTGGTCGTACCTCCGAGATGACGGGACTCCCGCCTCCCCGGGTTCCGTCCAGGGAGGGACCTTCCCGTCCCAGGCCGATGCGGAGTCCTGGATCGGGGAGACCTGGCGAGACCTGCTCGATGCGGGCGTCGATCAAGTGTCCTTGCTCGAGGACGGTCGCGAGGTCTATGGACCGATGAGTCTGCATCCACCCGAATAGCCCGCACGATGCAGTAGGGTCCGAACACAAATGAATCCACGTACCTGAAGTCCAGGGGAAGTCCGGTGAGAATCCGGCGCTGTCCCGCAACCGTGTGCCATTCGGCGAGTCGGAGCACCTGGCAGGTACGAGCGGCTCCATCCGTCGAGGTAACGGGACGAGCGCTCGGG
>CAZBWA010000064.1:8418-9527 GCA_964495555.1 uncultured Bifidobacteriaceae bacterium | reverse complement strand
TGGGCGACGTTCTTCTTCTCCTTGCGGCGCACCTTCTTGGCGCCGGGGGTCTTGGTAGCCATGTCCCGCCCTACTTCTTCTTGCCGGCAACGGTCTTGCGCGGACCCTTGCGGGTGCGAGCGTTGGTATGGGTGCGCTGTCCACGCACGGGCAGGCCCTTGCGGTGCCGGAGTCCCTGGTAGCAGCCGATCTCGACCTTGCGGCGGATATCCGCAGCCACTTCGCGGCGCAGGTCGCCTTCGACCTTGAGGTTCGCCTCGATCCAATCGCGGAGGGCGACCGTCTGATCGTCGGTCAGGTCCTTCGCGCGCAGGTTCGGGTCGATGCCGGTGGCCTCGAGTGCACGGGCGGCCTGGGAACGGCCGACCCCGTAGATATAGGTGAGCGCGACTGCCATGCGCTTGTCGCGCGGCAGGTCGACGCCGATAAGACGTGCCATGTGGCGTTCTCTCTTCTCTCGTTCCACGGGGTCTCGGGTGGAAGCCCAACCCGGTCCGCCTAGACCGGTCCTCGGCCCCGTGGCCGAGGGTGTCGTCCGCACGAGTGCGGGGTCGGGGTCTTCCAATGGTCGAGTGCGGCGGGTTATCTCTCCCGTGCACCCCGGGGGGTTAGCCCTGGCGCTGCTTGTGCCGCACGTTCTCGCAGATCACCATGACGCGACCGTGGCGACGAATGACCTTGCACTTATCGCAGATCTTCTTGACGCTCGGTTGCACCTTCATGATGGCTCTCTCGTTCGTTCGGTCACTTGTAGCGGTAGACGATCCGGCCGCGGGTGAGGTCATAGGGCGACAGCTCCACGACGACCCGATCGTCGGGAAGGATGCGGATGTAGTGCATACGCATCTTCCCGCTGATGTGGGCGAGCACCTGGTGGCCGTTGTCCAGCTCCACCCGGAACATCGCGTTGGGAAGCGACTCGGTGATCGTGCCCTCGAGCTCGATCGCTCCGTCCTTCTTGCCCACGCGTTGCCTCTCGTCCGTTCGGGCCATCCGGCACACGCGAACCCCACCGCCGGGGGCGGGAGAACGCGGATGGACGGGGAAGCCCGATATCAGCCTGGGAAGTCTACGGGGTCGTCACGTATGCACAAAACCGGGGGTAGGGG
>CAZBWA010000064.1:0-8318 GCA_964495555.1 uncultured Bifidobacteriaceae bacterium | reverse complement strand
TCGAGTCGTCGTCGGTGACCACGGTCCAGTCGTCGTCGAGGACACGGACCGTGGCGGAACCCAGGGTGGCCATCGGCTCGATCGCCAGGGCCATGCCCACCTCGAGGGTGGGTCCCTCCCCCGGTCGGCCGTAGTTGGGCACGGACGGATACATGTGCATCTTCGATCCGATGCCGTGCCCCACGTACTCCTCGACCAGGCCGTACGGGCCGGCGGCACGGATCACGGTTTCGACGGCGTGACCGATATCCGAGAGACGATTGCCGGCCCGCGCCTGGCGGAGCCCCGCCCACATCGCCTCGCGGGTCGTCTCGGAGAGACGGGCGACCTCGTCGGTCACTGTGCCGATGGGAACCGTGACGGCGGCATCTCCGTGCCATCCCTCGATGATGGCGCCGCAGTCGATGGACAGCAGATCCCCGTCGCGCAGGACGGTCCCGTCCGGAATCCCATGCACCACGGCGCTGTTCACCGACGTGCAGATCACCGCCGGGAATCCGTGATAGCCGAGGAAGGACGGAGTCGCACCGTGGTCCGCGATGACCTGACGAGCGATCGCATCGAGGTCGGCCGTGGTCACACCGGCTACCGCCGACTGTCGCAGTGTCTCCAGCGTGGTCGCGACGACGAGTCCCGCCGCACGCATGAGCGCGATCTGCTCCGGTGACTTGATCTCGATCTTCGGGCGCTTGCCGAACACGTCAGCCGTCGACCCCGACGGCAGCGAGCACCCGTGCTGTGACGTCGGATATGTCTCCCATGCCATCCACGCGAACCACGAGCCCACGCGAGTCGTAGACCGCGATGAGCGGGGCGGTCTGCTCGGCATAGACCTCGAGTCGGCGACGGATCACGTCCTCGGTGTCATCGGTGCGGCCTTGATCCGCAGCGCGCTTAACGAGTCTGCCGACGATCACGTCGGCGTCGACGGTGAGTTCGATGACGCGATCGAGGGAGGTACCGGCCACCTTCAGCATCCCATCGAGTTCACCCACCTGCTCGACCGTCCTCGGGTAACCGTCGAGGAGGAACCCGGGGAGACAGTCGTCCTGAGCGAGTCGATCCCGAACCATCGCATTCGTCACACCATCCGGGACGTACTCACCGGCGTCCATGTAGCGCTGAGCCTCGATCCCGAGCGGCGTGCCCGCCGAGACGTTCGCGCGGAAGATGTCGCCCGTCGAGATGTGGGGAATGCCCAAGCGCTCAGCGATGACCGCGGCCTGCGTGCCCTTTCCTGCTCCGGGGGGCCCCATGATGAGCAGGCGCATCTCAGCCCAGGAATCCTTCGTAGTTGCGCTGCTGCAACTGGGACTGGATCTGCTTGACGGTGTCCAGGCCGACACCGACCATGATCAGCAGGCTCGTGCCGCCGAAAATGAAGTCATTCGCCACACCCAGGAACCCGAAGGCGAACACGGGCAGGATCGCGATCAGACCGAGGTAGAGCGCCCCGGGGGCCGTGAGTCGGCTCAGCACGTACTCGAGGTAGTCCGCCGTCGGCTTGCCCGCGCGGATACCCGGGATGAAGCCCCCGTACTTCTTCATGTTGTCCGCGACATCGGTCGGGTTGAAGGTGATGCTCACGTAGAAGTAGCAGAAGAAGACGATCAGCACGAAATAGGTAAGGAGGTACCAGGTTCCTGTGCCCGTGCCGAAGTTCTGCTGGACCCACTGGGCCCACTCGGCCTGGGAGCCGGTGAGCTGCACGAACAGCGTCGGGAGGAATAGCAGCGACGAGGCGAAGATGACGGGGATCACGCCGGCCATGTTGACCTTCAACGGGATGTAGGTCGAGGTACCGCCGTACATGCGCCGACCCACCATCCGCTTGGCGTACTGGACCGGGACCCGGCGCTGGGCCTGCTCCACGAAAACCACGAAGGCGATGACCGCGAGGCCCACCAGCAAGGTGATCGTGAACGTGAAGGCACCGCGGCTTCCGAAGATGGAGGCGAACTGGGACGGGATCGTCGCGATGATCGAGACGAAGATGAGCAGGGACATACCGTTGCCCACTCCACGCTCGGTGATCAATTCGCCGAACCACATGACCATCGCCGTTCCGGCGGTCATGGTGATGATCATGACGAGGATCACCCAGACGCCCTGATTCGGGATGATCGTCTCGTTGCAGCCGCTGAACAGTGCGCCCGGCGTGCGCGCCAGGGAGAGGATCGCGGTGGACTGCAGGATGGCCAGGCCGATGGTGACGTACCGGGTGTACTGCGTGATCTTGGCTTGACCTGCCTGGCCGTCCTTCTTGAGCATCTCCAGCCGCGGGATCACGACCGTCAGCAATTGCAGGATGATGCTCGCGGTGATGTAGGGCATGATGCCGAGCGCGAAAACGCTCAACTGGAGCAGTGCCCCACCGCTGAAGAGATTGATCAGTGCGTAGACGGAGTTGTCCTGCACCACGTCGATACACCGCTGGATGGCGGCGTAGTCGACGCCCGGGGTGGGCAGCACAGCACCCAACCGGTACAGGGCGAGCAACCCGAGGGTGAACAGGATCTTCTTGCGAAGATCCGGTGTCCGCAGGGCGGCTCCGAACGCACTGATGTGCATGAAGGCCTCCCGATCAGAGCTCGGTCGCTGTTCCGCCCGCGGCCACGATCTTGTCACGGGCCGCGCCCGAGAACTTATCCGCACTGACCTGGACAGCTACGGCGATGTCTCCCTGACCGAGCACCTTGACCGGCTGGCCCTTGCGCACGGCTCCCTTGGCGACGAGGTCCGCGATGGTCACCGAACCGCCCTTCGGGAAGAGCTTGGCGATCATCGCGACGTTCACGACCTGGAAATCGACCTTGTTAGGGCTCGTGAACCCCTTCAACTTCGGCAGGCGCATGTGCAGGGGCATCTGACCGCCCTCGAAGCGGGCAGGCACCTGGTAGCGGGCCTTGGTTCCCTTGGTTCCGCGACCGGCGGTCTTGCCCTTGGACGCCTCACCGCGACCCTTGCGGGTCTTGGGGGTCTTGGCCCCGGGTGCGGGGCGAAGGTGGTGGACCTTCAGTGCCATGTCAGTCAACCTCCTCGACGACGACCAGGTGGGACACGGTTGCGACCATGCCCCGGATCTCCGGCCGATCTTCCTTCACGACGATGTCTCCGATGCGCTTGAGGCCCAGTGAGCGCAGGGTGTTGCGCTGGCTGCTGGTCCCACCGATCTCGGACTTCTTCTGGGTCACCTTGAGTCGCGCCATCACGCACCCGCCGCTGCACGCGCGCGCAGCAGTGCTGCAGGCGCGACGTCCTCGAGTGGCAGACCGCGACGCGCGGCGACCGCCTCCGGCAGTTCGAGCATCTTCAGGGCGGCCACGGTGGCGTGGACGATGTTGATGGCGTTGTCCGAGCCCATCGACTTCGACAGAACATCGTGGATGCCCGCACACTCGAGCACCGCGCGCACCGGTCCCCCAGCGATGACGCCGGTACCGGGAGCGGCCGGACGCAGCAGGACGACGCCCGCGGCTGCCTCACCCGTGACCGGATGCGGGATGGTGCCCTGGATGCGGGGAACGCGGAAGAAGTGCTTCTTGGCCTCCTCGACGCCCTTCGCGATCGCGGCAGGCACCTCCTTGGCCTTTCCGTAGCCGACACCCACCATGCCCTCGCCGTCTCCGACGACGACAAGCGCGGTGAAGCTGAAGCGACGGCCACCCTTGACCACCTTGGCCACGCGGTTGATCGCCACCACACGCTCGATGAAAGCGGACTTCTCCTCGCGCGGGGTGCGCTCCTTGCGGTCCCGGCGCTCGCCGGATCCGCCGCCGCGCCGTGTGGTGCCTGACATGGATGTACCTCTCTCGTTGGCCATCAGAAGTCCAGTCCGCCCTCGCGTGCGCCCTCGGCGAGGGCTGCGACGCGTCCGTGGTACCGGTTGCCGCCGCGGTCGAAGACGACCGCTTGGACACCGGCGGTCTTGGCTCGCTCCGCGACGAGCTGCCCCACCTTGCGCGCCTTGGCGGTCTTGTCGACCGTAGCTCCCCGCAGGTCCACCTCCATCGTGGAAGCGGAAGCCAGGGTGCGGCCGACGGTGTCGTCGACCACCTGGGCGACCATGTGGCGCGCCGAACGGGTGACGACCAGACGCGGACGATCCGCGGTGCCCGAGACCTTCTTGCGCACGCGCACGTGCCGGCGCTTGCGGCCGACAGCAATCTTGTTGCCGGATCCGAGTTTCGTTCCGTAGGCGGTCATGGCTACTTCCCTGCCTTTCCAGCCTTGCGGCGGACGACCTCGTTCTCGTACCGCACGCCCTTGCCCTTGTAGGGCTCGGGCTTGCGGATCTTGCGGATGTTGGCGGCGACCTCGCCGACCTTCTGCTTGTCGATGCCCTGGACGCTGAACTTCGTAGGCGTCTCCACGGCAAACGAGATGCCCTCCGGGGCCTTCACGAGGACCGGATGGCTGAAGCCCAGGCTGAACTCGAGGTCGGTGCCCTTGGCCGCGACGCGGTAACCGGTGCCGACGATCTCGAGCGTCTTGGTGTAGCCGGAGGTGACGCCCGTGATCATGTTGGCGACCAGCGTGCGGGTCAGGCCGTGGCGGGATTTGGCATCGCGCTCGTCGTTGGGCCGAGTCACCACGATGGTGTCGCCCTCCACCGAGACCTCGATCGGGTCGACGATGGTCAGCGACAGGGTGCCCTTGGGGCCCGTCACGGACAGTTCCCGACCATCGAGATTGGTCGAGACGCCCGCGGGAATGGTGATGGGGAGTCGTCCGATACGTGACATGTCTCCGCCTTACCAGACGTAGGCGAGGACTTCCCCGCCTACACCCTTCTTCTGCGCCTGACGGTCCGTGAGCAGACCGGAGGACGTGGACAGGATCGCGATGCCCAGGCCACCGAGCACGCGCGGGAGCGAGGTGCTCTTGGCGTACACGCGCAGGCCCGGCTTCGACACGCGTCGAAGGCCGGCGATAGAGCGCTCGCGAGAAGGCCCGTACTTGAGGTGGAGGGTCAACGTCCTGCCCACCTCGGCATCGCTGACCTCGAACCCGGAGATGTAGCCCTCCGCCTTCAAGATCTCAGCGATGTGCACCTTCATCTTCGAATGCGGCATGGCCACGGAATCGTGGTACGCCGAATTCGCGTTGCGCAGACGCGCGAGCATGTCTGCGATCGGATCTGTCATCGTCATGGCCGTATGGCCTTCCTCGCCGTGGTATCCATCAGGACCTGCGGCGTCGTGGGTTTACCAGCTGCTCTTCGTGACTCCGGGGAGTTCGCCTGCGTGCGCCATCTCCCGAAGGCACACGCGGCACAGCCCGAACTTGCGGTAGACGGAGTGGGGACGTCCACACTTGTTGCACCGCGTGTACGCCCGCACCTTGAACTTGGGCGTCTTGCGCTGCTTCTCGATCAATGCCTTCTTCGCCATGGAAGATCAGGCCTCCTTGAAGGGGAATCCGAGGAGGCGCAGAAGTGCACGTCCCTCCGCATCGTTCTGGGCTGTGGTCACGACCGTGATGTCCATTCCGCGGACCCGGTCGATCTTGTCTTGATCGATCTCGTGGAACATCGATTGCTCGTTGAGACCGAACGTGTAGTTGCCCTTGCCGTCGAACTGCTTCGGCGAGAGGCCGCGGAAGTCACGGATACGCGGGAGCGCGATCGACAGCAGGCGGTCGAGGAACTCCCACATGCGGTCTCCCCGCAGGGTCACGTGCACGCCGATCGGCTGGCCCTCACGGAGCTTGAATTGTGCGATCGACTTGCGCGCCTTGGTGATCTGGGGCTTCTGCCCCGTGATCTCGGTGAGGTCGCGGATGGCGCCCTCGATCAACTTCGAGTCACGGGCTGCTTCGCCCACGCCCATGTTGACCACCACCTTGGTCACGGTGGGGACCTGCATCACGTTGGGGAAGCCGAACTCCTCGCGCAGAGCGGGGAGGATCTCCTCGCGATAGCGCGCCTTGAGCCGCGGCTTGGTGACGGTGCTCATGTCAGATGTCCTTCCCGGTGCGACGCGAGATGCGCACACTGCGCTCGGCCTCGTAGGTGGAGCCGTCGGGCCGACGCTTTTCCACTTTCTCCCTGCGGTAGCCGATACGCGTGGGGCGGCCATCCTCCGGGTCCACGATCATCACGTTGGATACGTGGATCGGGGCCTCCATGGTGACGATGCCGCCGGTCTTGGCGCCACGCGCGTTCTGGCCGACGCGAGTGTGCTTCTTGATGCGGTTCACACCTTCGACGATGATCCGATCCGATTCCGGGTAGACCTCGATCACCTTGCCCGTGATTCCGCGGTCCTTGCCCGTGATGACCTGAACGAGATCGCCCTTGCGGATGTTCAAGCTCTCCATCACAACACCTCCGGAGCGAGCGAGATGATCTTCATGAACTTCTTCTCGCGCAGCTCACGGCCCACCGGGCCGAAGATGCGGGTTCCGCGAGGCTCGCCGTCGCCCTTGAGGATGACCGCGGCGTTCTCGTCGAAACGGATGTAGGAACCGTCGGCGCGGCGCTTCTCCTTACGGGTGCGCACGATGACGGCCTTGACCACCTCGCCCTTCTTGACGCCACCACCGGGGATGGCGTCCTTCACGGAGGCGACGATGATGTCACCGATGCCTGCATAGCGACGCCCGGAGCCGCCGAGGACGCGGATGCACAGAAGTTCCTTCGCACCCGTGTTGTCGGCAACGCGCAGCCGCGACTCTTGCTGAATCACTGCAGTCTCCTGATCCCTACTTGGCCTTCTCGAGGATTTCCACGACGCGCCACCGCTTGGTTGCCGACGTGGGTCGGGTCTCCATGACGAGGACGCGATCGCCCACGCCAGCGCTGTTGGCCTCGTCGTGGGCCTTGAGCTTGCTCGTGCGGCGCACGACCTTGCCGTACAGCGGGTGCTTGAAGCGGTCTTCGACGGCGACGACGACGGTCTTGTTCATCTTGTCGCTGACGACGAGACCCTCGCGCACCTTGCGGTAGCCGCGCTTCTCTTCCGTGCTCATGCCGCACCCTCACCCTCGGCGACGGGCGTGATGCCCAGCTCGCGCTCACGCAGGATCGTGTAGATCCGTGCGATGTCCTTGCGGACGGCCCGAAGGCGCCCGTGGCTCTCCAACTGGCCCGTCGCACCCTGGAACCGGAGGTTGAAGAGCTCCTCCTTGGCCTCCTGGAGCTTGGTGACCAGTTCGGCGTCGTCGAGGTTGCGCAACTCGCCTGCCGCTGTGCCCGTTGCCATCAGACCTCACCTGTCTCGTCGCGCCGCACGATGCGGCACTTCATCGGAAGCTTGTGCATCGCGCGGGTCAGTGCATCGTGCGCGACCTTTTCGTCCGGGTAGGACAGTTCGAACATCACGCGACCCGGCTTGACGTTCGCAACCCACCACTCGGGCGAACCCTTGCCGGAGCCCATGCGGGTCTCGGCGGGCTTCTTCGTCAACGGCCGGTCCGGATAGATGTTGATCCAGACCTTGCCGCCACGACGGATATGCCGGGTGATGGCAATACGCGCCGACTCGATCTGCCGGTTCGTCACGTAGGCGGGTTCCAGTGCCTGCAGCCCGTACGTGCCGAAGGTGACCTCGGTACCGCCCTTGGCCATCCCCCGACGCGTGGGGTGATGCTGCTTGCGGTGCTTGACCCTGCGGGGAATCAACATGGTCAGACCTCCTCTGCAGCCGCGTCGGTGGCGGCGATCTCGGAATTCGCTTCGAGCACGGTCTCGGCCGCAGTGGCCTCGGCCGCAACCTCGGCGTTGTCGTCACGTGCCCGACGCGGGCGGTCGGGCTTGGTGCGGGGGGCGTTGAGGCGTGCGGCAGCCGCGGCGGCCTCGCGCTCGGCGCGGGTCCCCAGCGCCTCGCCCTTGTAGATCCAAACCTTGACGCCGATACGACCGAAGGTGGTGCGGGCCTCGTAGAACCCGTAGTCGATGTCGGCGCGCAGCGTGTGCAGCGGGACGCGACCCTCGCGGTAGAACTCGGTGCGGCTCATCTCCGCCCCGCCGAGGCGACCGGACACCTGGACGCGGATGCCCTTGGCACCGGCCTTCATGGCGCTCTGCATGCCCTTGCGCATGGCGCGTCGGAACGAGACGCGGCTCGAGAGCTGCTCGGCGATGCCCTGCGCGACGAGCTGGGCCTCGATCTCGGGGTTCTTCACCTCGAGGATGTTGAGCTGCACCTGCTTGCCCGTGAGCTTCTCGAGGTCGGCGCGGATGCGATCGGCCTCCATGCCACGCCGGCCGATGACGATGCCGGGCCGGGCGGTGTGAATATCCACACGCACGCGGTCGCGGGTGCGCTCGATCTCGACCCGGGCGATGCCGGCGCGCTCCATGCCGTCGGTGAGGA
>CAZBWA010000063.1:0-10031 GCA_964495555.1 uncultured Bifidobacteriaceae bacterium | reverse complement strand
CGCTCGATCGCAAGGAATTGCATCGCATCGCGGGTATCCAGATCGAGAGCCTGCAGAAGCGCCTGGCGGACCGCCGTATCGAGATCGAACTCACCGACGATGCCAAGGACTGGCTGGTCAACACCGGCTTCGATCCGGTCTACGGTGCGCGACCACTGCGTCGATTGGTGCAGACCGCCGTGGGCGACAAGCTCGCCATGGCGATCCTCTCGGGCGACGTGCGCGACGGTGACAAGGTCGTCATCGGGACGCAGCCCTCGGGTGACGGTCTGACGCTGACGGCCGAGCGCCGCTAAGCACGCCAGGGAATCGGCAGGTTCCCGAGCCGGTCGAGGGCCTCGGCGAGCACCGACGGTCGCTTGCAGAACGCCCACCGCACGTAGGGCGCGCCTACGTCCGGGTGGTCGCAGAACACCTGGTGCGGGATCGCGACCACGCGCACGCGGTGCGGAAGTTCCCGGCAGAACGTGAGCCCGTCGGGTGCACCGATCGCGCGGACGTCCGTTGTGACGTAGTAGGAGCCCTGGCTCGGGATCACCGGAAAGCCCAGGGAGGACAGGCCCGCGGAGAGGATGTCGCGCTGCTCGGACATCCCGCGGCGGTACTCCGTGAAGTACTGATCGGGCATCCCGAGTCCGTGCGCGACCGCGTACTGGAACGGGCCACCCGAGGCGTAGGTGAGGTGCTGGCGCACCACGCGCACCGCGGAGATCAGAGACGCGGGGCCGCTAGCCCAGCCCACCTTCCATCCGGTGAAGGAGAACATCTTGCCGCCGGACCCGACGGTGACGGTGCGCTCGAACATGCCGGGCAGGGTGCTGATCGGGATGTGAACGTGATCGTCGAACCACAGATGCTCGTAGGCCTCGTCGCTGAGCACCAGCAGGTCGTTCTCGATCGCGATGGCGGCGATGGCCTCCAGCTCCTCGCGGGTGAAGACGATCCCGCTCGGGTTGTGCGGTGAGTTCACCAGGATCAGGCGCGTTCGCGGTGTGACCGCATCCCGCAGCCGGTCGATGTCCGGACGCAATCCCGGACCGGCGAGCGGCACGGCCACGCGCACACCACGGGCCAGGGAGATCGCCGCGGCATAGACGTCGAACATCGGCTCGAAGACCAGGACCTCGTCGCCGTCGTCGACGAGGGCGAGAAGCGAGGACACGAGCGCCTCGGAGGCCCCCGTGGTGACGACCACGCCGGTGCCCCCATCCACCTCGAGACCGTAGAAGCGCCTCTGGTGAGCGGCGATGGCATCGCGCAGGGCGGGGAGGCCGTGCGGCGGCGGGTATTGGTTCCCGCGCCCATCGCGGATGCACTCCCGGGCGACCTCCTTCATCTCCTCGGGTCCATCGACGTCGGGAAATCCCTGACCGAGGTTGACTGACTCCGTCGCCAGCGCCAGCCCGGACATCTCGGCGAAGATCGACGTGGAGTGCTCGGCCATACGCGGCACCAACGGGGACTGCACGCGGCAACGGTAGCGGCGTTAGCGTGATGCCGTGGATCCGATGGGCCCGGCCTCGCAGCCGCTTCCTGCGGAGGCGAGCGCGCTCATCGATCGCATCGCCAGTCACGCCGCGGTCACGGACGACGCGGGCGTGCAGCGGTCCACGATCGATGCGTTGGCCGCCCAGGGCCTTCTCGGCACACCACTGGATCCGGTGAGTCAGCAACGTGAGCTCGCCGAGCGCCTCGCGATGGCGGACGGCTCCGTGTGGTTCTGCTGGACCCAGCACTTCGGCTGCATGCGCATCCTCGAGTCCGCCCAGGTGGGTGCGCTCACCCCGAACGCCCGCGGCCTTCAGGACCGGTGGCTGGCAGGTCTGACCACGGGGGCGAACCTCGGCGCACTGGCCTTCGCGCACGTCCGCAGACCGGGACCGCCGAATCCGATCGCCGTCCGCGTCGACGGTGGATGGGTGGTCGACGGTCGACTGGACTGGGTAACGAGTTGGGACATCGCCGATGTGGTGATGATCATGGTCCGGGGAAGCGGCGACTGGGCCGACCACTTCGTGACGTTCTATCTGCCCGCCGGACGCGCGCAGGAACCTCTACCGGCCGGGATGCACGTGGATCCCCCGTTACGTCTCCTCGCAATGGGAGGCACCCACACCCGACCCGTCACGTTCACCGGGGTGCGAATCGACGATGCCTGCGTGTCCTCCGTCCAGCCGGTCGATGCGTGGGTCGAGCGCGATCGGCGCACGGTGTCCGATGCGGGCCCGGCGATCTTCGGCGTGATCCGCGGAGCGGTGGGTGATCTTGCGGCACTCTCCCATCAGCAGGAGGCGGTCGAGCTCGCCGAGGAGATCAGCGCACGGGGACGCGCCCTGCGCTCCCGTGCCTACGCACTCGCCGATGCGGACGCCGACCCGGCAGAACGCCGCGAGGTGCGTGCAGCAGCACTGGATCTCGCCGCCCGCGCCGCGCAGGCGGTCGTCGTCGCGCGATCGGGTGGTGCGATGCTCACCGGAACCTCGGCCGAACGCCGTGTGCGCGAGGCCATGTTCCTGCAGGTCCAGGCACAGACAGCGGATGTTCGGGCGGCTCAGCTGCGCCTGATCCGTACCGGGATCGAGGCCGACTCGGACACTCCCGCGGCCGTCTCGATGCGCACCGCGCAGGTGTAGACACCCGGCCGCAATGTCAGGCGCGCGCGCCCCTCGGTGATCGCCCCGCGCACGACCCGACCCTCGCGCGTGCACACCACCTCATCGCTCACGAGCGACTGCCCATTCGCATCGGACGGAGTGACGCGGAAGCGGACCGTGTTCCAATCCCGCTTCCGATCGCGGATGGTGCCGGCGGTGGGCAGTGTCGTGGGGATGACGTCCAGCGGCGCGGACACGGGGGAGTTCCCCTGCGGGCTTCCGTAGATCGCCGTCACCTGATAGCCGGTGCCGTTGACCAGCCCGGTGACAGAGCACGTGCCTCGACGCTTCACCGGTGCCGATGAGCACGTGCGCACCTCGCCCGTCACGGGGTCGACGACGCTGACGGCGAAGCCTGTCACGTCGGAGCCATCGGAGGGGGCGACGGCTGTGACGCGCACCTCCGCATCGCGTCCAACAGCAACGACCTGCGGCGGCGCGGTGGGCGCGATCGTCGGAATTGCTCCGGTCTGGCGTAGGAACTCCAATTCCGCGCTGACCCGGGTGTAGACGCCGGGGAAGTAGCTGGCGCAGCGTTCACCCCAACTCACCACGCCGACGAGTCGACGATCATCACCCTTCCCGACGAGGAGGGGGCCGCCCGAGTCCCCTTGACACGCATCGATCACCTCCGCCGTCTCCGTCACCCCCGCCGCGCAGAGCATGTTCTCCGATGAGGCTTCATCGGATCGGAACCCGTTGAATCGCACGCCCTCGATGACGTGGGGCTTGCCCCGTCCGCACGACGGGGCGGGGAAGATCTCCACCTCACCCGAGCGCAGGGATTCAGGGAAGACATTCCCGGTCGCCGACGTGTTCCCCCATCCGACGACGGTGGCGCGAGAGCCGGCCGAGGTGTAGTCGCCGAGTTGTGCGAGTTTCACCACGGGGATGAGCGGGATGTCGGTGACAGGCTGCGCGAGCGTGAGGACGGCGATGTCGTTCTCCGCGGTGCGCAGGCGGTAGCCGGGATGCACGTCGACCCTCGCGACCTCGAGCACCCGTAGCGACGCTCCCCTCAGTCCCTGACCGAAACTGACGAGGAGTTCCCCAGCGGGTGTGCGGTCCCCGGTCTTCTGGTCGACCACGCAGTGCGCCGCGGTGACGAGGACCGTGGGAGCGGTGAGGCTGGCGCCGCAGAACTGAGCCTGGTACGCGCCCTGCTTGCGGTACGCATCGGCGTCCAATACGGCTGCCATGAAAGGGAAATCCCCGGGGTCGGCCGGCACCCCGTTGATGATGCGCGGCTCGGGCGCCGCGTCGGCCATGGGCGCACCGATGCCCATGAGGGCAACCGTGGTGAGGGCGATCACGAGGCTGCGCACCTGACTACGGTACGTGCTTCCCACATCGACCCGCACGCACCAGGATGGGGACATGTCCCATCGGGCAACTGCGGTCATCACCGGCGCGACGTCGGGAATCGGATTGGGCTTTGCGCGCTTTCTTGCACCGGACTTCGATCTCGTGCTCGTGGCCCGTGATCGTGCCCGTCTCGATCAGGTGGCGCGGGAATTGTCGTCATTGACCACAGTGACCGTCGAGTCGGCGGATCTGGGCGTGCGTACCGACGTGGACCGGATCGCTGCGATCGTGACCGATCGCGCGGATGTGCTGGTCAACAACGCGGGCTTCGGCATCCGGGAGACATTCGCGCAGGCCTCGATCTCGCAGGAGCAGAACTCGATTGATGTCATGGTCACTGCCGTCATGCGTCTGACGCATGCCGCCCTGCCGCGTATGAGTGCGGCCGATAGCGGAACGATCATCAACGTCAGCAGCATCGCCAGTTGGATCACGTCGGGTACCTACTCCGCTGCGAAGGCGTGGGTCACCAACTTCAGCGAAGGGCTCAACGCCACCTATCGCGGGACCGGCGTGCACGTCACCGCTCTGTGTCCGGGATACGTCCGCACCGAGTTCCATCAACGCATGGGTGTCGGGATGAAAGGTGTCCCCGCCTGGATGTGGCTGGATGTCGACACCGTGGTGCGCGAGGCCTGGCGCGATGCGCAGCGCGGAAAAGCACTCAGCGTCCCCGCTGTCCGCTATCGCCTGCTCGCACAGTTCCTACGCATCGCACCGCGCGCGCTCGTGCAGCGGGCGACGGCCTCCCGGGTGCGCTCCTCGCTGATGGCGGACTAGTCCGACTCGGCGACGGCACGCACGATCGTCTCGTGCACGCCGATGTCGCTGACCGACCATCCGCGTAGCGAACACAGGCGCGCGCGATTCTCGTCACCCGTGACCACGACCACCGGCGCATCCGGCCAGGTATCCGAGCTCGCCGGGGCATTCGGCTCGACGAGGACGTATGCGCCGACCCGCCGATGGGCGGTGCGCTGGGACAAAGCCAGTGCCGGGAGGGCCGCGCATCCCGCGCCATGCGCGACGACGATCACAGGAGGAGCCGGTGCCCGGCGCAGCACATCCGCGCAGATCTCCGTCGCCGATGCACCCTGCACATCGACTGCTCCCGAGACTCCCCGGATCACCTGGTCGCGATCAGTCCAGGACGCGTCCGGCAGGACGAGGACGGTGGCCACACCATCACCCTAGGGTTGGCCCATGCCCAGCACCGCATGGTCCGAACTCCGTCAGCAGATCCTCGACAAAGCTGTCGTGCACGGACGCGTCGTCCTCTCCAGCGGGCGCGAGGCCGACTACTACGTCGACCTGCGGCGCATCACCCTCGACGGTGTCGCGGCCCCGCTCGTCGGCACCGTGATGCGCGAGCTCACGTCGAGTCTCGACTTCGATGCCGTGGGCGGTCTCACGCTCGGCGCCGATCCGGTCGGAACCGCCATGCTGCACAGTGCCGCCCGGGATGGGCAGGTTCTCGATTCCTTCGTGGTGCGCAAGTCGGAGAAGGCTCATGGCCTGCATCGCAGGGTGGAGGGGCCCGACGTCGCCGGGCGACGCGTGCTCGCCGTGGAGGACACCTCCACTACGGGCGACTCCGTGCTCGCCGCCGTCGATGCACTCGAGGAGGCCGGGGCCACGGTCGTCGCTGTCGCGGTGATCGTCGACCGCGGCGCGAAGGCTGCGATCGAGGCACGCGGACTCACCTACCTGTCCGCGTACTCCCTCGCCGATCTCGGACTCGCCTGATCCATGGCGGAAGTGGGGGTCGGTCCGTGGGTGGGCCCCTGGCCCGACGATGCGCGATTCGACCCGAACCTCCTCGAGCACGGCGATGCGCGCAATGTCGTCGATCGCTACCGCTACTGGACGCTCGAGGCGATCGTCGCCGACCTCGATACCCGGCGCCACCCGCTGCACATCGCCATCGAGAACCTCGAGCACGACTTCAACATCGGATCGATCATTCGCACGGCGAACGCGTTCCTGGTGTCCGAGGTGCACATCGTCGGCCGCAAGCGATGGAACCGTCGCGGGGCGATGGTGACCGACAGGTACCAGCACATCCATCACCATCCCGATCCTCAGGACCTCGCATCCTGGGCGCACGCGCACTCCCTCCCTCTCGTCGGCGTCGATACCGGGCCCGACTCCACGCCCCTGGAGACCACGCGCCTACCGGAGGCGTGTGTGCTCGTGTTCGGCCAGGAGGGAGGCGGGCTGTCGACCGAGCTCGCCGGGCTGTGCTCCTCCCGCATCGCGATCAGCCAGTTCGGGTCCACCCGCTCGATCAACGTGGGCGCGGCAGCGGCGATCGCCATGCACACCTGGGTGCGCCAGCACGTGTTCGGTCATGACCTGTGAGTCGATGGAAGCGTTTGCAGGGCGCTCGCTAGGCTTGGCTCCGACTTCCACGAAAGGACATGCATGAATAAGGAGATGGCCCAGAAGTTCTCCTCCGCGCCGGGCTTCATCGCCGCGCTCGACCAGAGTGGTGGCAGCACCCCCAAGGCGCTCAAGCTCTACGGCATCGAGGAGACCGCCTACTCCAATGAGGAGGAGATGTTCGACCTGGTGCACGCCATGCGCGCCCGGATCATCACCGACCCCGCCTTCACCGGCGAGCGCGTGTTGGCAGCCATCCTGTTCGAGGGCACCATGGACCGCGACATCGAGGGCATGGGCACGTCCGAGTACCTGTGGAAGGTCAAGAACATCGTGCCGATCGTCAAGGTCGACAAGGGTCTCGAGGCCGAGGCGAACGGCGCGCAAGTGATGAAGGCCATGCCCGACCTCGACGCGTTGCTGGCACGTGCGGTGTCCAAGGGCGTGTTCGGGACCAAGATGCGCTCGGTCATCAAGTCCAATAACGATGCGGGCATCACGGCGGTCGTGGATCAGCAGTTCGACATCGGGTTGCAGATCCTGAACGCGGGACTCGTGCCGATCCTCGAGCCCGAGGTCGACATCCACAGCCCCGAGAAGGCCGCGATCGAGAAGGTCCTTCTCGAGAAGCTGCTCGCCGGTCTGGATCGGATCCCCGCGGACACGCAGGTCGTGTTCAAGCTCTCTCTGCCGAGCCACAACGACTTCTACGCACCGCTCATCAACCACCCGCGTGTGATGCGCGTGGTCGCTCTCTCCGGCGGCTACTCCCGCGACGAAGCCTGCGACATCCTGGCCAACAACCACGGGATGATCGCGAGCTTCTCCCGCGCACTGAGCGAGGGACTCACCGCGCAGATGACCGACGCGGAGTTCACCGCGAACCTGGATGCTGCGATCGCGGAGATCTACGCCGCATCGATCACCTGAGATGAGCGTCGGCGAGAACCTGCTCGGTGGTCCACCACCGACCCTGCTTCCCGTCGACCCTGCCGCGCAGGCCCTCGACTCGGGAACGGATCCCGATCAGGTGGTGCGTGACTTCCCGACGAGTTCCCTCGCCTGGGTGGTCCTCGCCGACGAGGCATGGAGTCAGGACCGCGTCCTCGAGTCCTACGCCTTCGCACGCGTCGGCTACCACCGCGGACTCGACGCCCTGCGGCGCAACGGGTGGAAGGGGCACGGCCCCGTGCCGTGGTCCCATGAGCCCAACCGCGGTGTGCTGCGGTGCCTGCGATCCCTCCACCGGGCCGCGGCGTCCCTCGGTGAGGCAGATGAGGTGGCGCGCCTGGACGCGTTCATGACTGATTGCGACCCGGGGATGCCCCGCACGTGAAGGTCGCGGTGCTCGGGGCCGGCATCGCGGGTGTGGCCTGCGCGCGCGTTCTCGTCGACGCAGGGTGCGACGTCACGATCGTCGACCGCGGCCGTGCCCCCGGTGGCCGGATGGCCTCACGTCGTCTCCGCGACACGGGCACACCCTTCGACGGGCGCATCGTCGACTACGGCGCCTCCTACTTCACCGCAGGTGCGGACGGTTTCTCCGCCGTGGTGAACGACTGGACCGACCGAGGGCTCGCGCGGGCCTGGACCGACACCTTCCACGTCTACGAGCCGGGCGGCATCCTCGGTGTGCGCACCGGTCCGATCCGCTACGCGGCTGCCGGGGGGCTCCGCTCCCTGGTCGACGACCTCGCGACGGGACTCCCCACCATCGACCAGGAGCACGAGGTCACCGAACTGACCCGCGAGTCCCACGGCCTCACCGTCGACGGGGCGAGCTTCGACCGGGTGGCGGTATGCATGCCGATGCCGCAGGCTCAGCGGTTCATTCCCGCCGCACTACTGCCCACCGACACTCCGTCCTGGGAGCCGGTGATCGCGGTGACCATGGTCTTCACCGAGCGGACGTGGAATGACATCGACGGTGTCTTCGTCAACGACGATCCCGTGCTCACGTGGATCGCCGACGATGGGCGCCGCCGCGGCGACGATGCCCCGGTCCTCGTCGCGCACGTCAATCCGGTCCTCGCCGCGGCACACCTGGACGACCCGAGTGGCGTGGGTCCGTATGCCGTCGCAACGGTGCGGCAGGTACTCGACATCGATGCGCTCCCGGACTGGGTGTGGGCGCATCGGTGGTCGATCGCGCGACCACTCGAGGCCAGATCGGAGGCCTGCTGGGTGCATCCGGAGGCGGCGATCGGATACGCGGGAGATGCATGGGCGGGCAAGCCCCGCGTGGAGTCCGCCTGGCTCTCCGGAACGGCTCTGGGTCACGCGCTGATCCGATAGCCTTCACCCTCGTGCCTGCGATCGTGCTCCTCGGAGCTCAGTGGGGGGACGAGGGCAAGGGCAAAGCCACCGATCTCCTCGGTGAGCGCGTCGACTACGTCGTGCGCTACCAGGGTGGCAACAACGCCGGTCACACCGTGGTCATCGGTGACAAGAAGTTCGCTCTCCACTTGCTGCCGAGTGGCATCCTCACTCCGGCGGTCATCCCGGTGATCGGCAATGGCGTCGTCATCGACCCGCAGGTGCTTCTCGACGAGATGCGAGGACTGCAGGAGCGCGGCGTCGATACCTCGAAGCTCCTCATCAGCGCGAACGCACACCTCATCACCAGCTACCACGTCACGCTGGACAAGGTCACTGAGCGGTTCCTCGGCAAGGCGAAGATCGGGACGACGGGCCGTGGCATCGGTCCGGCCTACGGGGACAAGATCGCACGCATCGGTATCCGCGTCCAGGACCTGTTCGACGAGAGCATCCTGCGGCAGAAGGTCGAGGGTGCCCTCGCCAACAAGAACCAGACACTGGTGAAGGTCTTCAATCGTCGGGCACTCAGCGTCGACGCGGTCACCGAGGACCTCCTTGCGTTCGCCGCGCCACTGGCCCCCTACGTCGCCGATACCTCCCTCGTGCTCAACAACGCCTTGGACGAGGACAAGGTCGTGCTGCTTGAGGGTGGTCAGGGCACGCTGCTCGATGTCGACCACGGCACGTACCCCTTCGTGACTTCCAGCAACCCGACCGCGGGCGGCGCATGCACAGGGAGCGGTATCGGTCCGACCCGCATCACGCGGGTCATCGGCATCCTCAAGGCGTACACGACGCGCGTCGGGTCTGGCCCCTTCCCGACGGAACTGTTCGACGCTGATGGCGAGAGACTCCGATCAGTCGGAGGTGAAGTGGGTGTCACCACGGGACGGCCACGCCGCTGCGGATGGTTCGACGCCCCTATCGCGCGCTTCGCGGTGCGCGTCAACGGGCTCACGGACATCTTCCTGACCAAACTCGATGTGCTCACCGGTCTCGAGCGGATCCCGGTGTGCGTCGCGTACGACATCGATGGAACGCGCGTCGATGAGGTGCCCATGACGCAGACCGACTTCCACCATGCGAAACCCATCTACGAATCCCTGCCGGGCTGGAGCGAGGACATCTCCTCGGCGAAGTCACTCGCGGACCTGCCCGCGAACGCGCGCTCCTATGTGGAGTTCCTCCAGGAGATCTCCGGTGCCCCGATCAGCGCCGTCGGAGTCGGTCAGGATCGCAACGCGACGATCTCGGTCCGGGACCTCATCACGTGATTTCCTACGAGCGCGACGAGCGGGGTAACCCGATCGG
>CAZBWA010000062.1:0-10281 GCA_964495555.1 uncultured Bifidobacteriaceae bacterium | reverse complement strand
GAGCGCCACACCTCGACGTCGTCGGGGTCGTACCACCCCTGCAACGTTCCCGCCTTCGTGTGCAGATGACGGTGGTACCCACGCGGGTCCGAGGGGAGAATCCGCTCCGGGCGCGTGTGGGCATCCCCGTCCAACGCGAAGATGCGCGATTCCGCGTAGTCGATGGCGACGACCACGAAGCGCCCCTGCACATCGATCACATTCGTGACGCCGTGGGGATCGGGCATTTCAACAGGCTGGCTCATGCGCTCGGCTCCATACCCGCTGCGGTCAACATGTGGCGCAGATCGATTACCTGCTGCACCGAGAGTTGCTTGCCGTGGTTGGGATCGAAGACCTGCATCTGCCCCCCGATGGTGATGTGCCAGGAGCCGTTGTGCTTCTCCTCCAGGGTCCCGACGGCATCCAGCAGCGTCGTGACCTCATGCCACGTCAGGTCATGAGTGACCGGGTGGCGGAAGACCTTCTCGAGGACGTTGAGCTGGGTGTGGTTCAGATGATGGCCGGCAATGTCATGGCTCTCGGATTTCGTCATGCCGACAGTCTAGGTGCGCGTTAAAGATCGAGGTCGGTCAAGACCAGGACCTTGTCGTACGTCAGGTCTTGCATCGCGAAGCGCAGACCCTCGCGACCCACCCCGGATGCCTTGATCCCCCCGTAGGGCATCTGATCGGCCCGGAAGGTCGGAGCGTCCCCGATGATGACGCCACCGACGTCCAGTTCGCGGTGCGCGCGGAAAATCTTCTGCACGTCATGGGTGAAGACGCCGGTCTGCAGCCCGAATCGCGAGTCGTTCACCAGCGCGATGCCCTCGTCGAAGTCCTTGATGACCTGGATCGACATGACCGGTCCGAAGACCTCCTCGCACGCAAGCCGCACATGGGGCGACACGTTCATCAGCAGCGTGGGCTCGATGAACGTCCCCGATCGCCCTCCGCCCGTGAGGATGGTGGCGCCCGCAGCGGTGGCCTCGTCGATCCACTCCATCACTCGTGCGGCGGCGCCCTCGTTGATCACTGGCCCGACGACCGTGGCGGGGTCCCACACGTCACCGCTCGGAACGTCGCGCACCGCCTGGGTGAGGATCGGGACGAAGCGATCGGCGACACCCTGTTCGACGAAGACACGCTGGACTGAGACGCACGTCTGTCCCGCCTGGGAATTCCCGTACATCGCGATGCGCTCGGCAGCCCAGGCCAGATCGTCATCGCTGGCGTAGTCGTCGAGGACGATCGCGGCCGCATTGCCGCCGAGCTCGAGGATCACGTGCTTCTCGGCGGCATTCCGCTTGATGGCGAAGCCGACGGGCTCAGAACCGGTGAAGGAGATGACCGGCAGCCGGGGGTCGGAGACGAGGCGCGGTGCGACGTCGTTGCCGACGGGGAGCACCGAGAACATCCCCTCGGGCAGGTCGGTCTCCGCCAACAGTTCACCCAACACCAGCGCGCCCAACGGAGTCGCCGGAGCGGGTTTGACGACGATGGGGGCTCCCACCGCGATGGCCGGCGCCACCTTGTGGGCCACGAGGTTGATCGGGAAGTTGAACGGCGATATTCCGAGAACGGGTCCGAAAGGGAAGCGCCGGATGATCGCTGCGCGACGCTCGGTGGCCTTTTCGGTATCCAAGCGCTGGAACTCGCCGTTGAAACGGCGCGCCTCCTCAGCCGCCCAGCGGAATGTGGAGGCGGCCCGCGTCGCTTCAGCGACCGCCCAGGTGATCGGTTTGCCGTTCTCGGAGGTGATGATCTCGGCAACCTCCTCCCGCCGCTCCTCCAAACGCCGCGAGACGTGCGTGAGCGCCTCGGCACGTGTCGCAGCCGAGGTCGCCCGTGCGCGGCCGCGAACCTCCCACGCAGCGCTCAGCGCTTCCTCGATGGCGGCCTCATCCGGCACCGACACCTGGCCGACGACGGAGCCGTCCCCCGGGTGCGTCACCGCCTCGTGCGTGGACCCCGTCCACGCGCGGCTGGCCACGAAGCACGGCCACTGCCGGGCCTGGATACGTGCGGGCGCGGGCATGGGGTCACGCTACCGAGGCCGGGCGGGGCCGGCCCTACGCTAGGTGGACGAGGAGGACACCATGACGACAGTTTCCGTCGATAACGGCATCGCCCAGGAGCGTCGGCTCGTCACCGCTATCCCTGGCCCGAAGTCGACCGCACTTCTAGCCCGCAAGGACGGCGCCGTCTCCGCAGGAGTCGGCGTCACGCTCCCTGTGTTCATCGAGAAGGCGGGCGGAGGAGTCCTCGTCGACGTCGATGGGAACTCCCTCATCGACATGGGGTCGGGAATAGCCGTCACCACGGTGGGCAATGCCAACCCCTATGTCGCGGACGCCGTGGCCCGTCAGGTGCACGAGTACACCCACACATGCTTCATGGTGACCCCGTACGCGGGCTACGTCGAAGTCTGCGAAGCACTGAACCGACTCACCCCGGGTGACCACCCCAAGCGCAGCGCCCTGTTCAACTCGGGCGCGGAAGCCGTGGAGAACGCCGTGAAGGTGGCGCGCAGTTTCACCCGGCGGCAGGCGATCGTGGTCCTGGAGCACGGGTATCACGGGCGTACGAATCTCACGATGGGAATGACGGCGAAGAACATGCCCTACAAGCACACGTTCGGGCCCTTCGCCCCCGAGATCTACCGCGTGCCCGCCAGCTATCCGTTCCGCGACGGACCCCACGGTGGCAAGGAGGTCGCCCAGTGGGCGACGACCCGCATCGAGAAGGAGATCGGCGGGGAGAACGTAGCCGCGATCATCGTGGAGCCGATCCAAGGAGAGGGTGGCTTCATCGTGCCTGCACCCGGCTATCTCACCTCGATGGCCGAGTACGCCAAGGCGCACGGCATCGTCTTCGTCGCCGATGAGATCCAGTCCGGCTTCTGCCGTTCAGGCGATTGGTTCGCGTCCGAGCACGAAGGAATCGTCCCCGACCTGATCACCACCGCCAAGGGCATCGCGGGCGGGATGCCGCTGTCGGGGCTCACCGGCCGCGCGGACATCCTGGACTCCATCCACGCAGGGGGCCTCGGCGGTACGTACGGCGGGAATCCGGTGGCGTGCGCTGCAGCATTGGGCGCTATCCGTTGGATGGAGGAGAACGACGCCTGTGGGCTGGCCAGGTCCATCGAGGCGGTGATGGTGCCCCGGCTCCGGGACATGCAATCGATGTTCCCGCAGATCGGAGACGTGCGCGGGCGCGGGGCCATGCTGGCGATAGAACTCGTCGAGCCCGGCACCACCAACCCGCATCCGTCTCTCGCAGCGGAGCTGAACAAGTACTGCCACCGCAACGGGATCGTCACTCTCACGACGGGGACCTATGGCAACGTTTTCCGCTTCCTGCCCCCGCTGACAATGCCGACCCACCTCCTCGAGGAGGCTCTGAGCATCCTCACGTCCGGCTTCGAAGCTTCGGTCTAGCGCCCGGAGAGCAGAGGGGCCGCGGGGTCCCAGGGTTCACCGGAGCGACGTCGGGCCATCCCGGAGAGGACCTCGAGGACGACCCGGTTGCCCAGGATCGCCGTGATGTCGGCGTGGTCGAACGGGGGCGCGACCTCGACGACATCGACTCCGACCACGGGCAGTCGATATGCGATCGTCCTCACCGCGTCGAGCAACTGGCGCGACGTGAGGCCTCCCGGCTCCGGCGTCCCCGTTCCCGGGGCAGACCCCGGGTCCACGACGTCGATGTCCACCGAGAGGAACACTCCGTCGCAGTCGACCATGGCCGCCTCCATGACCTCGTCGAGCACGGCGTCGAAACCGCGCGTGACGATCTCGGTCATCTCATAAGAGCGCATACCGTGATCGGCCATCCATGCCAGGACATCGGGCGGCGGCCAGTAGCCGCGCAGACCGATTTGGAAGAAGCGATCACCGCGCACGGCGCCGGACTCGATCAGGCGACGCATCGGCTGACCGTGACCGACGAGCGATCCGAATTCGATGTCACCGGTATCGGCATGCGCGTCGAAGTGGATCACCGAGATCCGGCCCCACCCGCGGGCACGCGCCACCCCCGTCACGTCCGGCCACGTGATGGTGTGGTCTCCCCCGAGGACGAGCGGCACCGCGCCCGTGGACGCCACACGTTCGATGACCTTTTCGAGATCCGCGCACGAGCGCACCGCATCACCGGAGAACAGCTCTACGTCCCCTCCGTCCACCACACCGAGCTCTGTCAATCCATCCACGCGCAAGGCGAGGGAGGGGCGCGACCCATCGTGTCCGAGGTAGCACGCCGCACGGATGGCGCTGGGTCCGAAGCGTGCACCCGACCGGTAGGACGTGCCGCCGTCGAAAGGGGCACCCACGATGACCACCGCGGCCTCGGAGTAGGTGCTCGGCGCGTCCAGGTCCGCCGCGGGAACGCCGAGGAAGGTGAAGTCCGGACCGTATTGACTGCCGTAGCGGGTCATCACACGACTCTAGCCGCGCTCACGAGTCGAATCCCATGCCCAATCGATCGAGTAGGCGCAGCCAGAGATTGCGTCGACCCCGCGTGTCCGCCTTCTGCAGAGACATCGTCGTCCACTTGATCCCCAGGGAGCGGAGGGGCTCCGGCGGAAACGGCAGAGGCTTGGTCTGGACCATGTCCAAGCGGGTGCGCTGGGTATCGCGCCCCTCCAGGAGGTCAAGCAGCACCTGCGCGGCGAATCGACTCGAACCCACGCCCAAGCCGGTGAATCCCGCTGCGTACGCCACTTTGCCCTGCGCCTCCGTACCCCAGAAGGTGGTGAACCGTGAGCAGGTGTCGATCGCACCTCCCCACGCGTGCGAGAACTTCACCCCCTCCAATTGGGGGAAGGTCTGCAGGAAGTGTGTTGCCAGACGCAGGTAGGACTGATCGTCGTTCTCGTACTCGGGTCCGAAGCCGTTGCCGTGGTGGTACACCGCGTCATATCCGCCCCACAGGATCCGTCCGTCCTCCGTTGTCCGGTAATAGTGAAACTGGTTGCCCGCATCCCCGAGGCCCTCGCCGCCACGCCACCCGATGGCACTCCGCTGCGCTTCCGTAAGGGGCTCGGTCATGAGTACGTAGTCGTAGACCGGGACGACTCGATGCCGAACAGCGGGGATGAGGCTGGGAAACGCGTTCGTCGCCACGATGACGCGGCCGGCGCGGATGCAGCCTCCATTCGTCGTGACGACGACGTGCGCCCCTGCATCCTCGAAATCCAGAACCTCCGTACCTTCGACGATGCGCGTTCCATGGACCTCTGCGACGCGAGCCATGCCCCAGGCCAGGCGAGCGGGGTCCACGAGAGCTACGCCTCGACGGTCCTTGAGTCCGGCGAGGTAGGACGGCGAGTGCACGGAAGCCTGCATCGCATCGCGGTCGAGGAATTCGACATCGAGTCCGAATCCCTGCATGTCTTGAAATGTTCCCGCGAGCTCCCCCACCTGGTGCGGGGCGACCGCGACGCAGATATCCCCAGCGCGCCGGAAGTCGCACGCAATGCCGTTGAGGTGCACGAATCGGTCGATGTCCTCCAGGTTGCCCATCCCCATCGAGAGGAGAGTCGGCAACTCCTCGGGCCATCGGGACAGGCCGTTCCCAAAACCGTGGGTGAGACTCGCAGAGAGGAATCCACCATTGCGTCCTGTGCCGCCGTCACCGATGCGGGTTCGCTCTACCAGCAACACGCTGCTGTCAGGCTCGAGGTCATGGGCGAGCAGCGCACTCCACAGACCCGTGAACCCTCCCCCGATCACCACGATGTCGGCCGATGTGTCGCCGTGAAGTGGCGTCCGAGGATCAGGTCGGTCGGGTCGATCGAGCCAGAAGACTCGTCGCTCGGCGTCGCGGATGGACGCGGCGGCCTCTCGGGTGGGGGTGGTGGCGAATCTCATGGTCCTGTCCAAGGTCGGTCCGGTCTCGGGACGCGGCCGCACACCGCGCCGTCCCACCAGTCCCTTCCACGCGTCAGGCTCGTCCCACGATAACCGCTGGACGGGCTAGGAGCGCGACAGGACGTCCACGGTCGCCGGGTTCAGGTCCTCGTCCCGGGCCGAGGAGGCATCGAGTGCCTTGCGCCTGCGGCTGTTCACGAACTGGCTCGCCAGGACGATGGTCAGGGCTACCAGGAAGACGAGGGTTGCGAGCGCGTTGACCTGGACCGGAATCCCCCGCTGGGCGGCGCCCCAGATGTAGATGGGGAATGTGACCAGCGTGCCGGCATTGAAGAAGCTGATGATGAAGTCATCGAAGCTCAGTGCGAAGCCGAGCAGCGCCGCACCGATGATGCCGGGAAGAACGAGGGGGAACGTCACATACCGGAACGTGGCTCGCGGATCGGCGTAGAGGTCGCGGGCGGCCTCCTCCAGTCGGGGGTCAAGGCCCTGCAAGCGTGCCTTCACCGTCACCACTACGAAGGAGATGATGAACATGATGTGCGCGATGATGATCGTGACCTCGCCCAGCGGGAAGCGCAGGTTCAAGAAGAGCGCCAACAGACTCGAGCCCATGACCACCTCGGGGGTGGCCATCGGCAGGAAGATCAGCAGATTCGTGGAGGACCGGCCGCGGAAGCGGTAACGCACCAGCGCGAAGGCGATCATCGTACCCATCACGGTGGCGACCACGGTCGAGATGAGTCCGATCTGGATACTGACGACGAAGGAGTCGCAGACTCCTGGAACGCCGCACAGGTTCTGCCACGCCTCGAGCGAGAACTGATTCCAGCTGATGTTGAACTTGCCCTCCGGCTTGTTGAAACTCATGACGGCGATCACCGCGATCGGCACGAACAGATAGACGAGGACGAGGACGCCCACGATTGCGATCAGGTTCTTACGGAGCCAGCGCATCAGACCAGGTCCTCCGTTCCGGCCCTGCGGATGTAGGAGAACACCAAGACCAGGATCGCTGCCATGAGAATGAAGGACAGCGCGCTCGCGATCGGATAATCGCGGAATTGGATGAAGTTCACCTGGATCGCGTTGCCGATCATGCGATCGCCGGTGGACCCGAGTAGTTGCGCGTTGATGTAGTCGCCCATTGCGGGGATGAACGTCAGGAGGGTTCCCGCCACGACCCCCGGGAGGGAGAGGGGCCACGTGACCTTGCGGAATGTGGTGATCGGTGATGCGTACAAGTCGCTTCCAGCCTCGATGAGTCGCGGGTCCACCTTCTCGAGGGCGGCGTACAACGGCAGGATCATGAAGGGAAGGAAGTTGTACGTAAGTCCGGCGACGACGGCGATTCCCGTATTCAGGATGCGGTCGTCCGGGAGCACATGAAGGAAGTTCAGGAACTGGGTGATCGGACTGTTGTCCGAGAGGATCGTCTGCCAGGCGTAGGTGCGCAACAGGAATGACGCGAATGTCGGTGCGACCACCAGAACCAGGAGGAGTCCACGCCACCTCCCTCCACGGAAGGCGATGAAGTAGGCCAGCGGGTACCCGATCAGGAGGGCAAAGATCGTCGCCAGGCCGGCGTAGAGCAGGGACTTCAGAAACTGCGGCCAGTAGTTCGCGAAGGCCTCCGCGTAGTTGGCCACCTGGAAGGCAGGGACGAATTGACCCGGCACATCCGGGGAGGGAGCCTGCAGACTCGTGATGAAGAGGGTGACGAACGGGATCGCGAAGAAGATCGCGAGCCAGGCCATGCCGGGGAGGAGCAGGAAATAGCCGGTCTTCGCCCGTCGCTGGGCTGCGGGCCCGACCCCCGCACCTCCACTGGGTAGGACGGCCGCCACGTCTACGGCTCCAGGCCGAAGGTGTGCTCGACCGCCCAGTGCATGACGACGGCATCGCCCACCGCGCTGCGGTCTCCGACGATGTCGTTCTGCTCGAACACGGTGAGCTCCTGCTCCCAGGGCGTGCGGACCAGGTACTGGGTCGAGACCCCGGTGTAGCTGACGTCGGTGACGACGCCCTCGATGCGATTGTGCTGATCCGGGACCTTGGGGGCATCCACGGCATCGAGAAGATCCACCTTCTCCGGACGGACTCCCACGAGGATGCCGGACCCGCTCGCCGAACTCCGTTCCGTAGGTAACCGGAACGTGCGCCCGTGCGCCTCGACCGTCGTGAGACTCCCGTCCGTTCCCGTCACCTGGCCTCGGATGATGTTGGACTGCCCGAGGAAGTTCGCCACGAAGAGCGTGCGAGGAAGTTCGTAGACGTCTGCCGGGTGCCCCATCTGCTCGATCCGACCCGCGTTCATCACTGCGACGGTGTCGGCCATCGTCATGGCCTCTTCCTGATCGTGGGTGACATGGACGAATGTGGTGCCGACCTCCGTCTGGATGCGCTTGAGCTCGATCTGCATCTGACGTCGCAATTTCAAATCCAGTGCACCGAGCGGCTCATCGAGCAAGAGGACGTCGGGCTCGTTGATCAGGGCGCGAGCGACTGCAACGCGCTGCTGCTGACCGCCCGAGAGCTGGCTCGGCTTGCGCCGGGCCATGGGCCCGAGCTCCACGAGGTCGAGCATGGCGTCGACCGGCCCCTTGACGTCTTTGATACCCCGGCGACGCAGACCGAAGGCGACGTTCTCGTAGATGTCCAGGTGCGGGAACAACGCATAACTCTGAAAAACTGTGTTCACCGGGCGCTGGTAGGCGCGCATGGACGTGATGTCCCGATCCCCGATGGAGATCCGCCCGCTCGTCGGGTCCTCCAGGCCCGCCACCATCCTCAAGGTGGTGGTTTTGCCGCACCCGGAGGCACCGAGGAGGGCGAAGAACGATCCGGCAGGGATCGTCAGACTCAGATCGTCGACGGCGGTCATGTCGCCAAAGGATTTGGTCAGATGATCGAGCCGAAGGTCGTCGACCTGCCTCATCTAGTTCCCCTCCCCGCGACGATCCGCCGACACTAATGCCGAATCCACCCGCGGAGACAGGCTTTCGTCGCTCAGTTACCGATCGCGGTCTGGAACATGCGTTGGTACTCGGCGTCTTCCTCGACCGTCAGCTCCATGAAGACGTAGCTCTGGTCGAGGATCTCGGTGGTCGGGAAGATCCAGGGACTCTCGGCCAGGGCCGGATCGATCGCGGCCATAGCTTCCTGCGCCCCCTGCACCGGGCAGATGTAGTTGACGTAGGCGGCGACCTTGGCGGCGACCTCGGGGTCGTAGTAGTAGTTCATGAGCTTCTCGGCATTGGTCTTGTGGCTTGCCAGAGGTGGGATGAGCATGTTGTCCGTCCACAGCATGCCCCCGGACTCCGGGAGACCGAACCCGAAATCGTCACCCAGCGCGAAGAGGTCGCCCGACCAACCGATGACGGCGACGACGTCGCCCTTCTCCAGCGCGCCGATGTAGTCGTTGCCCGTCACTTGGCGTATCTGTCCAGAGTCGACCTGCTTGGCCAACTCGGCGATCGCCTGCTCGAACTGCTCCTTGGTGAAGTTGGAGGGGTCATTGCCCTGCCACGCCATGATGCAGCCCATCGTGTCGCGCATCTCCGACAACACCGTGATCTTGCCCTTGAGAGCCGGATCGAACAGCTGATCGATCGTGGTGATCGAGTCAACGCCCAACGCCTGCTGGAGAGCCGCCTTGTTATAGCCCAGACCGCCGAAGCCCGACTGCCAGGGAAGCGAATACTCGCGACCTGGGTCGAAGGAGACATCAACGTACTTCGGCACGAGGTTGACCTCATTGGGGATCTCGGCCTTATTCAGTTTCTGGGCGTACCCGCTCGAAATCCAGAGCGCTGCCATCCAGTCGGTGAGAACCACGATGTCCCGATCGATCGGCTGACCCTGCTCGAGTTGGGTGCGCACCTTGGCGAAGAACTCGTTGTTGTCGTTGACGTCCTCGGTGTAGGTGACGGCAATGCCCGTCTGCTCCTGGAAGGCCGCCAGGGTCGGGCGCTCGCCGGTTTCGTCGTCGATGTCCAGGTACGAGGGCCAGTTCGACCAATTCACGACCTTCTCGGTCTCCGAGAGGTCCTCGGCCGACGCGGCTTCCCCCGAGGAGGCGGAACCGCCGCCCGCACCGCATGCGGCGACGGCCACTGCCGCACCGCCGATGCCGGCTGCCTGGAGGAGCCGGCGACGGGACACCGACGACCGCATCGAGCCGGCCAGGGCAGCGACCAATTCCGGGGACTGTGACTTCATGAGGGCTCCTCTTTCAACGTGACCATTTCGACCCTAAACCATTGCGGCTCATCCGCAGGGCTATCCATCACGCTTTCTCCCCGAATATCGTCCTATGCCAGGCCTTGGCGGCCACCCCGGTGATGTCCAGGGACACGTGCTTGACCTGGGTGTACTCCTCGAAGGAGTACGTGGACATGTCCTTGCCGAATCCCGACTGCTTG
>CAZBWA010000061.1:0-10528 GCA_964495555.1 uncultured Bifidobacteriaceae bacterium | reverse complement strand
ACCCGCGACGTCCTGGACCACAACCAGGTGCTCTACCAGCTGAGCTACACCCACCATGGTTCCGGTGGGAACCATTGCCCGCCGGAGCGGGCCCTTGAGGATATCGGACCTCAGGACGGGTGTTGCACGATGTGCGATTCCCCGATCGCCTTCGCGGTATCCGCGTCGGGTCCGGGGTGTGGGACGAGCATGGCATCGCGGTAATAGCGCAATTCCGCGATCGACTCCCGGATGTCGGCGAGGGCGCGGTGATTCCCGGTCTTGGCGGGAGCATTGAAGTAGACGCGGGGGAACCAGCGCTTGGCCAGTTCCTTGATGCTCGACACGTCCACAAGGCGATAGTGCATGTGGGCATCGAGTTCGGGCATATAGCGCGCGAGGAACATGCGGTCTACGTACACGCTGGATCCGGCCAGGGGAGCCTTGCGGGCGTCGGGGATGTGCCCGGTGACGTACGCCATCACGCGCTGCTGGGCCTCATCGAGGGAGATGCCATCAGGAATCTCTGCGATGAGTCCGGAGGAGGTGTGCATGTCCACCACGACCTGGTTCATCGCGGCAAGGGGCTCGTCGTGGGGCTTGACCACGAGGGAGATGCCCTCGTCCACCTCGGTGAGGTCGGCCTCAGTGACGATGCAGGCGATCTCCACGATCTCGTCCAGGGCCGGATCGAGTCCGGTCATCTCCAGGTCGATCCAGACGAGCCGATCCTCTGCTGCCACACGATCACACTAGGGGATCACGCGGGTGCCGCACCTGCCATGGGTAGCAGGCCAGGAGCACGTCAGTCTTCGGTGCCGACCCACCGCACGACATCGGATTCGGTGATGATCCCGACCAGACGGCCGTCCTCCTCCGTGACGGGCAACGCCTCGACGTGGTGGTGGCTCATCTCGTGTGCCGCCTGTGTGGCCGTGCTGCCCGAGGTGATGGACGCGCGCGGAATCCGATCGATGACATCGCGGACGACGATCGCCTCGAGGCGGTCCCCACGTGAGGGGGCATCGGAGAGGACCGCGCGGTCACTGAGAACTCCCACGGGAACTCCATCATCGTCAAGGACGACGAGGTGACGGAGCCCCGAGACGAACATGAGTTGCCAGGCATCGTGGAGTGTCTCGCCGGACTCGATCGTGAGCACGGGTCGGGACATGATGTCCGCGACGCGCGTGACATCACCGCCCACCGTCATGCCGCATCCCCGTCGGGCTCCTCGTAGGGGACGACGGCCACGGGCACGTGCGCCTTGTGGAGGACGGCGTTACTGACCGAGCCGAGCACTGCAGCCGCCGTGGGTCCGCGTCCGCGGGTGCCGACGACGATCATCGCCGCGTCCTTGCCCTCGACAAGGAGTGCGTCGGCAGGGGCGGCGCGCACGAGGCGCTCGTGCACACGGACATCGGGGTAGTCGGTGCGGAATCCCGAGAGCACCTCCGCTGCCAGTCGCACCTCGTCGTCGGCCACATCCGTCAACGGGACGGGCACCGGACCGCTGGGCACGACGAGGAGGTCGTAGGCCGGAACCTCCCACGCGTGCACGGCGATCAGCTCCCACGCGTGGCGACTGGCCATGTCGAAGGCGAAGGCGAGGGCCACCTCGGAGTTGGGTGATCCGTCGATGCCGACCACGAGGTGATGGGACTCGGGCACCCGAGCGTCACGGAAGACGACCGTCGGGCATGCGGCATGCGCCGCCACCTGCGATCCCACCGACCCGAGGAGCAGACCGCGGAAACCACCGTGCCCACGGGAGCCAAGAACGAGCATGTGGGCGCTTTCGGATGCATCCAGCAGGAGTCCGCTCGGTGAGCCGATCTCCACACACACCTCTATATCCGTTCCTGGAAGCGCATCCGCCTCACGGAGCAGTTCGATCGTCGCCTTCTCCCGGAGGTTGTCGACGAGGTCGAGTGGCGGGGGGATCGTGGCGCCGAAGCCCGCGCCCGAGACGGGTGGGAGGACCGCGTGGGCGAGTGTCAGCCCGCGACCTTGCGCGATGGCCTCATCGGCGGCCCACCGCGCAGCGACCCGCGCCGTATCCGAACCGTCATAGCCGACGACCACTCGTCCATGCCACATCTGACTCACGTCCTCACTATTGCCGTGCACAGCCGGTGTTGCAAGGGGCAGCCTGCCTCACGGTGCGGGACCTTGGTCCCATCACCGTCCGTCGAAGAGGACACCGATGAGGGTCGGGCCCACGACGATCAACCACAGGATCAGGTAGCCCAGGGCCACGAACCTGACGATGTTCCACGTCCGGCGGGCCCTCTCGGAGGCTGCATGGATTCGCAGGTGCCAACCGAACATGAGCAGGACGCCGGCGATCATCGCGCCGATGTTCAACCACAGATTGTCAGCGTCCATGATGGCTCACAGGTGCGTCCGGACGAATGCGGTGCGCTTCTCCCACGCGACGTGCGCCAGTGACGTGCGAGGGGCGATGTAGTCGAACCCGTGGAGGGCCCCATTCCAGATATGTGCCTCGACGGGGACCCCGTCGGCGATGAGGCGTCGGGCATAGGTCACGTCCTCATCGAGGAAAATGTCCATGGATCCCGTGTCCAGGTAGGTCGGGGGGAGGCCTGTCAGAGACTCGGCCCGCGCCGGTGCGGCGTACATGGAAATGTCGGATGCCCCCGCGCGTCCGTGCAGGTAGGAGTTCCACCCGATGGCGTTGTCCTCGTACGTCCACGGGATGAGGCGCGAGCTGAACCGCTCGTCGGGATGGATGGTGCGGTCGTCCAACATCGGGTAGATCAGCACCTGGCATGCGAGATCGATGTGGACGTCATCCCTGTTCCGCAGGGCAGTCGCGGCTGCCAACCCTCCGCCCGCGCTGTCGCCGGCGACCCCCAGGGTGGTGGCGTCGAAGTCGGCAAGGTGATCCCGCGTCCACATCAGTCCTGTGATGCAATCATCGATGGCAGCCGGGTAGGGGTTCTCCGGGGCGAGTCGGTAGTCCACCGAGACCACCGTGCACCCGGCCGACGACGCCCAGTACGCGCAGCGAGCGTCGTACGCCTCGATGCTCGAGAGGACGAGCCCACCGCCGTGGATGTAGTAGAGGACGCCGCGACTGGGCATCGGGGCCGGGGTGTAAATCCGCACGCGCAGTCGCCTGCCGTCAATCCACTCATCGCGATGCGTCACGCCGGGGGACGGGTAGAAGCGCTCGGCGAGGAAGGCATCGAGGGGACCCGAGGTGTCCCGGCGCGCGACGATGTCGTCCTTCGGGATGCCCGCGACCTTGAGGGTTTCCGGGAGCATCCGCAGGGCAGCGCCCACGACCCCTGCGTCGATTCCACCCACGAGCATGGCCCATCGTGGCACGCCGCCGGCTCCCCCATCGGCTATACATGACAGGTGCGCAGGATCGTCATCGTCGCCGCATCGGTTCTCGCCCTCCTGACACCTCTGGCACCGGCCCGCGCCGAGCCTGCACCGCCCGAGGTATCCGCATCCCTGGCCACCTTCACCGTCGACCCGGCCGCGGCCATGGCCGCCTGGGTCGCCTGGGCGGGGACGTCCTCCATGACGACGACCACCACCACGAAGGCTCCCCGCGGGAAGATCGCCTGCCGCATCGATGCGGCCCAGGTCTCCCGGTGCCTCTACTCCGCGGAGGTCATCGGGCGTGGCGGACGGAACATGGGAGTCCGACCGATATCGGAGGTGGTCACCACGGCCTCCGGACGGCAGTACTTTCGCGATCCTCCGATCAAGCGGTGGACGATGAACAAATTCGGAGCGAATGAGAACCCGATCACCAACACGTCCCGCTTCTACTCCTACGACCCCTGGCAGCCATGGCTCACTCCGGGGATCGTCTACGAGACCGGTGTGGATGCGCGTGGGTGGTTCACGGTTCGCTCCACGAATCCAGCACCCCGTGACGACGAGCCCCGGGTGGTGGTGACCGCTGTGGCACCCGACGGTGGCGCTGCGTCGCTCACCCAGCAGAACGGCACCGGACGAACACAGCAACGCATGCGCATCGACTTCGTCAGCGTGCCCCCGATCCAGGTCCCCCCACGCCGCTAGCCTGCGATCGTGCGCAATCGCTGGGTGGTCCTCGGCGTCCTCTCCGCCGCCCTGGCGTTGGTCTCCCTCGACAACACCATCGTCAACGTCGCACTACCGCGCCTGCAGGAGGACTTGGGGGCCACCACCGCCCAATTGCAGTGGGTCGTCGATGCCTATTCCGTCGTCTTCGCCGGGAGCCTGCTGCTCGCCGGTGCGATGGGGGACCGGTTCGGCAGGCGTCGGCTTCTGGTGATCGGCCTCGGAATCTTCATCGTCGCCTCCCTCGCCGCAGCCTTCGCCCAGGACGCGTTCGTGTTGACCCTCTGTCGGGCACTGATGGGTCTCGGTGGCGCCTGCATCATGCCCTCGACGCTGAGCATCCTGGTGCAGGTCTTCCCGAGTCCGCACGAACGCGCGCAGGCGATCGGCATCTGGGCCGCGGTGGCGGGGGTGGGTGTCGCGCTGGGCCCGATCGTCGGCGGACTCCTGCTCGAGCACTTCACGTGGCACGCGATCTTCTGGGTCAATCCGCCGCTCGCATTCCTGATGCTCCTGGCAACACTCGCGTTCGTCCCGGAGTCCTCCGACCCGGCGAAGCCTCGCTTGGATGTGCGCGGGGCGCTGCTGTGCGGTGGCGGCCTGATCGCACTGGTCGTGACGATCATCGAGCTCCCCGAATCCGGTGTGGACGTGGTCACCGCCTTCACCGCTGCGCTCGCCGTGGGACTCCTGGTCCTCTTCGTCTGGTGGGAGAGACGGGCCCCACGCCCTCTGCTCCCGATGGGCCTCTTCGGCGTCCCGCTATTCCGTGCGGCGGTGGTGACGGTCGGCCTCGTCTACTTCGCATTGATGGGAGCGATGTTCTTCCTCCCCCAATTCCTGCAGCTCGTGCAGGGATTGACTCCCTTGGAGTCGGGTATCGCAATGCTCCCGGGAGCGGGGGGCCTTCTTCTCGCATCGCTCATCAGCCCGCGCATTGCGGAGCGCATCGGAACACGCACCACGGTGGTTCTCGGATTGGTCGTGGTGACAGCGGGCCTGGCGTCGTTCAGTGCCCTGACCGCTGGATCCCACTACGCCGTCGTCGGCACCACGTTCCTCGTCGTGGGCCTCGGTCTGGGCCTCACCCTGCCTCAGGCCACGAACGGAGTCCTGGCGAGCGTGCCCGCCGAGCGCGCGGGCATGGGCTCGGCGGTGAACGACGCGATGGCCGAGTTGGGGGGAGCCTTCGGCGTCGCCATTCTCGGCGCAACCATGTCCCTCACCTACCGGCAGAACATCGAGCAGGCGATTACGGGTGCTGGCGATGCGGCGAGGGCTCTCCCGGAATCCGCGCTCGATGCGGCACGCGAGTCCCTGGCATCAGCATCGATCGCGGCCCAGCAACTCCCACCTGACATCGCCGCTGTCTTCCGGTCGGTCGCCGGCGAGGCCTTCGTCGATGGAATGAATTGGGCGCTCTTCGTGGGAGCCGGGATCGCGGCACTCGGCGCCGTCTTCGCCTGGATCAGCTTCCCGAAGCGGGTCGATCGCGTGGCGGAGTAGCAAGTGCCCAGAACACCACGGCGGATGCGGCAGCCACGTTCAATGAGTCCACGTCACCCTGCATCGGGATGCTGACGCCGATGTCGGCCTGCTCCAATGCCGGGGCGGTGAGGCCGTCGCCCTCGGTTCCGAGGACCAGTGCGAGGCGGTCGGGTGGTTGCACGGCGAAGTCGGCGAGCGAGATCGCGTCGGGCGCGCGTGGCGTCACCGCTGCGATCGTGAATCCCTGCTCGCGGAGGGTCGTGAGACTCCCAGGCCAGGGATCGATGCGTGTCCAGGGGACGGCGAACACCGCACCCATCGAGACGCGCACACTCCTGCGGTAGAGGGGATCCGCGCACCGTGGCGTAACGAGGACCGCATCCATGCCCAGTCCCGCTGCGGACCGGAAGATGGCGCCGACGTTCGTGTGGTCGACCAGGTCTTCGAGGATGACCAGGCGCCGGGCATTCGCGACGACCGACGTGAGGGTGGGGAGCTCGGGTCGGTGCATCGCCGCCAGTGCACCACGGTGCACGTGAAAGCCGGTGAGTTGCTCCAGTACCTCGCGCGTCCCGACGTAGACGTCGGTGTCGAACTCCTCGATCAGGTCCGCGAGCCGATCCACCCAGGTGTCCTGCATCACCATGGAGCGAGGGCGGTGTCCCGCCTCGACCGCCCGACGGATCACCTCCGCACTCTCAGCGATATACATGCCTGACGCGGGTTCATGCCGCACGCGCAGGGACACGTCGGTGAGAGACACGTAGTCACGCAGGCGGGGATCTCCGGGATCCGTGACGCGGATGAGTGACACGGAGGGGCTAGAGCCCGCAGTCGTCGATGATCGTGGTCATGAGGGCCCCGAACATCTCCGGATCCATGGACCCGTCCTGGAGCCAGGCATCCTGCATGAGGGCGTAGTACTCATCGGGGTTGGCGGCCAGGCCGCCGCAGATCTGATCCTTGACGTCCTGCGGCTGGCTGAACCACATCAGTTCCGCCTCCGGGATGTTCGCGATCACCTCGCCCTTGTCGATGGGGGGCGGAGCCGCGGAGTTGCTCGAGAGGAAGAAAGCGAGGCTTCCACCCGCGAGGCCGAGGATGAGCAGGACCACGAGGGCGATCATCACCCCGCGACTTCGGAAGAACCCCACGTCTCCAACTTACGCGACCTTGCAGGTCCGTCAGTGGTCACCCGTGCCGTAGCTGCGCGTGACCTGTGCGACCACGACGCTGTAGTCGCTGTAGAAGCGCTCCCGCCCCGCGCGCTGGGCTACGAGGTGCTCGGCCACCTGCTTCCACGCGCGGGCGGATGCCTCGTCGGTCCAGTACGACACGGTGATTCCGCGCCGGGTGCTGGGATCTCGCACAGACTCCATCGACAGGAAACCGGGCTGCCGCCGCGCCATGTCCTCCATAGCGTCGGCGACAGCCCGATACTCGTCCTCGTCCTGGGTAGTCCTTGTGCTCGTGAAGATCACGGCGATGGCCGAGGGAGCGATCGCCATGGTCTGTTTCCTACGCGACCGGCTCGCCCGCGAGCGTCCGGTACGCGTAGGCGAAAGCGAACGCCGGGATCCCGAACACCAGCACTCCGGCAATCGGAAGTGTGATGAGCAGGCCCACGAAGATCAGCAGCACACCCAGCAGCACCGCCACGATCAACGTGGCGATGAGAATGAGGGCGACGACGATGTGCAGCCCGAACAGGCCACCGAAGTGCGGCTTGATCAACCTCCAGGACTCACCCAACGACGAAAGCCCCTTGGCGTTCTTATCCACGATCACGTAGCCGTAGAAGCTGAATCCGAGTCCGAGCAGGATCGCGACGATCAATCCGAGGATGAGACCGATGACGAGCCACGCAATCTGATCCGTCCCGGCACTGATGGCGAGTCCGATCCCGAAGGGGATCATGAACGCGACTATGACCACGATGGCGACGATGATGCTGGCGAGTACGTACCGGCCGAATCCCTCGAATGACCAGAGCCGGCCGATGCGCACGCGGTCCCCGGAGGTCACTGCCAAGGCGATGCGTAGCACGCCCAAGCCGAGGAAGGCGGTCACAAAGAATTGGACAAGGGAGCCGATGAGGCTCATCACGGATCCAGTCGCGGCAGTGATCTGATCCTGCAGGGCTGCCGGATCGGTCACCTCCGTGGGGGCCATGTCCGTGCCGCCGGTGATCAGGAAGACGACACCGTTGATCGCCGCGAAGATGATCCCGACGAGGAGGAGCCACCAGAAGTTCTTCCACGCGCGCTTCCAGCCGAAGCCGACGGCGCCGCCAATGGAGAATGGTTGAGTACTCATGCCTTCAGTCATGTCTCGAGGGTGCCGTCGAAGTCGACGTTTGACAAGAAGGCTCGCCGCATAGTGCACGTGACGAAGGAGAGCCGGGGGGTTATCCGCCCCACGATCCTGACCACCTCGGGGGGATGACACGCCAGTGCTACCGTCCGTGCCAGAAACCGGGGAAGGAAGGGCTGGTACGTGCACATGGGTCGACGTCACATCACTCGCGCGGGAATCATCAGCGTCGCTGCGGCGGCGTTCGTGGGAACTGCACTCGTCCCGGCGATCGCAGCCCCTGCTCCGGCGACGCCGGCCGCCTTCGATGCCCCGATCTTCGGAACCACGGCCACTCTGACCGAGGGCCGGATGCCGACGTACCAACAGGTGCGCTGCTCGGATGCGAAGTGCACGCGAGGTGTCGTTCCTAGTGCCGAGGGGGGTGCCACCGCGTACATCAGCACCACCGTGGCGCGGGGAGGAGTCTTCGCCAACTCACCGTTCTTCGTGGCCAAGCTCAACAAGAACTGGTCCAACGTCGGAGCCAATGCCGAGACGGCAGGTGGCCCCGCGGAGGACTACTCGTCCTTCACGATCAACCTCGCCCAGATTCTCCCGGGTGCGGATATCCCCGGCCTCGTGGCCGCGGATGTTGCCCAGTACGACGGTGGTTCCCTCGGGGCACCGACGATTGTGGACGGGGCGACGGTCTGGACTGCCACGGCCGACCACCGCAAGGGTGCCTGGACGATGGTCTATGTGTCGAAGGGTGATGCCCTCGCCCGCGGCGTGTGCATCCAGTTTGGTGCCGAGCGCGGCTCCGCCACCTGTCCTCAGGCCAACGTGCAGGGACTCACCCTCGGTGCCGTGACGGCGCCCGCGTCGACCTCGCTTGCCGAGCAGGGCTCCATTCGTGGGCTGATCCCTCCGACCCCTGCGGGACTGAGGCCCCTGTTTTTGAACATCGAGCCGACGAAGCCCTTGTGGGCAGCGAACCTCCCCTCGCCGGCTCTCGAGCGGGCGCTCGGCAAGCGCAAGAACTCCGTGGCATTCCAGTACGAGATCGCCAAGTTCCCGGGTTTGCTCCTCGACGCCAAGGTTGCGGCGATCAGCACAGCGAACCCTGCTCGTCTGTGGACCGAGACAATCTGCACGACTACAGCGGTCACCGACGTCACGTGCGAGTTGATTCGACTTAAGGGTCCGGCGTTCGGCTATCTCGGTATCACGAGTGATCCGGAATTCGATGGCAAGCGGGTGGGAGTGAACAGCCACTTCACCGGAGCCGGGAAACTCGGAGACGTCTCCTGCCGCGCCCTGCGCGGGGGCGCCGTCGGTCCGATGACACCTGCCGAGGTGAGCGCCTGCACGAAGGCCATCACCGCGTTAGCGACTGCCGTGGTGGGCTCCTAGGTCCGTCGAGTTCGACCCACGGGCGTCAGATGCCAGTGGTGCTTCGCGGATACGCCACGTCCGGGTCGGTGCGCACGTCGATCACGGTGGGAATGCCCGATGCCAGGGCGCGGTCGAGAGCCGGACCGATATCGGTCGCATCGCGCACGATCTCACCGCCACCGCCCAGGTCGATCATGAGTTGCGCATAGTCGGTGGTGGGCAGGTCGGCGATCACGTCGTAGCCGTAGAGCATCCGCATCGGGTGACGTTCGAGAGCCCACCCCGAGTTATTGCCGACGATGATGACGACGGGTAGGCGGTGTGTGACGAGTGACTGCAGGTCCATGAAGGAGAAGCCGAGGGCGCCGTCTCCGGCGAGGAGCACCACGGGTGCGTCCGGGTACGTGAGTTTCGCCGCCATCGCGTATCCGGGACCCGTGCCCAGGCACCCGTAGGGACCGGGGTCGAGCCAGTGTCCGGGACGGGCGGGCTCGATGAACTTCCCCGCGAAGGAGACGAAGTCACCGCCGTCGCCGATCACGACGGTGTCGTCGGTCAGCCGCGGGATCAGTGCACCGTAGATCGCCGCGGGATGGATGGGCGTGGCATCCGAGGAGAAGACTTCCTGGTCGGCGAGTCGTGCCGCTGCCGTCTTCTCCGCAAGTTCCTCGGCCCATGTGCTCCAGTCCCCGCGCCGCGCATCGTCGCGGCCGGTGATCGCATGCAGGAGCTCGGCGACGGCAGCGGGAAGGTCGCCTGCGATCGTCGCGACGTCGAGGTGGGTGGCGGTCTGGGAGGGGTGATCGACGACGTGCACGACCGTGGCGTCCCTGAAATCCCCGTAGTTCAATCGGAAGTCCAGGGGCGTCCCGATCACGATGACGACGTCGGCCCCCTTGAACGCTGCTGAGCGTGCACGCGTCACGAGGAATCGATCCGTCGGGGGCAGCACACCGCGCCCCATGCCGTTGGCGATCGCGGGAATGCCCAGGTCGTGGATGAGTGCCCGCACCTGCTCGACGGCATCGGCCTGCCATACGTCGCTGCCCATCACGATTACGGGATGGTGAGCCTCGCTGATGATCCGTGCCGCCGCTTCCACGGCGTCCGTGTCGATCGCCGATGCGGTGTCCTCTGATGACGCGACCTGCTCGGCGACGGAGGGCGTGAACAGCACGTCCATCGGGATGTCGACGAACACCGGCCCTCGATGGGCCTGATTCGCGATGTGGAAGGCGCGGGTCATATCCGCGCTGATGCGTCCCGACTCGTGCACGGTCCATGA
>CAZBWA010000060.1:0-10811 GCA_964495555.1 uncultured Bifidobacteriaceae bacterium | reverse complement strand
CACGTTTCCGAAATGTCCTGATTGGCACGAGCCTCGGAGCCCTGGCGTTGGCCGGCTGCTCGAGCGCGAGCGAGGAGGCCGCCTCGTCCACGGACGGGGAGCGGATCCTGGTCGCCACCACGGTCTCGCCCATCACGTCCATCGTGTCGAGGGTCGGCGGGGACTGCGTGGAGGTCCGCGGGATCGTCCCGGAGGGCACCAACTCGCACACCTTCGAGCCCGCCCCGTCCGTCGCGGCGCTCCTGAGTGATGCCGACGTCATCTTCATTAATGGACTCAAGCTCGAGGACCCCACTCTCGAGATGGCGCAGGCCAACATGCGCGAGGACGCGGAACTCGTCGAACTCGGCACGCTCGCGCTGCCTGAGTCGGAGTACATCTACGACTTCTCCTTCCCCAAGGAGGAAGGCAAGCCGAATCCGCACCTCTGGACAGACCCCACCTTCGCTATCGAGTACGCGCAGATCGTGCGGGACGTCCTCACGGAGCGCGTCCCCAACTGCGCGGAGACGTTCCAGGCGAACTTCGCGTCCTTCGAGACGCAGGTCAATGAGTTGGCCGCGGCGATCCGCGAGGATCAGAAGACCGTCCCCGGTGAGAACTTGAAGCTCGTCACGTATCACGACGCGTACGCCTATTTCGCGGACCACTTCGGCTGGGAGGTCGTGGGTGCGCTCCAGCCCAGTGACTTCTCCGATCCGACTCCGTCCGAGGTCGTGACCCTGATCGAGCAGATCAAGGCCGAGGGGGTGCCGACGATCTTCGGATCGGAGGTGTTTCCCTCCGACGTCCTCGAGGAGATCGCAAACGAGACCGGAGTCCGGTACGAGGATTCGCTGCGCGACGACGACTTACCGGGTGCGCCCGGTGAGGCCAACCACTCCTGGCTCGGGCTCATGCAATACAACTTCGCCACGATGATCGAGGGCCTGGGCGGTCAGGCCCCGACAATCCGCGCGATCGACATCACGAGCCCAGTCCCGGATACGGCAGACTATCCACAGTGACCGGAACCGGAGTCGGACCTGAACTGATCCGACTCACCGATGTCGATGCGGGCTACGACCACGAGATCGTCCTGCACGACGTCGACATCCATATCCACGAGGACCAGTTCACCGGGATCGTGGGGCCCTCGGGAGCCGGCAAGACGACCCTTCTTCGACTGATCCTCGGCATCGTCGAGCCGATGTCGGGCTCGATCGAGAAGCGTCCGGGCCTGCGCATGGCCTACGTGCCCCAACTCGAGACGGTGAACTGGGACTTCCCCGTCACGGTGCTGGAATGCGTGCTGATGTCCGGGTCACGTGCCCAGCGCCTGGCTATGCCGTGGGCGAGTAAGTCGGAGAAGGCTGATGCGCACTCCGTCCTCGAACGGTTGGGCATCGATGAACTCGCCGATCGTCAGATCCGGAACCTGTCCGGCGGTCAACAGCAACGAATGTTCCTCGCGCGCGCCCTTTACCGGAAACCGCAACTGCTGCTTCTGGACGAGCCGACCAGCGGGGTCGACGTGTCCACTCGGCACGACGTCTTGCACCTCCTCGCCGACCTCCACGAGGACGGGGTGGCGATCGTCTTGACGACGCACGACCTCAACGGAATGGCCGCGCACCTCCCGCACCTGGTGTGCGTGAACCACCGGATCATCGCCGATGGCACCCCGGAGCAGGTCATCCGACCGTCAGTCCTCGAGCAGACCTACGGGGCGCGCATGGAGGTCCTGGAGCACCTGGGGATGCGCGTGGTCGTGGACGAACGCCCGGAACACGCCATGAAGTGGTCGTCGTGATGGACGCGATCCTGGAACCTCTGCGCTACACCTTCTTCCTCGAGGGGCTGCTCGTCGCCGCACTGTCCGGAGCGCTCCTGGGATTCATTGGCGTCTACATCGTGCTGCGCGGCATGAGCTATATCGGGCACGGGCTCTCACATTCGATCTTCGGTGGGTTCGCGGCCGTGCAGTTGTTCGCCGCGCAGTTCTACGTCCTCGGTGCGGGACTCTGGGGCATCGCATCGGCCTTGGCCATCAACGCGGTGTCGCGACGCAGCAGGCTGGGAGCCGACGCCGCGATCGGCGTGATCACCACAGCATCCTTCGCCCTGGGTGTTGCACTCTTCGCACGTTTCGGCACCAGTGGCCCATCCTTCGAGAACGCCCTGTTCGGCAGCATCCTCGGCATCTCACCCGAGCAGATCATCGGACTGGTGGCAGTCTCACTCCTGGCCGTTGCCTTCGTCTTCCTGCGGTATCGCGCTCTGCTCTTCACCACCTTCGACCCTGAGGTCGCCGATGTCTCCGGCATCCGCGTGAATCGCGTCGAGGCGCAGCTGATGGTCGTGCTGTCCCTGGCCATCCTCGCCACGCTCACGGTCATCGGCGTCACCCTGGTAGCGGCGATGCTCGTAATCCCCGCGGTGGTGGCGCGCATGTTGACGGACTCGTTCGGGCGCATGCTGGCGTGGAGCACCGCCATTGGAGCCTTCAGTGGCTTGGTCGGGATGTATGCCAGTTACTACGCCGAGGTCCCCTCCGGAACGATGATCGTGCTCGTCGGTGCGCTGATCTTCATCATCGTGTTCGCCTTCGCGGGTCGCTCGCGTCGTCGCCGTTCCGCAGGTCTCGACTCGCATCTGGAGCCGGTGCCCGTCTCCTCGACCATCCGCTGACCACCACACATCGGTCGGGGGCCGCGGCCAGGAGTGGGTGCGAATCCCGCACGCCGTAGGCTGCAGCCCGACGGAAAGGAACGAGTCGATGCCGGATCAAGGCGCTTCCCAGTCGACGTCCATCGTCGATCTTCAGACCGAGGTCGTCGCTGCGCGGGAGGAATTCGTCGCCAGCCTGTCCCAATTGCGTGCGGCCACAACGCCGGGCGCCTTGGCCCAGAGGGGTGCCCGCGCGGTCGGGGGATGGTTCATCGACGAGTACGGCGGCATCCGCCCCGAGCGCGTCGCCATCGTCGGCGCAGTCGTCCTCGGGTACGTCGCTCTCCGCATCGCCCGTCGCCGAGGCTGACCGTGGCGATCGCTCACGAGTCGATCGATCAGCACCCGGACATGCGTCCCGGTGTGGACGGCTCCGTGCCCATCAAACTCCTGCACGACCGCGTCCTCGTGCGCGAGGGAGGTGCCGATGGTGAACGACGCTCGAGCGGCGGCATCGTGATCCCCGCCACCGCCCAGGTCGGCCGTCGGCTCTCGTGGGCACGCGTCGTCGCGGTGGGCCCCAATGTGCGCACCGTGGAAGTCGGCGACAAGGTCCTGTTCGAGCCCGAGGACCGGGGTCAGGTCGAATTGCAGGGGATCGACTACGTGCTGCTGCGCGAGCGCGATCTCCACGCCGTCGCAGCGGAACGTCACAGCACGTCCGGCACCGGTCTCTACCTGTAGTTTCACGGCGTGGATCCCCGCTCGATGCCGGTCTTCACCGGCGGTACGGGACGTAGCGGCTCCACGATCGTCGGCCACCTTCTCGACCATCACCCCGACCTCACTCTCACGCGCCCGATGGAAGTGCGGTTCATCTCGGGGAATGACGGCATCCTCGACGCGGTTTCCGTGGCCCGTCGCAATCCCGCGCGGGGTATCGCGGCAGCGCAGATCGCGGCCGAGCGCATCCGCACGCGCTGGTTCGAGCGCGCACCAGACGTCGGTCTCCACACCTCAGTGTCGCTGGAGGAGATCAATGCCTGGGTGCAGGACTACCTCGAGGGTTTTGCGGACGATCCCACGGCCGCAAGCATCGCGCTCACCCGCCGCATCATGGATGCGATCTGCGATCACATCGATGCCCAGCGGTGGGTGGACACCACACCCGCGAATGCGCGCAAGGGCGATCGACTCACATGGCTCTATCCGAAGGCACGGGTCATCGCCGTGGTGCGGGACGGCCGTGACGTCGCGGCATCCTTCGTGGCACAGTCCTTCGGTCCCGACGATGTCTTCGAGGCGTTGGACCAATGGGGGGAACGCATGCAACGGATCCACCGGTCCTTGACCGCGGCTCCCGAAGGCTCGATGCTCCGCGTCGATCTCGTCGATCTCGTGGTTCGGCGCCGCGAATCCACGCTCGCTGACATCCTCGACTTCGTGGGCGTTCCCGAGAGTGCCGAGATGCGCGCCTGGTTCGATGGGAATGTCACGGCTGCGTCAGCGCACGGTGGCCGGTGGCGATCCCAGTTCGACGATCGGACGGTGCGTGAGATCGATATCCGGTATCGCGATATCTGCGGTCGGCTGACCGAGTCCGGGGTGGTGATCCCCCATGGCGACTGAACCCGCCGAACGTACGGCGATCCGGGCGGATGCGGTGATCATCGGCGCCGGACACAACGGCCTGGTCGCAGCCTGTTACCTGGCGCGCGCGGGATTGGACGTCCTCGTTCTGGAGCGGGCCGAGCACGTGGGCGGCGCGGCGATCTCCGCCGAGGTTTTTCCCGGTGTCCCGGCACGCTTGTCCAAGTACTCCTACCTGGTGTCCCTGCTGCCCCAGGCGATCGTGGACGACCTCGGGGTGGACCTCGAACTCGTGCACCGCACGGTGTCCTCTTTCACCCCCGACCCGTTCGATCCGGTACGTGGACTCGTGGTGCACGAGGACCCGGAGCGACTGGAGGCCGAGTTCGCCCGCGTCACGGGTGACCCCGAGGAGGGGCAGCGGTGGCAGGACTTCTACGCCCGCACCCGACGCATGGCGGAGGAGATCTTCCCCACGTTGACATCACCCCTGATGGCCGTCGAGCAGATGCGGTCGCGAATCGACGCGGAGGACTGGACGGATTTCATCGAGCGGCCCCTCGGTGATGTGATCGAACGATCGCTCACGACAGATATCGCCCGCGGTGTGGTTCTCACGGACGGCCTCATCGGGACCTTCGCTGACGCTGGGGATCCCTCTCTGCGTCAGAACATCTGCTTCCTCTACCACGTGATCGGCAACGGGACCGGGGCGTGGGATGTCCCCGTCGGTGGGATGGGTGCCTTGACCGCGCAGTTGGCCGACCTGGCACGCGGCTGGGGTGCGCGGATCGTCACCGGCGCCGACGTCACATCGATCGTCGCGCGCGATGACGGTGCCGACGTGACTGTGCGAGTGGCGGATGAGGAGTGGCGGGTCGAGGCGTCGCACGTGCTCGCCAACTGCGCTCCCGCGGAACTGGACCGTCTGCGGGGGATGCGCCCCCGTCCGCCGGAAGGAGAGGAGACCGGCGCGCAGATCAAGGTGAACATGGTGCTCACGCGGCTGCCACGGCTCAAGGACCCCACCGTCGATCCCGAGGACGCCTTCGCCGGCACCTTCCACATCAACGAGAACTACAGCCAACTCAATGACGCAGCAGTCGCAGCCCGATCTGGACGACTTCCCGAGCCGCTGCCCGCGGAGATCTACTGCCACTCGCTCTCCGATCCCAGCATCCTGGGACCGGAGTTGCGATCCGCGGGTTGTCAGACACTCACGATGTTCGTCCTGCAGACCCCGCACTCGCTCTTCACCTCGAACACGCCCCCGACGCGTGAGGACATTCGGCGTGCGGTCCTGGCGACTCTGGACTCGGTGCTCGCTGAACCGATATCGGACTGCCTCATGCGCACTCCCGACGGGCAGGAGTGTCTGGAGATCAACACGACGGTCGACATCGAGGGTTCGTTGGGCATCCCGACGGGCAACATCTTCCACACGCCGCTGGACTGGCCGTGGGCACTCACCGAGGCCGAGGTGGGCACCTGGGGCGTGGAGACCGATGCAGCGGCTCTGGTCCTGTGCGGCAGTGGAGCCCGGCGCGGTGGCGGGGTCTCGGGGATCCCCGGCCACAATGCCGCCCAGTACGTTCTCGGACGAGTCCGCGCGAGTGGTGGGGAGTGACGATGGGTCTGCTGGATGGCAAGGTCGTCCTAGTCTCGGGTGGATCCCAAGGGGTGGGGGCCGCAATCGTCCGTGCGGCGGCTCAGGCGGGAGCCGAGGCCGTGGTCTTCACCGGACGCCGCAGCGATGTCGGTCACGCCCTCGCCGACGAACTCGCCGAATATCCGGTCGAATTCCTGCAGACCGATGTCAGTGACGTCGATCAGGCAATCGGCTCCGTGCAGGAGACGATCCGTCGGCACGGTCGCATCGACTGCGTCGTGAACTGTGCCGGCCTCGTGACACGCTCGAGCCTCGTGGACACCACGCCCGAACACTTCGACCGCCACATCGCGATCAACACACGCGGACCCTTCTTCATCATGCAGACGGCGGTGAAGGACATGCTCTCCCGCTCAGCCCCGGGCTCGATCGTCAACATCCTGAGCACGTCCATGCACGGAGGCCAGAGCATCCTCGCCCCGTATGTGACGTCCAAGGCGGGTCTCGCCGGAGCGACGAAGAATGCCGCCCACGCCCACCGGTGGGACCGCATCCGCATCAACGCTCTGAATATCGGGTGGACCACCACGGAAGGCGAGGACGCCATCCAGCGCGCGGCGCACGGGGCCCAGGACGGCTGGCTCGACGAGGCTTCCCAGCGGGTGCCGATGGGCAGGCTCGGTCAGCCCGATGAGATCGCCGACATGGTGGTGTTCCTGCTCTCGGATCGCTCCGGCGTGGTGACGGGGGCCGTCCTGGACTGGGACCAGATCGTGATCGGCGGGCTCGACTAGTTCGTCAGGTGACGGTCGAGAAACCGTCCGACCTTCCTGATCGAGTCCGTCCACGGTCCGTAGAAGTAGTGACCGGCCCCCCGGTACTCCACCAGGGTGTTCTCCACCCCGGCCGCGTCGAGCGCCGCCTCCGTGGCGCGTGCCCAGGCGATGTCGCAGCTGTCGTCCTCGGTGCCGTGGAAGGCCAGGATCGGTTCGGTGATGCGTGAGAAGTAGTTGCGCGAGGACAATTCCCGCCACACGGCGGGGTTGTCCCGGGGTTCCCCGTAGCGCTTCAGGATCTCCTTGCTGATCGGGTAGTTGTTGCGCTGCCATTTGTTGAAGTTGTCGGCCGCGTTCGTGCTCGTCGAGGCGTAGGTGATCGCGGCGTCGAAGACCCCGGGAGCGAGCACCAGAGTCTGGTAGGCCACGCCGCCGCCCATCGATCGGCCCAGGAGTGCGACGTTCTTCGTGTCGATGTAGGGGAGCGAGGAGTTGCGCACGGCGAGCCCGGCACCGATGACGTCCTCGGCGTAGCCCAAGCGCATGGATCGGTCGTTCTCCGGATCTTTGTCGGACGCGGCGTGATTGCGATAGTCGACGTGAAGGGCGATGTAGCCGTTGCGGGCCAGCCAGTCCTGCTCGCGCCGGAAGCCTTGCCCGCTCACGTAGATGTCCGGATCGATGTAGCCATGGGCGAGGACGACGACCGGGAAGGGGCCCTTGCCCCGCGGCTTGGTCATGATCCCGGAGATCGTGAGGTCACCTGCCTCGTACCGAATGGAGTGGCGGGTGTATTCGGAGGTCCCCCCGAGATCCTTCACGACGCGCAGGTTCGACCCACGGAACTCGTGGCTCATCGCCTCGGGGATCGTGTCGGGCAGCATCGATGCGTACGCCGCAGGGGCGGTGAGTGCCATGACGCCGATGATCACGGCAGAGACGAAGACCCGCATCGTTCGATGCTACGTCAGGGAGCGGGACTCAGCGACGCTTCCAGGCTCCGGGAGTCTCTAGCTGGGCCAGGACCTGTGGGGGCATGTCACCAGAGAGGATGTCGGCGAGCGTCACGTTCTCGAGGATGTCGCGCAATGCCGCGCGCGTGGCCACCCACACATCGCGCAAATGCTCGGCACGTCCGCCGTAGGCCGCGTCCTCCGGCGGTGCACCCCGCACGGCGGCCAGGGGCCCCTCGAGTGCGCGGATGACATCAGCGACGGTGACCTCGGCAGGATCCTTCGCGAGCCGGAAGCCGCCCTCGACGCCCCGTTGACTTGCCACGATCCCGGCCTGGCGCAGTGTTCGCAGGATGCTCTCCAGGAACTTCGCAGGGATGGACAGATCGGTCGCGAGCCGCTCGCAGGTCACCAGTCTCTTGTCGCCCTCGGTGGAGTAATGGGCGAGCTCGGTCAGCGATCGAAGTGCGTAGTCGACCCTCGCTGAGACCTCCATGGGCCTATTGAACCCCCGGGAACGGGTGTGGGCGAATGCGGGGCGCGTGGATCTCCTCAGGTGAGGCCGAGGACGGCTCCGACCAACCCCACGACGGCGCTCACCGTGAGTACCCGCAGCGTGCCCATCGAGAACCGGAACACGAGAACCGCGGCCAATCCCGTGATCACGAGGGACATCCACACGACGCTGGAGAGGTCGGGGATAGGAAGCGCGATTGGCCCGAACTGCTCCGTCGTCACCTGGGAGAACGCGGTGTTGAGGGTGAACCAGACCGCGAGGCTCAAGACCACGCCAGCTACGGAGGCGCCCACGGCGGTCAGTGCGTGCCGCAGTGGGATGTTCTCGCGCAGTCTCTCCACGAACGGTGCGCCGAGGAAGATGAACATGAAGCAGGGAACGAAGGTGACCCACACCGCCAGGACGGCACCTATTAGTCCAGCGATCAATGGGGGGAGAGCGCCCGGGTTGTTGAAGGCGGCGAGGAACCCCACGAATTGGACGACAAGGATCAGCGGACCCGGGGTGGTCTCAGCGAGGCCAAGCCCGACAACCATGTCCCGCGACGTGATCCACTCATAGCGGAAGACAGCCTCCTGGGCAACGAAGGCGAGAACCGCGTAGGCACCGCCGAAGGTGAAGATCGCACTCTGCGAGAACAGGATGGACTGCTGGGCGAAGACATTCGCCGTGCCCAGGGCCAGGATGATCACGGCGACGGGAACAAGCCATAAAGCTGCGCACAGCGCCGCCGCGCGCAGAGCCTGATGACGAGCGACGCGTGTGATTCCCGCATCATCCGAGAGGAGGACATCCGACTCACCTTCTGCGACATCACCGTGCGATCCGCTAGGTATCTGGTCGGGTCGACGCTTGCCGACGCGCCAACCCACGAGCGCACCGACCACGATGATGATCGGAAAAGGAACCTGGAAGAAGGTGATCGCGAGGAAGGATCCAGCCGCGATCCACCTCAGGGTGGCGCTTTGCAAGCTGCGGCGACTGATCCGGATGAACGCTTCGGCCACGATGACCACGACAGCGGCCTGCACCCCGAAGAGCAGCCCAGACACCCATGTCACCGATCCGAAGAGGGCATAGAGAGTCGAGAGTGCCAGCATGACGAGAAATCCGGGGAGTACGAACAATCCACCTGCGATCAGGGCTCCCCGTCGCCCATGCATCAACCAGCCGACGTACGTGGCTAACTGCTGTGCTTCGGGCCCCGGGAGCACCATGCAGTAGTTCAACGCGTTGAGGAACCTGCGCTCGCTGATCCAGCGACGCCGCTCCACGAGTTCGCGATGCATGAGAGCGATGTGACCGGCCGGCCCTCCGAAACTGTTGAGTCCGATGTAGGCCCATACCCGAGCCGCCTCGGAGAGCCCGACGCCGTGCGCGCCCTTCTCCCTCGCCACAGGTTGCCGATCGTCAGAGCGCGTCGGGGTAGTGGGTGCGCATGAGCTCCGGGGCTAATTCGTGTCTTTCGCCTGCCTCACCATGCCAGCCGGTGAGGGAGACCACGGCGATGGCCGTGAAGACATCATCATTCTGAAACAACACGCGATGGAATCTACCGATGATCCATTCCCACTCCGGCGGCGGTAATTGCGTCCTGCAAAACATGTGCACGTGCGATATCCGCCTTGATGCGGAACCCGCCTTGCGCCACGGCGGCACTCTGACAGGATGGAGGTTCGCTGAGATCCAGCGAACACAGAGATTGGAGATTCGAATGCTTCGCTCACGACGTGCGACCGCATTGGCTGCGGTTCTGACCGCTGCTATGTTCGTCGCCGCCTGCAGCTCGGACACGAGCACCGAGACTGCCGCTGAGACCACAGCGGCTGAAACCGCGGCAGAGACTCCTGCGGAGTCGACATCGACGGAAGAGGCTGCGGTTGATCCGTGTGCGAAGGAGAATCTCGCCACACTGACTGCCGGGACGCTGACGATCGGCACCGACTCACCGGCGTACCCGCCGTACTTCGTGGATGACGATCCCACGAACGGACAGGGCTTCGAGTCCGCGGTTGCCTATGCGGTCGCCGGGGGACTCGGCTTCACCCCCGAGGAAGTGGTGTGGGAGGTCGTCCCCTTCAACTCCTCCTACGCACCCGGGGAGAAGAACTTCGACTTCGACATCAATCAGATTTCGATCACGCCCGAGCGGGCTGAGGCAGTCGACTTCTCCGATGGGTACTACACGGTGAACCAGGCCGTCGTGGCGCTCAACGATTCACCGGTGGCGTCTGCGACCACCCTCGCGGAGTTGCAGGCGGCGAAGCTCGGCGCCCAGGTGGGCACCACGAGCCTCGCCTTCATCACCGACGTCGTCGGTCCGGAGGCGGAGCCGTTCGTCTATAACGACACCAATGATGCGAAGAGTGCCCTGCAGAATGGCCAGATCGATGCCATCGTGGTGGATCTGCCCACCGCGTACTACATCACCGCGGTCGAGATCGAGGACTCGAAGATCGTCGGCCAATTCCCGGCTCAGGAGGGTGGCGAGCAGTTCGGTCTCCTCTTCGAGAAGGGCAACCCCCTTGTCGGCTGCGTGAACTCCGTCCTCGCGGACCTCAAGGCCAGTGGGGAGTTGCAGGCGATTCAGGACGAGTGGCTCGCCGGTGCAGCCGCTCCCTACATCAAGGAATAGCCTCATCGCTCGATGAGCATTGCACCCGCGCCTGGCGCAGACGTGGTCTATCGGGACCCGCTGCGTCAGGCGCGGTTGCGTA
>CAZBWA010000059.1:0-10876 GCA_964495555.1 uncultured Bifidobacteriaceae bacterium | reverse complement strand
CATCCGCGAGGACGTGCGTCTTCTGGTCAGCGACGATCTGACGCGTCGATTCGGTCGAAGCTAGGGCCTGGATGCGGGGGAATGCAAGACCGCAGTGAGATCCGCGGGAGTCTCGACGATCCTGTGCGCACCGGCCCGCGTGAGTTCCTCGCGATCGCCGTAGCCCCAGAGGACACCGACGCCGGGGATGCCGTGCACCTCGGCCCCCTCGATGTCGTGGCGCCGATCACCCACCATCACCAGCGACTGCGCGGTGGGATCCAGCCCGGTGTGGGCGAGTGTGTGCGCGATGACCAGGTGCTTGGCGCTGCGCGTACCCGCGAGGTCGTCGGCACCCAGGAATTCGAAGTACGGAGCGAGATCGAACCGCTCCAGGATCTGGGCCGCCGAGTACTCGGGCTTCGACGTGGCAACGGCGAGACGCACACCGGATGCACGCAACGTGTCGAGCAGTTCGGGGATGCCGTCGTAGACGGAGTTCTCGAACATCCCGGCGTCGTGGTAGTACTCCCGGTACAGCTCGATCGTGCGCTCCACGTCGGTCGGGTTCATGCCGAAGTGATCGCGGAACGTCACCCACAGCGGGGGACCGAGGAACGTGCGCATGGTCGCCTCGTCGGGCTCCTCCACTCCCATCGCGTCGAGTGCGAACCGGATGCCCGCGAGCAGACCGGGTGCCGAATCGGTCAAGGTGCCATCGAGATCGAACAGCACGGCATCGGGGAACTCGGACGCGTGGGCAGGAGACGGGGTCGGCACAGGCGGATGATGGCAGGTGCCCCACTATTGGCCGCGTGAGCGTCCAGGTCGTCGCGCATCGGGGGTACTCCTCGGAGGAGCCCGAGCACTCGATGGCGGCCTACCTGCGGGCGGTCGAGGCCGGTGCGGACGCGGTCGAATGCGACGTCCGGATGACCGCCGACGGCACCCTGGTGCTGGTCCACGATCGACGCATCGACCGCACCAGCCCGGGAACCGGTGCCGTGTCGAACTTCATGCTCGCCGAGCTCCAGGAGCACACGTTCGGCGGCCAGGGCTGGCACGACTTCGAGGACCCGCCCTCGGAATTGCGCACCCGACTCCTGACGCTGGAGACGTTCCTCTCCACCCTGCTCGACGCCTCGACGACCCTCGAGTTCGCCATCGAGACCAAGCATCCGATCCGCTTCGGCCGGTACGTGGAGGAGGAGTTGGCGCGCGTGTTGCGCTCCTTCGGCCTGGTGCGCGACGGGACAGCCCATCGCGTACGGATGATGAGTTTCTCGCGTATGGCTGTCGTACGGATGCGCAGACTCGTCCCCGGAATCCCGACGGTGTACCTGCGCAGGCGTCGACCCTGGTTCTCCCGGGCCTGGCACCTTCCCCCCGGTGTCGAAGCGCTCGGCCCGGGAATCGACGTCGTGCGCTGCGACCCCGACCTGGTCCGTGCGGTGAAGGCGCAGGGTGGGCAGGTGCACGTGTGGGTGGTCGACGAGCGCGCGGACTTCGATCTGTGCCGGGAACTCGGCGTCGATGTGATCATCACCAACAAACCGGCGCAGATCCTCGCCTGGCTCGGCAGGTAGGTTCCTCCGTCATGGGAAAGAAGGCGAAGCGCGTCGGTGGGTCCGTGGTCGAGGGTGACATCCCCGTCGTCGGGATGCGCGAGCCCTGCCCGTGCGGCTCGGGGCGCCGGTACAAGGCCTGCCATGGCAAGGAGGCCTCGCGTGCGGTGACGGCACCCGCCCGTCCCTTCGAGGGTTTCGCCTCCGAGTGCGACATCGTCGCCATGCGGGAACTCGTGCCCTCGGCGACGACCTCACTCACGCTGGTGAAGGGAGTGGGTGACCGCGCGGTGACGTTGGCGACCGTGCTGCCCATGGCGTGGCCGGGGCTGGTGCGCACCAACGGAGACGTGCTCCTGGGGCTGCAGACCACCGTCGGGTCCGGGGATGCCTCCCGTGACCTCGCCGACGTCCTCCTGCGCGCGCTGGACGCCGAGCCCGGCAACCCCGTCGCCCTGGAGCGCGTGGGCCCGGAGGATCCGCGGCTGCAGGACCTCGTCGACGTGAGCGTGACCCTGCAGATCACCGTGCACGACGACTTCGACTTCTGGATCGACACCGATGGGGTGTCGGCCGATGTCCAGGCTTCCCTCGAACGCGCGAAGGAGTACGCGAACCCGACCGCGCGATTGACCAGCGTGGATGCGGCCTACTGGACGCAGATGGGGGAGAAGGAGCACCTGCGCTGGATCCTCCCCCATCCGGAGGAGAAGCTCCTGGACGCTCTTGCGCGCCTGCACGCATCCGATGCATCGTCACTGGGACCGGACACCCGCCTCGTCGGCATGTTCCGTGCGCAGGGACTGATCGTCCCCGTCTGGGACCTGCCACTCGGTATGGGCGCTGCTGCGGTGGAGGAACCCGCAGCAGCATTCGGCGTGCGACTCGGCGAGGCGCTTGCGGTGACGGCTCCGTTGACGGATGCGGAGAGGCGTGCACGCGCGGGACTGACGACGCGTCAGGTCACTCTGCGCTAATCGGAGCAGGTTGATCAGGCCGCGAAGAACTCGATCGCCGTCCAGATCGCCAGCGCGGTCAGGATCGCGGCGGACACGAGTTTGATCCGCCAGATGGGGAAGCGGTCGCGCACGAAGCCACCGATGAGGCACGCCACGGCTCCCACCGTGATGAGTGCGACCCAGGAACCGAGGAAGACGCTGACGGGCTCCGCCGTACGTGCGGCCAGACCCGCGGTGAGGATCTGACTGAGATCCCCCCATTCGGCGGCGAAGAGGACTCCGAAACTCGTGGTGACCACGAGCCAGAAGTTCGGACGTGCCGGGATCTCCGCGATCCGCCCGGAGCCCTCCACCTCCTCGGTCTCGGCCTGCTCGGCCTCGCGCTCCTTCGCCCGCGATGCGAGACCACCACGCGCCATGATCACCGCACCGGCGGCGAACAGCACGAACGTGATGCCGAGCACCAGACGCTCGGGGGCGAGGGACAGCAGCCCGCCGGCGAGGACGGCGATCGCCGTCTGCACCGCGAAGGCCGCCGCGACACCGATCCACACCGCCCGGCGGGGAAAGCGCGTGGCAAGCACCAGGGTGGCGATGAACGTCTTGTCGGGGAGCTCCGCCGGGAAGATCAGGGCGAAGGTGGTGAGTGCGGTGAGGACGTCGAGGGTCATGTGGTCGCGGGCGGGTCATCGACGAAGGTCCCCGGGATCTTGGGCATGACCTCCGTGGCCAGGGTGGGCCAGATGACCGGTGTGGGAATGCGGCGGGGTCCCGACCACGGCGCAGGCACAGCGTCGATCGCCTTGCAGATCTGCCACGCGGTGTACTCGTAGCGGCTCCGCCCGATCTGGAACTGCTCCCATGCCTCGTCACCCTCGACCTCGACGGGGAAGCCCGAGGCCTTGATGGTCTCCACCGCGAAGTCGAACTCCTCGCGCGTCAACTGGATGTCCGCGCTCTCGTGTGTCTCGAGTTGCTCGACACTGGCGATCGGCAGACCCTCAGCGGTATCGCTGGCCGATGCGATCTCCACGGCAACGACCCTGCGCGTCACGCCGGGAACGTCGATGGCATTCGACACACGGGCTGCGGGCGGACTGATCATCAACCCACGGAATCTGAGCCGGGAGCGCAGCGGACGGCGGGCGAACAACGTCGCATACATGATCTCCAAGGTCTGGGATCCCACCATGAGTGTGGAGATCGCCGTCGACCGCGGCAGTGTCCGGTTGAGCGCGAGTTGCAGTGCGGCGGCGTCGAGGACGGACATCATCGACACGATCCACGAACGGGAGGCGCGTGGAGAGCGTACGTAGATCAACACCGGATACGTGACGTGGGTCAGCCGGATCTGCGCGGACCACCGATTCCACAATTCGTATTGCTCATCCAGCTTGTCCACTTGATTGCTCATGGCCATGCGTGCCAAGTACTCCGGACCCCACGCCGGCTGTCCCGCGAGCGACCCGTGCATGGTGACTTGGACCTCACGGTCGATGTAGGCGGCGTAGATCGTCGGGAGGAAACCGATGAGGAGCGCGATCACGATCGGACCGGTCGCGGCGGCGAGAAAGTCCAGGATCGTGGAGTCCGCGGTCTGCGGGGCAGCGAACCCGAGGGTGAACAAGCTCGACCCCGCCTGCTGGATCGCGGCCCCCAGGTTCCTTCCACCGTGCAGGCCGTAGATCCACAGGCCGTAGGCGATGACGTAGAGGAACAGCCAGGAGAGCAGCCACGCGACGATGATCATCGGGCCGGTCCACGCCAGGATGGAATCGCGCTTGCGGTAGTCCTTGCGGAGGCGGGCGAAGCTCCAGAAGATCCCCCGGACTCCGGCTGCCACCCCCTCGGAGATGGTCGAGCGCAGTGCCCGCGGAACGACCGCGGTACGCAGCAGGCTCGTCGTCGTCGCGATGAACAGGAACAGGCCGAGGACGAGTGCGACTGAGCGCGAGAAGAGGTCGAGGCCGAGGTTCTGGACGGTGTCCACGGGCGAACTCTGCCATGGGGCGTGGTGCTCTCGAGGCGCGTATCCGTGAGGGAATGCGCCCCTCACGCCCGACTACGCTTGCGGGGTGATCCTGGATGCCCAATCGGCGATGATCGTCGCGATCGTGGGCATCGTGGTGGCCGTGGTCGGGGTCGCTCTCGCGGCCATCGCCCTCCTGAAGTTCTACCGGATGCAGCGCGCCTATGACCTGCTCTCCGTCCGGGAGGGGGCCGAATCGGTCATCGACGTCCTGGCCCGGACTCGCGAGGAACTCGCCGACCTCTCCGACGAGGTGGTCACCACCCAGCGGGAGTTGATGTCCACGCGGCGTGACCTGGCGATGGCCCTGCGCCACGTGGCCGTGGTGCGCTACGACGCGTTCGGGGACATGGGCGGTCGCTACTCCTTCTCCGCCGCCCTGCTCGACGACGCGGGCGACGGACTCATGATCACCTCGATCCACGGTCGCACCGAGACGCGGAGTTACCTCAAGGGTGTCCGTGCCGGGGGCAGCGACATCGACCTGTCCCCGGAGGAGCAGCAGGCGATCGCGATCGCCCGCGGACACATCCCTGCAGCGCGTGACGTCGAGGGGGGTGCGGCATGACGATCGCCTATCTCGGACCGCGTGGCTCCTTCGCCGAGGCCGCGACCCGCGCGTACCTCGGTCTCGACGCATCGAGTGACTCACCCGAGTTGGTGCCCGCCGATTCGGTGCAGGCGGCCCTGGATGCCGCACGCGCCGGCTCGGTCGATCGGGCCCTTGTCCCCATCGAGAACTCGGTCGAAGGCTCCATCTCGGTGACGCTGGACGAGTTGGCCAATGGCAAGCGCCTGGTCATCGTCGACGAAGTCGTGCTTCCCGTGCAGTTCGCACTCCTCGCCCCCGCGGGGACGACGCTGGACTCGATCACGCGCATCGCCACCCACCCGCACGCGCAGGCGCAGGTGCGGCGCTGGCTGCAGGAAAACCTGCCGCAGGCCACGATCATCCCGTCGATGTCGACGGCTGCCGCTGCTGCGGCGCTCGCCGACGGCTCGGCTCCCTTCGATGCGGCGATCGCCCAGCGCCTTGCCGCCGACATCTACTCCCTCGAGGTCCTCGCCGACGAGATCGGCGACACCGCCGATGCCACGACGCGCTTCGTCGTGGTGCAACTGCCGGGAGCGATTCCTGCGCCCACGGGTGCGGACAAGACCACGCTGAGTCTGTTCATCCATCAGGATCAACCGGGTGCCCTGCTCGCGATCCTCACCGAGTTCGCGATCCGCGGGGTGAATATGACGCGCATCGAGTCGCGGCCCACGCGGAAGCAACTCGGCGACTACTACTTCAGCGTCGATATCGAGGGCCACGTTGCCGACGCCCGCGTCTCGGAGGCCCTCATGGGCCTGCACCGGGTCTGCCTCGATGTCCGCTACCTCGGCTCCTACCCGCGCCATGATGGGAAGTCCCCGGTGCTACGCACCGGGGTTACCGACGGTGACTTCGCCGAGGCGCAGGAGTGGCTGCGGAAACTCAAGGAGAACGGCTGATGCGTTACTTCGTCACTGGCGCTGCGGGCTTCATCGGCTCCCACTTCGTGCGTGAATTGCTCGCCGGCACGTACGGGGTGGAACCGTCCGTGGTCACCGTCTACGACAAGTTGACCTACGCCGGCAACCTCGACAACCTGGCCGCGGTCTCCGGTGACCCCCGCTTCCGCTTCGTGCGCGGCGACATCTGCGACGGCGATCTCCTCGACGACGTCCTCCCCGAGCACGACGTGGTGGTGAACTTCGCCGCGGAGACCCACGTGGACCGATCCATCCACGGCCCGCAGGACTTCGTGGTCACCAACGTCGTGGGGACGCAGACGATCCTCGACGCGTGCGTCCGGCACGGCATTCCGCGTACGGTCCACATCGGCACCGACGAGGTCTACGGATCCATCGACGAGGGATCCTGGACCGAAGACGAGCCGCTCAAGCCCAACTCGCCCTATTCCGCGGCGAAGGCTGCCGCCGAGATGCTCGTGCGCGCCTACAACGTCACGTACGGGTTGAACGTCTCCTCCACTCGGTGCTCGAACAACTACGGGCCGTACCAGTTCCCGGAGAAGGTGATCCCGCTCTTCGTCACCAACCTCATCGACGGGCAGAAGGTTCCCCTCTACGGGGATGGCCTCAACGTCCGTGACTGGCTGCACGTCGACGACCACTGCCGGGGCATCGCACTCGTCATCGAGAAGGGTGAACCCGGCCAGTCCTACAACATCGGCGGCGGGCTGGAACTGAACAATCGCGAGTTGACCGAGCGAGTCCTTGCAGCCATGGGGGCCGACTGGTCGATGGTGCAACCGGTCGAGGACCGCAAGGGCCACGACCGCCGCTACTCCGTGGACGACTCCCGGCTGCGCGCCCTGGGCTACGCACCGCAGCACTCCTTCGACGAGGGCCTCGCCGAGACCGTCGCGTGGTACCGGAACAACGAGGAGTGGTGGCGCCCCCTGAAGGAGCGCGCAGCGATCACGGTCACCCGCTGACATGGACGTTGCGTCGGCATGAAGGTCCTCATCACGGGCAGCAACGGCCAACTCGGCTCGGAGCTCGTCGACCTCTACGCATCCCGGGGTGACGATGTCCGCGGCCTGGACATCCCCGACATCGACATCACTTCCCAGGACTCAGTGGCTCAGGTGTTCCTGGAGTTCCCACCGGACGTGGTGATCAACTGCGCAGCCTGGACTGCGGTGGACGCCGCGGAGGAGCAGGAGGCCGCCGCCCTGGCGGTGAATGGCGTGGGCCCGGATCTCCTCGCACGTGCGTGCGCTGCGACGGGAGCCTGGATGGTGCAGATCTCCACCGACTACGTCTTCTCCGGTGATGCGACGTCCCCCTATGCCGAGGACGCCGAACCAGCCCCGATGTCCGCCTACGGACGCACGAAACTGGTCGGCGAGGAGGCTGTGCGCGACGCGCTGCCCGAAGCCCACTACATCGTGCGCACGGCGTGGCTCTACGGGCACCGCGGTCAGAACTTCGTGAAGACCATGCTGCGGCTGGAGCGGGAGAAGGAGACCGTGCAGGTGGTGGACGATCAGGTCGGGCAGCCGACCTACGCGCGCGACCTCGCGGCCCAGATCGCACTCCTCGTGGATGCACGACCTCCCGCCGGGACGTTCCATGGAACGAACTCCGGCCAGGTGTCCTGGTTCGGGTTCACCCAGGAGATCTTCGGCCTCATCGGAGCCGATCCGGCACGCGTGATCCCGGTGACGAGTGACCAGTTCGTGCGGCCGGCACCGCGGCCCGCGTACTCGGTCCTGGGACACCATCACTGGGAGCAACTCGGCTTGCCTCCTATGCGCACCTGGAGCGAGGCCCTGACGAGTGCGCTGGCACGGGGAATCAGTACCGACTGACGAGTTTGCGCAAGATTGCCGAGGTGATCAACGCGCGCACGCTATGTGTGTGATGCCCTCAGGAGGCAGGTTCGCTCTGTGAGAGTCACGCCTTCGATGACATCGATGCGATGGCGTTGAGGACGGACGCAACACCGATCCCTGGTTCCGGGTCCGTGACCGCGTTGGCGTGCATACGCACGTTGTCCGGGGCGTGTCCCATGGCGACTCCGAGTCCGGCCCACTTCAACATCTCGATGTCGTTGACGTAGTCCCCGATGGTCACCGTGCGCGCGGGATCGATCCCGCGGCGTGCACAGAGTTCGGTCAGCATCGTGGACTTGTTGACGCCCTTGGGTCCGACGTCCATCCACGCGACGTCGGCGACCCCGAAGACCACGGAGTGGAACCCGAGATGCTCGGCGACCGCAGCGAAGCCGTCCTCCGCATGACCCTCGCTGCGCACGACGAGGCGCGTCACGGGTGAGGCGATGATGTCGGCCAGCGGAGCCACCTCGAGGGAGAGACCGAGGGCTCCGGCCTCGAAGTAGTGGGTGGTGCGGAACTCCCCACGGAGGTCCTCCACCGCGAAGACCGCGTCGGGGACGATCTCCATGAGTTGCTCGACCAGGGGCTGCGGATCGAAGGTGACCGCCTCGACCACCTTCTCGGTCTCGCTGCTGGCCAGGATCGCACCGTTGCTGCACACGATCAAATCGCTGATACCGGCGCTGCGCGCGACCGGCACGGTGGTGCTGACGCTGCGACCGGTGGCCAGGGTGACAAGCACTCCGGCCTCCTGGGCATTGCGCACGGCCTCGGTGACTTCGGGTCGAACCGCGCCGAGCCACGTGGTCAGGGTGTCGTCGACGTCGATGGCGACGAGTTGCGGCATCCAGTCGATAGGGAGTCCGTCGCGAACGTCGGGCAGCGCGTGATTCGGGGAGGTATTGAGTTTGTAGGGGCGGCCGTACTGACGATCGTTGGTCTCCTCGTTGACTCCGTCGCTCACAGGGTGGTTCGTCCTCCCAGGTAGGGGCGCAGGGCCGGCGGGATCGTGACCGAGCCGTCGGCCTGCTGGTGGTTCTCCAATAGCGCAACGATCATGCGCGGCATCGCGCACAAGGTCCCGTTCAAGGTGGCCAGCGGGCGCGTGGAGTCGCCGTCGCGCATGCGGATCTTCAGGCGTCGGGCCTGGAACTCGGTGGTGTTCGAAGTGGAGGTGACCTCGCGGTAGGCGTTCTGGGTGGGGATCCAGGCCTCGATGTCGAACTTGCGCGCCGCACTGGATCCCAGGTCGCCCGTGGCCACGTCGATCACGCGGTAGGGAATTTGGAGGGCGTCGATGAACTCCCGTTCCCAGGCCAGCAGGTTCGCGTGCTCGGTCTCGGCGTCCTCGGGGGCGCAGAAGACGAACATCTCCACCTTGTCGAACTGGTGCACGCGGATGATGCCGCGGGTGTCCTTGCCGTAGGAACCCGCTTCGCGTCGGAAGCAACTCGACCACCCGGCGTAGCGCAGGGGAAGCTGATCGGCGTTGATGATCTCGTCCGAGTGCAGGGCGGCGAGCGGTACCTCGCTCGTGCCGACGAGATAGAGGTCATCGGATTCGATCCGGTAGACGTTCTCCGTGGCCTGACCGAGGAACCCGGTCCCGTCCATCGCACTCGGCAGGACGAGTGCGGGGGTGATGACCGGCGTGAGCCCGTGACGTCGTGCCTGCTCGAGGGCCAGGTTGAGCAGCGCGAACTCCAACTCGGCTCCCGGACCGGTGAGGAAGAAGAACCGCGACCCGGACACCTTGGCGGCGCGCTCGGTGTCGATGGCGCCGAGTGCTTCACCGATCTCCAGGTGATCCTTCGGCGTGAATCCCTCCGCCGCGAAGTCGCGCGGTGTCCCGACGTGGTCGAGGACCCGGTAGTCCTCCTCGCCACCCACGGGGGAGTCCAGGTGGACGAGATTGGAGATCGCGCGTGCCAGGGCGTCCGCCTTCTCCTGCGCGGTGGTGGCTGCATCATCGGCAGCCTTGACCTCGTCGGCGAGAGAGTGGGCCTGCGTCATGAGCGCATCGAGCTGGGACTGGATCTCGGCCTTCTGGGCATCACTGGCCTTCGAGAGTCGTCCCTGAAGCGGACCGATCTCCTTACCGAGAGTCTTCTGCTGGTTGCGCAGCTCATCGAAATGATGACGGGCCTGACGCGCGGCCTGATCGGCGTCGATGAGCTGATCGACGATGGCCACGTCCTCGCCGCGGCGGCGCTGGGATTCGCGAATGCGATCGGGATCGGAGCGCAGGATGGCCGGATCGATCACCGGACAAGCCTAGGTGCAGCGGATCTAGAGATAGTGGCCGGTGTTGCCCTGCGGCGGCTGCAGTTGCGGTGCGTTCTGGCGCATCTGCTCGATCTGCGCCTTCGCCGAGACCTGCTGGGCGAAGATCGCCGCCTGGATCCCGTGGAACAAGCCCTCCAGCCAGCCGACGAGTTGAGCCTGGGCGATGCGCAACTCCGCATCGCTGGGCGCATCGGTATCTGTGAAGGGGAGCGAGAGACGCTCGAGTTCCTCGATCAACTCGGGGGCGAGCCCGGCCTCGAGCTCCTTGATCGACTGGGTGTGGATCTCCCGCATGCGGGTCCGCGCGGCCTCGTCCAGGGGCGCGGAGCGGACCTCCTCGAGCAGCTGGCGGATCATCGTCCCGATCCGCATCACCTTGGCGGGCTGCTGCACCAGATCGGTGATCGAGCCGCCCTGCCCGACATCAGCCAGGAGCTGGGCCCTGCCCTCCTCGACGGGGGTGCCATCGGGGGAGACGATCGTCACCGCATCGGCCATGCCTCCATCGTGGCATGGGGGTGGCGGGCCGTCATCTCGATATGGCACACTTCGTGGACTTTGTCCACTTCCTCGGGACGCTCGGGGCCTTGAAAGGCGGTCTTATTGGACTTCAACTGGCTCACCCCCAAGGCGCAGGCGCGCCCCGCTGGGGATAAGGGTTGGGGC
>CAZBWA010000058.1:0-11365 GCA_964495555.1 uncultured Bifidobacteriaceae bacterium | reverse complement strand
ACTCCGGGTGCGGAGCCCGCGATCTGGCAGGAGCCCTTCGCGGTCAACTTCACGCGGAAGTTGCCCTTGGCCTTGACGACCTTGCAGCTGGACCGTCCCGACGTCACCTTCCAGGTGATCGGCTTGTTCAGGCTGGTGCGTGCCGCGACCGGGGCAAGGGTCAGGGTCTTGCCCTTTGCGTACACGCCGTTGACGGCAGGTTGGATCGCCGCCGTCTGCGTTCCCACGCCCTGCACGATCGTCCACGACTGCGTGGTCGGGGCGAAGCCGTTACCGCCGGGGGTCGTGGCCGTGAGGGTGCACGGGGCACCCACGCCGAGGACCGCGAGAGTCGTGCCACTCAGGCTGCACGGCTGCGTCACGGTCAGGGTGACCGGGAGCCCCGATGCACTGGACGCCACGAGCTGCACATTCGCACCGTTGGGCAGGCCTTGCGTCGAGCCCACGGGCCACGGGCCGGGCGTCCCGGCCGGATTGACCGTGATCACGTCGGGCTTCAGCGGCTGGACGACGGTGACCTGGTTCGTCGCCGTGCCACCCGGCACCCCGTTACCGCCGCTGTAGACGGCCTTGATCGTGAAGTTGCCGGTCGAGGCCGGGACCCACGAGATGGTCGCAACACCGTTGGAGACGTTGGCGTTGCCGAGTGCCGAATTGTTGGCGGAGAAAGCGACGCTGCCGCTGCCGCTCGGCGGATTGATCTTCGCCGTGAGCTGCGTCGGAGACCCGGCGTAGTTCGTCTGCGCGACGACGAGGGAGACCGAGGGCTGCCCGCTCACGACCTTGATCGTGTCCGAGGCGCTCCGGTTCGACGCGGAGGCATTGGCGTCGCCGTTGTAGACGACGTAGAGCGACACGTTTCCGGGAGTGGCCGGAGTGGTGTAGGTGATGTTCGCCTTGCCATTGCCGTCGAGACCGCTGGTGCCGATGTTCGTGCCGTCGGAGGTGAAGAAAGTGACGTTCCCCGTGGGGACGTACTTGCCGACCTTGGCCCGGACGGTGGCACCGAGGGACACCTGCGTCGAGGCGGTGGCATTGCCGGGAACCGTGATGGAGGCCGTGGTGCCCACCTGGGCGATGTTCGCCGTGGTGGTGTCCGATCCACCCCCGCTGAATGTCGCGGTGACGTTGATGGCACCCGCTGCCCCGGGGGTCCAGGACACTGACGCGGTCGACCCGTTGGGCCCTCCCACGGAGTCGGTGCCGATCGTCTGACCATTCGCATCAAAGGTGACGGTGCCGACTCCACCGCCGATGGGATCGCCGGAGGCCGTGACCGTCGCACTGAGTGTCTGCTGGACACCGACGACGCCATCGCGCGCGGTGAGGCTCACCTGCGTGTCGGCCGAGGCCGGGGTCGCGAGAGCGATGGAACCCGCGGCGATCGCGGCGGAGGACAGGAGGACGACGAGTCGCTTCATGACGGGTGCCTTTCTCAGGGTGCGCGTGGGCCTCACCCTACGCGCCGCAGCCGCTATTCCTGGCTTTCACCCTCGAACTTTCGGATCGTGAAGTACCAGGTGTAGTAGGCCGCGAGGGCCGGTCCGCCGATGATGATGGCGTAGGGAACGAAACCGCCGATTCCCTGCCCGATGTAGTCCAGCCCCTGACGCACCAGGACGATGGCCACGATGATGAGGACGGCACTGAAGACGTAGTTCTGCGGCTTCTTCGCCGACCACGGCCTGGGATCCCGGCTCTCCGACATGTGCTCTCCTCTGTCAGTCCACGATTCCATCAGTCCACAATCCGACGTGCGCCGGATCGCTCCACCAGATCGTCCACGATCATCCTGCAGGATTCCCCGAATTCGGCGAATCTCTCGGGGCCCAGCAGGTCCACGAGGTGCTCGCGCACGGCAGCGACATGGTCCGGGGCGGCGGCGACGATGGTGTCCCATCCCGTGTCGGTGAGGACGGCGAACGAGCCGCGACGGTCGTCGGTACACGCCTCGCGCGTGACCAGCCCCGCGTCGACCATGCGGTCGATCTGGTGCGACAGACGGCTACGGGAACTGAGCGTCCGTTCGGCCAACTCGCTCATGCGGATGCGTCGCTCGGGATGCTCGGAGAGCTGCACGAGGATCTCGTAATCGGCCATCGTGAGGCCGTGCTTTTCGGCCAGATCTCGGCTGAGGCGATCCGGAAGGAGGAGGGAGGCGTTCACCCAGGACCGCCAGGCACGCTGCTCATCGTCGTCGAGCCAGCGGGTCATGGTTCACGAGCCTAATCGGCGAGGTCCCAGGCGCGGACGCCTCCGATGATGCCCGCCGCGTTCGACACAACCGTGCCCCGGGGCCCCACGTCCGCAGGGTCGAGATGCTTGGCGTTCCCGCCGCCCACGTAGATGTGGTCGAAGTAGAGCATCGCGTCGAAAATTTCGATCGCGCGACGGACGCGCGCACGCCAGTGATCCCGCTCCAGACGCTTGCGTTCGACGTTGCCGAGGGCGGTGTCGATGGTGACGTCGCGCTTGAACGGGCCGTGCGAGAGCTCGAGGTGTGGCAGGAGGCGACCGTCGAGGAACAGGGCAGTGCCCACACCGGTGCCCAGGGTGAGCACGAATTCCATGCCTCGACCCCGGACGACGGCACACCCCTGGACGTCGGCGTCGTTCAGCAGCTTGGTCGGGATTCCGAAGGCCGACTCCAGCGACCCCTGCAGCGGGTAGTCCGCCCAGGCCGCCTGCAGGGACGGGTCGGTGTCGCCGTCGTAGGTGGCGCGCGTCAGCGAGGGGATGTGCAGGACCCGGCCGTCGCGGACCAGCCCGGGGAAGCCCACGGTGACCCGGTCCGCGCGGCCCAGGGGGGCGACGAGGTCGCTGAGCGCGGTGACGAGTCGCTCGGGCGGACAGGGGTACGGGGTGTCCACTCGGCGTCGCTCGGCGAGGAGATCCCCGTGGAGATCGACCGGAGCCGCCTTGAGCCCGCTCCCGCCCACGTCCACGCACAACGTGGTGATCATGCGGCCACCGTGGGCAGGGTGAGGATGTCGGCACCGTCGTCGGTCACCACGATCGTGTGCTCGAACTGTGCCGTCCACCGACGATCGCCGGTCACGACGGTCCAGCCATCGGCCCAGATCTCGTAGTCGATCGTCCCGAGAGTGAGCATGGGTTCGATCGTGAAGGTCATCCCGGGGACGAGCTCAGTGTCCAGAGTCGGGTCCTCGAAGTGGGGGACGATCAGGCCCGAGTGGAAAGAGGTGCTGATCCCGTGGCCGGTGAAGTCCCGCACCACGCCGTAGTCGAACCGTTTGGCGTAGCTCTCGATCACCGTTCCGATCACATTCAGGGGACGCCCCGGGCGCACCGCCCGGATGGCGCGCATCGTGGCCTCGTGGGTCCGCTCCACCAGTGCGACCACCTCGGGGCTCACATTCCCGGCGAGGAAGGTCGCGTTGGTATCGCCGTGGACCCCTCCGATGTACGCCGTGATGTCGATGTTGCAGATGTCTCCATCCTCGATGACCGTGGAGTCCGGGATGCCGTGGCAGATGACCTCGTTCAGCGAGGTGCACAGCGACTTCGGGAAGTCCCGATACCCCAGGGTCGAGGGGTAGGCGCCGTGATCACACAGGTACTCATGCCCGATGCGATCCAACTCGTCGGTCGTCACCCCCGGTGCCACATGCCGCCCCACTTCCTGGAGGGCGTCGGCGGCCAGTCGACCGGCCACGCGCATGGCCTCCACGGTCTCCGGGCTCTGCACATCCGAGCCCCCGAAGGGGGAGGGGGCAGGACGTCCGACGTACTCGGGACGCTCGATATGCCGCGGCACGGCTCTCGTCGGCGACATGCGCCCAGGGGTCAACGTGCGCATATCGGGGGAGTGTACGGGTGGCTACAGTGGGCTGGCCGATCTCAGATGACCCGACTGGAGCGCACATGAGCTGGTACTACTGCTTGACCCATCAGCGCGTCGAACCCGAGGACGGGTGCGCCAACGATCAGCGCATGGGGCCCTACGAGACCGAGAACGAAGCCGCGAGCGCACTGGAGCGGGCGGCCGAGCGCAACGCCGCGTACGACGCGGACGACGACTAGGACATATGCGAAGGCCCGCATCCCCAAGGATGCGGGCCTTCGCTGACGCCTGAGACTTACTTCTTCTTGGCGGCCTTCTTGGCAGGACGACGCTTGGCAGGACGCTTCTTAGCTGCCTTGCGAGGAGCTGCCTTCTTTGCTGCCTTCTTGGCAGGACGACGCTTGGCAGGACGCTTCTTAGCTGCCTTGCGAGGAGCTGCCTTCTTTGTTGCCTTCTTGGCTGCCTTCTTGGCAGGGCGCTTCTTGGCTGCCTTCTTGGCTGCCTTCTTCGCCGGAGCCTTCTTGGCTGCCTTCTTCACTGTGCGCTTTGCTGCCTTCTTGGCAGGGCGCTTCTTGGCTGCCTTCTTGGCTGCCTTGCGAGGAGCCGCCTTCTTGGCCGACGCCTTGCGAGCAGTCTTCTTTGCGACCGCCACATTGCCTCCCGTGTTAGCGGACCATGCTCCTGTGCACAGTCCTCTGAGAGAACTCTGACAGAGCATGTGTCAAAAAACAAAGATATTCGCGTCGCGCGCGTGTTTCGTGTCGCGGTCGTGGTAGTCAGAGGTCATGTCCGACACTCCGAATCCCGATCCGAGAGCACTTCCCGACGTCTCACACCTACATATAGGTGTGCTCGGCGGTACGGGAGAACAGGGACGCGGCCTCGCACGCCGACTCGCGATGGCAGGACAGCGCGTCACCATCGGATCGCGCGATGGTGACCGCGCGGCGGCCATCGCCGCCGAAATCGGGTTCGGTGTCCAGGGGACCGACAACTCGACCACCGCGCGCGAGTGCGACGTGGTCATCGTCGCGGTGCCGTGGGACGGACATGCGGACACCCTCGCGTCCCTTCGCGACGATCTGGCGGACACCATCGTCGTGGACTGCGTGAACCCACTCGGCTTCGACAAGCAGGGGGCTTTTTCCCTTGCGGTGCCTGAGGGATCTGCTGCTCAGCAGGCAGCTGGGATCCTCACCGCGAGCACAGTGGTGGCGGCATTCCACCATGTCTCGGCGGTGTTGTTGCTCGATCCCGATGTGGCCACGATCGACACGGACGTGCTCGTGTTGGGGGATGACCGGCAAGCCACCGACATCGTGCAGGCTCTGGCCCAGCGCATAGCCGGTGTACGCGGCGTGTACGGAGGTCGCCTGCGCAATGCCGGTCAGGTCGAGGCCTTCACCGCGAATCTGATCTCGATGAATCGTCGCTACAAGGTCCATGCCGGGATCCGGGTCACGGATCTGTGACTCAGGAGTAGGACTCTTCCGTCGAGGGGTACGCCCCGGACAACACATCGGCATTCCAGCGCGACACGGCGTCGGAGATCTGCGACCGGATGTCGGCGTAGGTGCGGACGAACCGGGGGAGTGGAGTCGGCGTGAGACCGACGAGGTCCTGCCACACGATCACCTGTGCGTCGGTGGCGTTACCCGCCCCGATACCGATGGTCGGGATGGTGAGGATCTCGCTGATCCGTGCGGCCAACTCCGCGGGCACCAATTCGAGGACGACGGCGCTGGCCCCCGCGGCCTCGAGGGCCTTGGCGTCGCGCATCAGAACGTCCCCCGATTCTCCGCGACCCTGGACCCGATAGCCGCCTGTCGCGTTGACCGCCTGGGGCGTCAGTCCGATGTGTGCCACGACCGGGATTCCCGCCTCGGTGAGGGCCTCCACCTGCGGGAGGACTGCCGAGCCGCCCTCCAATTTGACGGCCTGCGCGCCACCGATCTTCAAGAACGCGGATGCGGTCTCGAGCGCTTGCTGGGGGGAGGCGTGGTAGCTGCCGAAGGGCATGTCCGCGATCACGACAGCGCGCGAGGATCCGCGGCGCACGGCGGCCACAAGGGGCAGCAGTTCCTCCGTCGTGATCGGGACGGTGGAGTCGTGCCCGTACACGACCATCGCAGCCGAGTCGCCGACGAGAAGCGCCGGGATCCCGGCGTCGTCGAAGATCCGTGCAGTCATCGCGTCGTAGGCGGTGATCATCGACCAGCGCTCACCGCGCGCGGTCATCTCCTGGAGATCGCGGATAGTGGTGCGCTTCAGCGCAGCATGAGCAGACATCTCACTCCCATCTCGAGGCTTCACACGAAGTCCCCGGACGACAGGAGTCTCTCACGCCGCCGGACGCGCCGCCAATCCACCGCGCTGAGTAGCCTGAGCGCATCCGCCCGGCATCTGGCCAGGGCCCACCTGAGGATCACATGACGCGTTCCGACTCGATGGCCGGACAACCGGAATGGATGACCTCGGGGGAGGGCCATCCGCGGCGGTGGGCGATCCTCGCGGTCGTCGTCGTGAGCCTGCTGGTCGTCGTGCTCGACAACACCGTTTTGAACATCGCCCTGCCGACGATCCAGAAGGACCTGTCGGCCACCCAGGGACAGCTGGTCTGGGCTGTCGACTCCTACATCCTCGTGTTCGCCGCACTGCTCTTCACCTGGGGAGTTCTCGGCGACCGATGGGGTCGCAAGAAGGTCCTGATGATCGGTCTGGTCATCTTCGCCATCGCGTCGGCCATCTGTGCCTTCTCCACGAGCGCCGGCATGCTGATCGGCTTCCGTGCCGTGATGGGGATCGGTGGCGCGGCGGTGCTGCCCTGCACCCTCGCGATCATCACCGTGGTCTTCCCCCCGCACGAGCGTGGTCGTGCGATCGGGGCGTGGGCAGGCGCCGTCGGAGCGGCGGTGGCTCTGGGTCCGGTGCTCGGCGGCATCCTGTTGCAGCACCCGACCTGGACCAACTGGCTCACGGGGAACGACTGGGGCTCGGTCTTCCTGATCAACGTCCCGATCATCGCCGTCGGACTGGTCGCCATCTGGCGCGTGGTGCCCGAGACGCGCAATCCGCAGGGGCGCCGACTCGACGTGCTGGGAGTGGTGATCTCCGTCGTCGGTTTGACCTCACTTCTGTACGGCATCATCCACGCCTCGGAGACCCGCGACTGGCTCGCCCCCCTGGTGATCGGCCCGATCGTCGCCGGGATCGTCATCATCGCGGTCTTCCTGTGGCTGGAAGCGCGCAGCGACCACCCCAGCTTCGACGTGGCCCTGTTCAAGAACCGCGGGTACGCGATCAGCCTGACCGCGGTGTCCCTGTCCTTCTTCGCCCTGTCCGGGATCACCTTCACGATCCCCTTCTATCTGCAGATCCTGCGCGGCTACGACACGTTGACGGCCGGACTGTGCTTCCTGCCCTTCGCCGTCGGGCAATTGCTGGCCGCGCCGCGTAGCGCCCGGATGGTCGATCGCTTCGGTTATAGGGCCGTGATGACCACGGGGCTGGTTATGGTCACGATCTCGTCGGCGGCGCTGGTCTTCCTGCAGTTGGAAACCCCCATCTGGATCCTCCTCGTGGTCTTCTTCATCTTCGGATTCGGGATGGGCAACGTGATCGCCCCGGCGTCGACGGTGATGCAGAACGTCCTGCCGCTGGTGCGCGCGGGGGCGGGCTCAGCGGTCCAGAACACCGTGCGCCAGGTCGGCGGGGCGCTCGGTGTCGCGGTGATCGGCACGGTCCTGGCGACCCAGTACGCGAGCAACGTCGAGTCCTCACTCCAGCAGGCGCCGATCCCGATCCCGCCCGAGGCGATGGATGCCGCGTCGCAATCTGTGGTCGCCACCGTCGCGGTCCTGGAGGCAGCGCCCGGAGTCTCGGACGCCATCCGCGGACAACTCGAGGCAGGTGCGTTCGAGGCCTTCCTCACGTCCTCCCATGTGACGTCGATCATCTCGGCCGTCATCGTCGGGATCGCCACGGTGATCGTCGGGGTCTGGCTCCCCCGGATCACCCCGCCGACCAAGAAGGCGCAGCCCGGGCAGGATGCCACCGACGAGCTCGTGCAGGAGGAGGTCGCCGACTATCCCCGGCAGGCCTCCGTCGAGTACCCCACGGGGACTACCCCTCGCGCCAGTGATGGGTGATCGGGAGACGTCGATCGCGGCCGAAGGCGCGCAGTGAGATCTTCGTCCCCGGCGGGTACTGACGCCGCTTGTACTCCGCCCGGTCGGTGAGCGCGATGATCCGTTCGGCCGTAGCGCGGTCGAACCCGCTCGCCACCAGGTGCGCGAGGTCGTGGTCGCCGGACACGTAGCCCTCGAGGATGGCATCGAGCACCGCGTAATCGGGGAGGGAGTCGGTGTCCAGCTGCCCGGGTCGCAGCTCTGCGCTGGGCGGCTTCGTGATGCTGGACGGGGGGATCGGCGGCGTCCCACCGCGCTCGTTGCGCCACCGGGCGAGCTCCCACACCAACGTCTTCGGGACATCCTTAATGGGCGCGAAACCACCGACGGCGTCGCCGTAGATCGTCGAATAGCCGACGGCCAACTCACTCTTATTGCCCGTGGCCAGGACCAGGTGACCCTCCGCATTCGACAGGGTCATCAGGATCATCCCCCGGATGCGCGCCTGCAGGTTCTCGGCGGCGAGCCCATCGACTCCGAGGGATGCATCGAATGCCGCGAACATCGGCTCGATCGGGATCTCGCGGAAGTGCAGGCCCGTGCGTTCGGCGAGGTCGCGGGCATCGCTGCGTGAATGGTCCGAGGAGTAGCGGCTGGGCATCCCCACTCCGAACACCCGATCGGGACCGAGTGCGTCGCAGGCGAGGGACGCCACTAGCGCGGAGTCGATGCCACCGCTGAGGCCGAGCAGGACCGACCGGAAGCCGTTCTTCTCGACATAGTCGCGGAGACCGAGAACCAATGCGCCGTGGACTTCGGCCAAATCGCCGAGGCGTTCGCTCGTCGTCGAACCGGGCACGGTCGTGGTCGCAGGGTCGCTGGTGAGTGCGAGGGAGAGTTGTGCGTCGCTGCGCGGAAGCGTGACATCGACGAGGAAATCGCCGGACTCGAATTGCGGTGCGCGGAAGAGGACCGTGCCGTCGGAGTCGAGACCCATCGAGTCCCCGTCGAAGACAAGTTCGTCCTGTCCACCGACGAGGTTCACGTAGACGAGTGCGGAGCCGGCCTCCTGGGCCCGAGTCCGACACAGGGCCAGGCGGGTGTCGTCCTTGCTCCGTTCGTAGGGGGACGCGTTCAGAACTGCCAGGAGACCGGGGCCGGAGTCCCGGGCCCATGCCACCGGACCTCCCGGTCGCCACAGGTCCTCGCAGATCGCGACGCTCACTTTGGCGCCGTTCAGCAGGAACTCCAGGGGTGTGTCCCCGGGCACGAAGTAGCGAGCCTCGTCGAACACTCCGTAGTTGGGGAGATGGTGTTTGACGTAGCGACCGAGTACCTGACCGCGGTGGACGAGGGCGGCCGCATTGAGCGGGCCACCGGCGGGTTGGTCGGCACGTGCGTCGTCGCTGTGATCGAGGTAGCCGACCAGGCAGGCGACATCGCCGAGGCCGAGGGCGTCGACGTGCGTGGCCCACGCGTGCAGTGCCGCACGACTGGCGTGCTGGAACGAAGGGCGTAGCGCGAGGTCCTCGACCGGGTAGCCGTCGAGCACCAACTCCGGGAACACCACGAGATGGGCACCGGCATCCTTCGCCACCCGTAGGGACTCGGTCATCAACGCGGTGTTCGCGGCGAGATCCCCCACGATGGGATTGATCTGAGCCAGGCAGACGCGCAGCCGAACCTCACCCGGGGAGCCGCTCATCCCGTCAGGGTAGTTCGGCGTGCTTAACCTCCCCGTAACAAGGCCGCGGCCACTATGGGCACATGGATAAGCAGGCTGAGTTCGTTCTCCGGACCATTGAGGAGCGGGACATCCGCTTCGTGCGCCTGTGGTTCACCGACGTCCTGGGCACCTTGAAGTCCGTCGCGATCGCCCCTGCGGAGTTGGAGGGTGCCTTCGCCGAGGGCATCGGCTTCGACGGTTCGGCGATCGAGGGTTTCGCGCGCGTCTACGAGTCCGACATGATCGCGCGTCCCGACGCGAGCACGTTCTCCATCCTCCCGTGGCGCACCGAGGGTCCCGGAGTGGCGCGACTGTTCTGCGACATCCTGCTTCCCGACGGCTCGCCCTCCTATGCCGATCCGCGGCACGTGCTCAAGCGGAGTCTGGCCAAGGCAGCCGATCTCGGCTTCACCTTCTATACGCACCCAGAAGTCGAGTTCTATCTGTTCAAGGGGATGCCCGAACCCGGAGACGTCCCCACGCCCGTGGATCACTACGGCTACTTCGATAACGCGCCGCACGGCATCGGGCATGACTTCCGTCGCCAAGCCATCACGATGCTCGAGGCGATGGGTATCTCGGTGGAGTTCAGCCACCACGAGGGCGGGCCGGGACAGCAGGAGATCGATCTGCGCTACGCCGACGCCCTGACCACGGCGGACAATCTGATGACCTTCCGGCTCGTCGTCCAGGAGGTGGCCCTCGAGCAGGGGCTCTTCGCTTCGTTCATGCCCAAGCCTTTCCGCGACCACCCGGGCAACGGCCTCCACACGCACCTCTCTCTCTTCGAGGGCGACCGCAACGCCTTCTTCGAGCCCGGCGCGGAGTACCAACTGTCCAAGGTTGCCCGCTCCTTCATCGCCGGGCTGCTGGTGCACGCACCCGAGATCACGGCGGTGACTAACCAGTGGGTGAACTCCTATAAGCGCATCGCCGGTGGCGCGGAAGCTCCCGCGTGGATCTGCTGGGGGCACAACAATCGTTCATCTCTGATCCGCGTCCCCATGTATAAGCCGTCCAAGGGGAACAGCACGCGCATCGAATACCGGGCCATGGACAGCGCGACGAACCCCTACCTTGCCTTCGCGGTCCTGCTGGCCGCGGGGATGAAGGGGATCGAGCAGTCCTACGAGTTGCCACCGGGCTCCGAGGACGATGTCTGGGCGTTGACGCCGGCAGAGCGTCGCGCCCTGGGGATGGAGCCGCTGCCCGCGAGCCTGAACCAGGCCATCGCCGTGATGGAGAGGTCCGAGCTGGTTGCCGAGACCCTCGGCGAGCACGTCTTCGATTTCTTCCTCCGCAACAAGCGCGCCGAGTGGGAGGACTATCGCCGGCAGGTGACCCGCTGGGAGCTCGAGAGGTACCTTCCCTCACTGTGACCTCCGAGCGGCCGTCGGCCCCCGCGATGCGGCTGGCGCGCTCCGGCTTCCGGGATCCCGAGCGTGCCGAGCGCATCCTCGAGTCCGCTTCCTTCGCCCAGATCCAGGCGGAGATGGGCGACCAGGTCGCGTCTGCAATCTCGGTATGCGCCGACCCCGACCTGGCTCTGGTGCAGGTGGCGCGCCTGCTGGAGGGCGGGGCTGAATCCGAGCGGCGACGTTGGATCAACGGGTGGGCCGCGGACCCCGACTCGTTTGCGCGTCTGCTCGACGTCATGGGGCTGTCAGTCGCTCTCGGTGACTTCCTCATCCGTCATCCGGAGACTCT
>CAZBWA010000057.1:0-11494 GCA_964495555.1 uncultured Bifidobacteriaceae bacterium | reverse complement strand
TGGCATCGCGCGTGTCACCGATCTTCTCGCCCATCTTCTCCAAGGCGACGCGACGTACGGGCTGCCGGAATCCCAGCCACTTGCCCGCGTACTGCTCATAGGACTGGGTGTCGTGCCGCTCGGTGCTGTGGCCGAAGGGAAGAACGTAGTCGGCCCAGACGGCGGTCTCATTCCACGTGGGCGTCATCGCCACGTGACAACCGACCAGGTTCTCGTCGGAGAGTGCCTCGATCCAGGTGAAGCCGTCGGGATTGGTCCAGACCGGGTTGTAGACGCGGGAGAAGTACGTGTCGATCTTTCCGCGCCCATCGAGCAGGAAGTGAGGCAACAGCATCGACAGCTCGTTGGTCGACATGGGGAACTCTGAGGGCCACAGCAACTCGTTCCACGAGTCATGACCCCCGGGCATGTTCGGGCCGTGCGGGATGAACTTGTTCCACCCGTTCGGGCTCGTGCCGCCCTTCTGGCCGACGCTTCCGGTGAGGACCGTGAGGAAGAACAGTGCCCGCGCCACGGTCCATCCCCCGAGGTTCCCCGCACCGGCGGCGCGCCACGTGTGCGCGGCCAGGCGACCGTTGCAGCCTGCGACGGCCTCCGCGACTCGACGCACTTGGTCCACCGGGATCCGGCACTCCTCGGCTGCGTACTCCAGTGTGAACCGTCGGTAGTCATCGGCCAATGCACGCTTGAACGCCTCGAAGTTGGTCGAGTCCGATCCCGGGTGGACGTTGTCCATGTAGACGGTCCAGTTGACCCAGCGGCGGATGTACTCCCAGGCGACCTGGTCTGTGGACAGGATGTGCGAAGCGATCGCGAGGAGCAGCGCGGCCTCGGTCCCCGGCCAGGGTGACACCCACTCATCAGCGTGGGAGGCCGTGTTGGATAAGCGCGGGTCGACCACGATCATCGTCGCTCCACCCCTGACCTTCGCATCCATGATGCGCTGGGCGTGGGGATTGAAGTAGTGACCGGCTTCGAGGTGGCTGGACAGCAGCAGGATCACGTTCGCATTCGCGTGATCGGGAGACGGGCGGTCGTAGCCACCCCACACCGAGTATCCGAAACGCGCGCCGGCCGAGCAGATATTGGTGTGGGTGTTGTTGCCGTCAACGCCCCAAGCCAGCAGGACGCGCTCGATGAACCCGTCCTCACCATGACGTCCGACGTGGTACATCACCTCGTTGCGACGATTCTCGATGATGGCGGTGCGGATGCGGCCCCCGATGTCATCGAGGGCGTCATCCCAGGACACCCGCTCGAATTGGGCGGATCCCCGCGGTCCCACGCGCTTGAGGGGATACAGGATGCGCTCGGAATCGGAGGTCTGATTGATCGTCGCCGGACCCTTGGCGCAATTGCGTCCACGCGAACCCGGATGCGCCGGATTCCCCTCGATCTTGACGACTTCCTTGGTCTCCTTGTCGACGAAGGCGAGGAGACCGCAGCCCGCCTCGCAGTTGAAGCATGTGGTCGGTACCAGCATGTAGTGGCGCTCGACCTTGCGCGGATGCGCCTTGGCGTCGTACAGGACGACGTCGTCCCACTGATCGACCGGTGGGTAGTTCGACACGGTCTCGCGAGAGCGCAGACCTACGTACTCGGGTGCGTCGGGGCCCACCGGGGCGGCGGCAGGACGACGTGCGTCCGGATCGCGTGGCGTCATGCCTTCGCTCCTTCACTCATGACAGGGGTGGGTCCTGCGCGGCGGTGACGAACACACGTTCGTGGAGCAGCAGGGCGGGCTGCACGAGTACGGCGGCGATCAGCACCCAGAGCGAATCGCCCCCCGTCACCGTCACGAGCGCCAGGAGGCCCGCGAGCGCCGAGAGCGCGATGGAGCCGCCCCAGAACTGGACCGCATAGCGACCACGGGTGATCGCGTGCGCCGCGATCTGCGCGTTGCGGGTCGAGTGTCTCCCGCCGAACTCCACGGCGGTGATCACCAGGTGGGCGGACACTCCGGCGATGAGCGCCCATGTCAGCCACGTGATCGTTCCCGACTCCGGCACGAAGGCCTCGGCGGCCAGGATCAACACACCGGACCCCACCATGACCGCCTGAGCCTGCAGGTGCCAGAACAGCGCGGGTGACTGCCAGAGGTCGCGACCCTCGGCCTGACCGAACAGGAATGCGGTGTACCCGGCCACCATGACGGCTGCCGGAATGGCGGGCCAGGCCAGCACGTCGATCACGGGGAGGTAGTCCGCGATACCGAGGGTGTCCACGGCGCCGATGAGGAACCACAGGCCGCTGACCGCCGCACCCAGCCCCAGGAAGACGCCCCCGATCGCCAGCCACGACCGTCGGTTGAACTTGCGCGGGTCGAGCAGGAAGAGGAATCGCGCGGGTCGGGTTAGGTCCGTCACAAGGAGGAACGCGGTGAGCGCGAGGAAGATGACGGCGACGAAAGGTGCGATCGTCGTGACGAGGATCGACCGATCCGTGGTCGTCACGGCCAGCAGTCCGGCCAGCAAGAGTGCTCCCGCGGCGATGGACTTGGTCCATAGGTACGTCCAGACCCTCCACCCCCACGGACGTGGGTGCGCAGTGTTGAGGGTGAGGCGGGCCCGCGTGAGGGGGTCCCCAGGAAGGTCACCGGCCGTCTCCAAGCGGAGGGGGTCGGGGTTCGCCCATATATACGTGCCCTCCACCGGCGCGGCCAGTGGATCGAGCACGGTCTGGTCCGCGCCCACGTAGTACACGTTGGGTCGGGTCCCCTGCTCGGGGGTGCGCACGGTGATCGGCTCGATGCTCAGGAAACGACTGATGCCGCTGGTGGGATCGTCGATGTCCCCCATCCAGATCGACTCCGTGGGACAGACCTGCACGCACGCCGGCTCCAGCCCCTGATCGATGCGATGGGCGCAGAAGTTGCACTTCGCGGCAGTGTGCGTCTCCGCGTCGATGTAGATCGCGTCGTAGGGACACGCCTGCATGCACATCTTGCAGCCGATGCACTGCGAGGAGTCGAAGTCGACGATTCCGTCAGGTCGGATGAACAGGGCTTGGGTGGGGCAGGCGGTGACGCAGGGGGCGTTCGTGCAGTGATTGCAGCGCATGACCCCCATGGCGCGGGTCGTGCTGGGGTACTCGCCCTTCTCGACGTACTTGACCCAGGTACGGAACTGTCCGATCGGGATCTCGTGCTCGGTCTTGCACGCGACCGTGCAGGCGTGGCATCCGATGCAGGTGCGCTGATCGATCGCGAACCCGTATCGCACCTACGTCACTTCTTTCGGATCCAGAACCTCAGGACAGTGCCCTCGTCCGACGAATCCACGAGCTCGTTGCCCGTCTGGGTCACCCAGGTCGGGATGTCTGAGCGGGCGCCCGCGTCCGTGGCTTCGACGAGCATGACCTGGCCCGCCAGGAGTTCCTTCGCCGCTTTGGCCGTCATGAGCACGGGCATGGGGCATGCCTGCCCCTTCGCGTCGACGGTGGTCGTCACATCCTCCATGGTCCCTCCACTCTACGACTAGATGAACAGGTTGATCTGCGACTTGGACATGCGTGCCAAGGCGGTCGCGGCACCCACGGGCTCGCCTAGGCCGGACCGCATCTGCTCGGGCTTGATGCCCAACAGGTCCATGGTCATCTGGCAGGGCCACATCTTCACGCCCATCTCCTGGGCCATCTCGAAAAGCTGCTCGGGTGGGAGGACATTGTTCTTGCCCGCCACCTTGCGCATCATCCAGCTGCCCATGCCCCCCATGTTGAGCTTCGAGAGCTTGGCCTTGGTGAACCCAGGGGCGTTCATACCCGCGAGCATCTTGGTCATCGCGTCGCTACCCGTGATGCGCACGTCATCACGCACGAGCGGGAACAATCCCCAGAAGGTGAAGAACACGGTGACATCCATACCGCTGGCGGCGCCCGTGGAGCTCAGGATCATCGTCGGCCAGAGTTTGTCGAGATCGCCGCTGAAGGCGATGATCGTCATGGACTCGGGGGTGTCGGACACGGTTCCTCCTATTTCATACAAGATCAGTAGGATATACCCCACGGGACGGGAAGCCATTCGACGACCCCCCCGGCATCGATGCCGGGAGGGTCCACCACCGCCCATCCCTCGGCCTCGGCCAGCCCCGCCAGCATCGAGGACGCCACCCGCTCGACTCCGACGAAGTCACCAAGGGCGCGACGACCGACGATCAGACGGGTGGTCTCCGCACGCACCGTCATCGGCATGCGCACCTGTTCGGCATCACCGGGGGTCGTGCCGAGGCGCCGCCGCAGTACCGGCGCCACGAGGGTCACCATGGCCACGAGGGCACTCAAGGGATTGCCGGGGAGGCCGATCGCGGTGGTGTCCCCGCGCAGGCCCAGCATCATGGGATGTCCGGGACGTACGTGCACGCCGTCGACCGGCCACGCGCCACCCGTGGCGATCCAACTCTCGCGCAGATGGTCCCGATGCCCGCGCGCCGTTCCCCCCGTCGTCACCACGATCGAGCTCGCCGGGGCATCCGTGAGCGCCGCCACGAGGGACCGCGGATCGTCGCGCAGCCACGTGACCGTCTCGACACGTCCCCCCCAGCGAGCGATCCACATCGGGATCTGGACGCCGAGGGCATCGCGCACCTCACCCCCGCGTGGCAGGCCCGACGTCACGACTTCGTCTCCCAGCACGATCAGATGGACCGACGGAGGTCTGGCCACGCGTACCCGATCATGACCCAGCGTCGCGATGTGGCCGATCAATGCCGGGTTGAGTCGGGTGCCACGCGACGCGACGACGTCTCCCGCGCGCCTCTCCTCCCCGCGAGGACGTACGTGCGGCTTCGTCGACGCGTCGACCTCCGTGACGTGGGCGCCCTCGACCCGGGCACACTCCCATGGGACGACACGCGTGCAGCCGTGCGGGATCAGCGCGCCGGTTCCGATGCGCAGACACTCCCCCTCCCTGATCTGCGAAGCGCGGTCGTCACCCGCGGACACGGTGCCGACGATGCGCCACGGACCCGGACCATCCACGGCCCAGCCGTCCATCGCCGCCGCAGGCGCACCCGGCAGGTCGACCAGGGCCTGGATGTCCTCAGCTAGGACACGTGCATCGGCATCGGCGAGGACGACGTCCTCGGTCCATACGTCACCGGGGATCCCAGCCGCGATGCTCCTCGCCTCGCGCCAGGACACCTCACCCATCGCCGTGGGCCAACTCACCGATGATGGCCCGGGCCTGCGCCGGGGTCATCCCGTGGGCAGCTGCATACCCCGCGAGAAACGTGGTGAGGGGAGCCGTGGGACGTGCGACCTGATGGGCGCAGACCGCGGCGATGTCGAGGATGGTGTCGAGGTCCTCGGGGACGGGGACCCCGAGTGCGGGTGCGCACCGGGCGAGCCACGCATCAACCGTCTGTGCGAGATCTCTCTCCATCGACCGACTCCTCCCGCAGGCGACGGGTGGCCCACTCCAGGTCGGTGGGCGTGTCCACGTCGAAGAGCGCCACAGTATCCGTGACCGGGAGGTACTCGACGGTCAGTCGTTCCCCGATCCGCCACATCGGCAGACCCTCAGTGGAGGGGAACTCCCGTGCTGCTGCTAAAAGTTCCTGACGTCTGTAAATGCCGCATAACCACTGCGGTCGCTCGTCGCGCGCGAGCAGCGCATCGGCTCCGCACACAGACCAGGCCTCCCGCAGCGCGGGAACGATCCGCGCGGCGAAGGGCATGTCCACCGCGAGCACGCCGATCGCATCCGTGTCCATCTCGCGAGCCGTGGTGACGAGCGCGTGCGCCGGCCCCCCGCGCACCTCGGGGCCGACGATTCGGTGCTCACCGACGGCCGCGATGGCCCGATCCAGCAACGTCGAGTCACCGACCTGCAGCGCGGCCTTGTCCTGACCCATGCGACGGGACTCGCCCCCGGTCAGGATGACCCAGGTGGTCACCCGGCCTTGCGTGAGGCGTACACCTCCGCCTCCTTGACCGTGACCTCGAGCTGGGTCACCGCGGCGGTGAGGTGGCCATCCCATTTCTCCGCGCGCACGCACCACATGACGGCTTCCTGCCGTTCCTCGAGTTCGCGACGGAGGGCAGTCGGCCCGGCACCGCTCATGCGGCCGAGCACGCGGTCCGCTGCGGCGATCCACACCTCGGCGATGCGCAGGTGACCGACATGCTTGCCGATCTCCTTCGCACTGGCTCCGGGATGCGAGGCGGTGGGCGTCAATCCGGATAGCCGCGCCTCCGCACGGGCGACAGCGGTGAGCAGGTCGTGCTTCATCGCATCGTGGATGCTCGACCGGCGAATGATCGAGCGCAACTCCTCGCAGGCATGACGTGCATCCCCGCGGGCGGCGAAGAAGCGCTCCTCGGTGCGGTGGGGCTTGTGCTTCGCGGCGTTCCGGCTGAGTCGGGACCTGGTCTCGGACATGGGGCCTCCTCGGGTGCGGATCGTTACTCCATCGTTACCCAGGAAAGTCCCGGACGCCAGCATTTGCCGGTCAGACCGAGAGTTCACCCATCGCAACGAGAACTCGAGCAACGTCCGCCACTTCATGCACACGGAAGACCCCGACACCCCCCAGGCGCGCCAGGACGGTGAAGAACGGCTCTCCGGCGTGGAATCTCTCCTCGAACAGGTCGAAGGCGTGGGGCATGATCTGGCACACCGGAAGTCCCAGCGAGCGCAACCGGAACGAGTGGGCGAGGACCTGCGCCTGGTGCAGGTATTTCTCCCGAGGGGTGATGCCCGCCCCGTAGAAGAACCCGAGCCCCGGATCCAAGGCGAGCGACGTCACCCCGAGCGCACGCGCACGCTCGATCCGCGGGCCGAAATGTTCGACGAGTGGGGGAATCGGATCGTCGTGGATGGTGAAGGGGGAACCATCGCGCACGTGCGCACCGGGGACGTAACACATCACCACCGATGCCTGGTTCTCGGCCGCGATCGCGAGCATCTCATCGCCGGGGTCGCTCCCTGTCAGGTTGAGGACGCCTGCGCCCGCCCGCAGGCAGGCGTCCACGACGGACGGTTCGTAGGACTCGACGGAGGTGGGGACTCCGAGTGCCGTCAATTGCTCGATCACCGGAACGAGTTGATCGATCTGCGTCGTGGCTCCGACTCGGGCGGCATCGGCGCGACTGGACTCGGCTCCGAGGTCGACCACGTGGGCGCCCTCGGCGAATTGGAGGCGCGCCTTGCGCACCGCCGAGTCCGCGGAGATGGCGATGCTCTCGCGATAGGTCGAGTCGCGTGACAGATTGACGACTCCCATCACCACGGGATCGACATCCGTATCGAAGGCGACACCATCGATGACGAACGGGGCGACAGGGGCCTCGAGCAGCCCCGGGTACTCGCTCTGCAACCGGGCGATCGTCGCGGCGGTGATCATCCCGTCAGGCTAACGTGCTCGCGCGCAGGTACCGGGTGAAGAGGAATCCATCGACAACCCAGTGCTCCGCCAACGTCCATCGACTCGGCGTCGTCACCGCGGTCCCCGGCGATGATTGACCGGCCAGGATCGGCGCGAAGGTGATGTCGAGCTCATCGACGACATCCTCATCGATCATCTGAGCCACTACACGTGGTCCTGCCTCGCATGCGATGCGCATGAGCCCGCGTTGCCGTAGGGACGTGACGACGGACTGCATCCGCAACGACACCTCGGGGAGTTCGATGACATCGCATGTGCGTCGCGCCTGCGCCAGCCGCTCCGCATCTGCCGACGCAGACGTCACGACGATGGGCGGGATCGCCGACTCCGTGAAGACGGGCTCCTCCCAGGGAAGGTCGCAGGACCCGCTGAGGATGACGAGGACCGGTGCCGGCCCCAGCCCCGCAGCCGCACGACCCTCGGGGTCGGCGGCGGTCATGGGGCGGTATCGCTCGATACGCAACGTGGCACCGCCGATGAGGACGGCATCGCTGAGGCGTCGTACCTCCGCCATCGCGGCACGGTCCGCCGGCGAGGAGATGGCGCGGCTCCGCCCGTCGGCTCCTCCGACGGAGCCATCGAGGGTGGTGGCGTTCATCACGCGCAACCACGGACCGGAGGTCGGCCACGGGTAGCGGCCGCGTGCGTCGGGGGTCATCGACGTCAGGAGCCCCGGCGATGACGCCAGGCCATCACGCCGCCGACAGAGAGCGCGGACAGGATGCTGAAGGCGCTGGCGAAGGAGCCGACCGATCCGATGCTCGCGAAGGAGCCGATGGAACCGATCGAGAACGCGGAGCCGGTGGATCCGACGGACAGGATCGAGTTACGGGAGCCGATGGACAGCACGGAATCGTGCGAGCGGATGCTCCAGATAGCCCGATTTCCCTCCACGACCCCATTGTGGTCCTAGGCTCCGGCCATGGACAACGCACGTATCGAGCCCGCGGCCCGCTCCTCGACGGCGACGAAGGTCATTGCCGTCATCGTGGCGATCATCACCGCCGGTTACATGCTCCCCTGGGCTATCGCAGCGGTGCGCGAGGTGCCCCACTGGTCCGTGTTCTGGGTCAACCTGCTCCTGGGGTGGACGATCATCGGCTGGATCGTCGCACTCGTCATGTCCCTACGCATGCAGCGTCAGGTCATCGTCTACGAGTAGTCATGTTCCATCGGTTCGTCGCTCTCGGGGACAGCTTCACGGAGGGGCTGTCGGATGAGCGTCCCGATGGAACGCATCGCGGGTGGGCGGACATGGTGGCCGCGCGGCTCGCGCAGGACAATCCCGAACTCGACTACGTCAATCTCGCCATCCGCGGCAAGAAGATGCGCCAGGTCGCTACGGAGCAGGTCCCCGTCGCGATCGACTGGGAACCGGACCTGATCAGCATCGGCGCGGGGGCCAACGACATCATCCGCCTCTCCACAGACGTCACGACACTCAATCGCCTCGCGCACGCCACCCTCGGACGCCTCGTCGACTCCGGAGCGCACGTCGTGGTCTTCACCGGCTTCGATCCCCGCATCCGCATCCCCATGACCACACGTTCGGGTGCGCGCGCCCAGGAGTTCAACGAGTCCATCCGTCGATCCGCCGACCACTTCGGCGCGACGTTGGTCGACCTGTGGGATCTGCCACGCCTGTATGAGGACATGATGTGGGCACCAGACAAGATCCACCTGACCACCGCGGGACATGCACTGATCGCCGATGCCGTCCTGCAGCGCCTGGGAGTCGCGAGTCACACCGTTCCCGAACCCGAGGTTTCACCTTCTCCTCCCGACGCATGGGAGGACGCACGATGGTTCGTGCGCGACGTTGTCCCCTGGATGTATCGCGGCCTGATCGGTCGCTCCTCCGGGGATGGCATGGATCCGAAGTTCCCCCATCCGGTGCAACCGGCCCGCTGGGGACGTCCCTAGGTAGCGGATTCGCGGGGCTTGTCGAGGCGTTCGGTCTCCCTCATATAAAGAGGTGTCATCGCGGCACTCAGGGCCACGGCGATTCCGGCTCCCAGGAGCGTGGCGATCAGCCGCCATCGACCCGTGTCCTCGACCGACGTCGACACGCCCTCCAGGAGAACGACCGCCACGGTCACCGCAGTGGCGACGATGCTGTAATCCCAGGGCCGGCCCATGGCATAGAGGGCGAATCCTGCAGCTACCGCGCCGATGGCGTAGAGAAACCAGCTCTCGGGGATCACCACGGAGATACCGAAGGCGATGATGAACCCGGCAATCGTTCCGGCCGCACGACGTAGGGACTTGCCCACTGCATCTCGCAGCAACGGTTGAATCACGATGATCGGAGTCATGATCAACCACCCACCCGCGTGGCCCCAGCCGGCCACCACGGTGATCGGGGTCGTGATCGCGGCGGCTACGCCGAGCATGATCGCGAATCCTCGAGTGCGCACGGGGGGCACGGGGTGCTCGGGCTTCGGTGCCGATCCGCGCGAGAGCAGGGTGGCCACCAGGACGCCGAACGTCACGGTCGCGGCGGTGGTCACCGCGACCATGAGCAGCGGCCTGTCGACCGACCACCCCCCGGTCGGTGGTTCGGCGATGACGAAGGCCAGGGCGATCGGGGCGAGGATCACCCCGCGCTGCCAGCCGCGCTGGGCGCTGAAGCCGTAGAGCATCGATGCCAGCACCATGACGATGGTTGCTGCGAGCCACGACCCCGCAGCGGCATCGGCCAGCACCGTGCCGACCGTGACGAGCACGCCGGTGAGCGCGCCGACCCGCCAGCCGAGGACCGCGGTGGCGATGACCGCCGACAGTCCTGCCAGGCCGACAACCCCTGCGCCGGTGAGGCCGAGGCGGCTGAGGACGAGGCCGGGGACGATCAGGGTGATGAGCACCGTGGCCACAGCGACCACGAACTTCTCGACCTTCCGGCGCCCGGGCACGGGCGGACGATAGACCGCGGTCAGGGTGGACGCAATCCATCTTTGGACAAGGTCCAGAGACTCACCTAGGGTCGTGGCATGGCCGGATCCGCCGAGGTGTTGCGCGAGCACGGGGTCACCGTGACCGCGCAACGATTGGCGGTCCTCTCGGCGGTGTCCCGCTTCCCCCACGCCACCGCCGACGAGGTCACGGAGGCGGCACGAGCGGAGATCGGATCGATCTCCCGTCAATCGGTCTACGACACCCTCGGGCTACTTGTCGAGGCCGGTCTGGTGCGCAGGATCCAGCCGATCGGATCCGCTGCGCGCTACGAGGATCGCGTCGGTGACAACCATCACCACGTGATCTGCCGCGAGTGCGGCACCCTGGCTGATGTGGAGTGCGCAGTGGGCTCTGCCCCCTGCTTGACCGCATCGGACGACCAAGGCTTCGTCATCGACGAGGCCGACGTGGCTTACTGGGGGCGCTGCCCGCAGTGTCAGCGCGCATCCGTCTGAACAACGATCACCACTAGGGAAGAGGACACAATGGCAAGTGAGAGCAAGTGCCCGGTCACACGGGGCATGTCGCAGGGCGGAACCCAGGTAGATGACTGGTGGCCCAACCGCCTGAACCTTCGGATCCTGCACCCGAATCCCCCCGCAACCAATCCCATGGGCGAGGACTTCGACTATGCCGCCGAGTTCGCGACCCTGGACCTCGCCGCGGTCAAGGCCGATCTGCGCGCCTTGATGACCGACTCCCAGGATTGGTGGCCGGCCGATTATGGCCATTACGGACCCTTCTTCATCCGCATGGCGTGGCACGCCGCCGGCACCTACCGCACGAGTGACGGCCGCGGTGGCGGCGGCTCGGGCATGCAGCGCTTCGCGCCGCTGAACAGCTGGCCGGACAACGCCAACCTGGACAAGGCGCGTCGCCTGCTCTGGCCGATCAAGCAGAAGTACGGTCGCGAGCTTTCCTGGGGTGACCTGTTCATCCTCACCGGCAACGTGGCGCTGGAGTCCATGGGCTTCCAGACATTCGGATTCGGCGGCGGCCGCGCCGACGTGTACGAGCATGACGAGACCTATTGGGGCACCGAAGCCGAATGGCTCGGTGATGCCCGCTACTCCGGCGATCGTGAGTTGGCCAACCCGCTGGCCGCGGTCCAGATGGGCCTCATCTACGTCAACCCCGAGGGCCCGGACGGTAACCCC
>CAZBWA010000056.1:0-11600 GCA_964495555.1 uncultured Bifidobacteriaceae bacterium | reverse complement strand
ATGCGATCTGGTGGGGCTTCGAGACGATCACCACCGTCGGTTACGGCGACTTCGTTCCTGTCACCTCGATCGGTCGGCTGCTGGCCATATTGATCATGTTCGTCGGCATCGGCGTGCTCAGTACCGTCACAGCCACCGTGGCCGCCAGTCTGGCGCGTGGCAAGTCCGCGCCACCCGACCCCGCAACGGAAGTACTCAACGAGCTCGCCGAGCTCAAGACGATGGTCGCTTCCCTCCAGGCCAAGCTCGACGCGAAGTGAGGGACGCCGACCCTCGGTCGGCGTTCCCCCACTCCTATTTCGCGTTGACCCGCTGGAAGGCGAGGGCCAATGTCCCGTCAGTCGCCGATCCCCAGGCGTAGACGATGGTGTTGAAGGGCCGCACCGCGTTCACCGTGGCAGGTCCGAGGACGACACCGTCGTTGCTGGCCAACGTGACGGTGATGGCGTAGTCGGCCGCCGGAACCTGCTTCGTGGCTGAGGCGCCGTTGGTCAGGTTCCCGAAGAGGACCTCGCCGTTCGCCCGGAAGTCCACGGCGGGTGCGGCTGCGATGTGGCGCACCGTGAGGCGACCCACGCCCACTGGGTTGCGCGCCGCGCAATCGGCGAATTTGTTCGTCGCGGGGGCACCGGATGCATCGAGGTTCGCGGTGATCGTGGTGCAGGTCCCCGCCAGGAAACGAGCGTTGTCGATCGAGAGGAGCGGCTCCCCGGACTCGGGGGTGGAGCCGTCGGCGTAAACACCGATGTCATAGCTGCCGGGGCGCACCTTGACCGTGCGCAACTGACCCGGTGTGAGGTTATTCAACAGTCGGACGTTGTCGGCGTAGACGTCGACCACATCGGCACCCTTCCCCGCCGGGATGGCGTGGAGGATCGACACATTGGCTTTATTGCTGTTGGGGGCCGCCTGTGCGGCCGGGGCCACCAGGCCCAGGCCCGCGATCAGTGCGACGCAGGTAACGAGGAGCTTCTTCGGGGACATGCAGCCTGCTTTCGGAGAGGAACGGGAAGTACGTCGACCACCACTGTTCCCACTCGCCCGATGTCATGCATGGTCCAGTTCCGCCCCAGGCCGACAATGACCAGTCAGGCGATTCCGACGCTCACGTCTCCCGCACACGTATCCACGCCAACGAACATCGCGCTCGGTATCCGGAACACCCGACCGGGCGCCGCCGGCCAGGGAAGTCGGCGCTCGGCGACCACGGTGCCCGACTGACGGATCACCACCCGAGGGGCGGTGACGAAGTCGTCCACCCACGCCAGATAGCGCCCACGCGCCGGCGGTGGATCACCGGCGCGCAGGATGCCCGGGGATATCCAGCGCAACGGCGGATCGGCAAGGATCCGCACTCCCGAGAGGCCTTCGTCCCCTGAACCGAGGTAACGCTCGATCTGACGTGCCGCATGCACACCGCCCAGTGCCGCGACATCTGCGGTGTCGACCGGATGGACCAGATTGCCCGCTGCGAACACGCCGGGTGCCGACGTCCGCAGTGCCGTGTCCACCACCGGTCCACCCGTGACACCGTCCATCACCACACCGGCCATGCGCGCCAGCTCACCATCAGCGATCCAGTCACCGGTGAAGACGACTGTGTCGCAGGCGATCACACGCCGTTGGCCGGTGTCGAGGTTCTCGATCTCTACGCCGGTGACCCGGTCCTTGCCCATCACGCGCGTGACACGTGTGCGCCGGGCGGTGGGGAAGCGCAGCGCAACACTGCCGGGCACGGTGAACGCGGCGTAGGCCTCGAGTCGCGGCTGCTCGGAAGTCATGAGGACAGTCCGACACCCGGCCTCGCGCAGCGTCACGGCGGCGGACCAGCTCACGAGCTCGGACCCGACGATCACCGCACGGCTACCCACCCACCGATGATGCAGGTGGACCGTGTTCTGCAGTTGCCCCGTGGTGAACACCCCTGCGGGGCGATCACCGGGAACCATGCGTGCGGTGCGCGGTCGTTCGCGGGCTCCGGTGGCGAGCAGGATCGACGACGCGGTGATCGGGAATCGACCCTCGGGGCTGGAGACCCACACTGTCCTCTCACCGGACCATCCCGTGACCGTCGTCGAGGTGAGGATGCGTGCGCCCGCGGCGGCAGCGCGGTCGGTGAGCTCGCGCGCATACGCGGGACCCGACATGAGTCGACGCAGGTCACGAATGCCGTAGCCCGGGTGGTCGCTGTGGCGGGGGATGCCACCGGCGCTCGACTCACGGTCGACGACCGTGACCGAGGCACCGAGGCGTCCGCACACCTCGCGCGCAGCGCTCAGTCCCGCGGGTCCTCCCCCGATGACCAGGACATCGACGTCCATGCGGGTCGACGTCACGATGGCGTCCGCTCGGCAAGCATCGACTCCACCTCGGCACCGCAGTAGAAGCCCTGGCAGCGGCCCATCAGGGCGCGGGTCCGGCGCCGCAGACCATCGACGTCACGCGGCGGCAGCCAGGAAGCGAGGGCATCGCGGATCTCCCCACGCGTCACGCGTTCACAGAAGCACACGATCCGGCCGTACTCGGCATCGCGTTCGATCAGGTCGGCTCGCTGGTACGGGCGTTCCGTCGCCTCGCCGATGGCTGGCATCCGCGGCGGGTCCGGGAGTTGAGTGCGCGTGCGTAACCCCAGTCCCGCGTCCGTCAGCATCCCGGCTGCGTGCTCGGCCAGGGCCATCGATGCGGTCAACCCGGTGGATCGGATTCCGCCGAGCAGGAGGTAGCGCTGTGGCGCGTCGATCTCGACGACGTAATCGCTCTGTTCCGTGGATGCGCGTAATCCCGCGTAACTCGCGGTTACTTCCTCGTCCAGAAGGCGCGGCATGATCACACTGCCCTTGGTGAGCAGGAACTCGAAACCCTCCTCTGTCGTCGAGGTATCCGCGCGATCGATCAGGTTCTCCGAGGTGGGCCCGAGCATCACGTTGCCGTAGATGGTGGGGCTGACCAACACACCCTTGCCCTTTGCTGTCGGCACGGGCAGCACGATGTGATCTACCAACCCGCGGGCGAACTTGTCGTAGACGATCAACTCCCCGCGGCGCGGCACCACGGTGAAACGCGAGTAGCCGAAGAACCCATCCACCACATCCGCACCCAGACCGGCCGCGTTGACGACCCACCGCGCTCCGACGGGTCCGTGGGTGGTGTGCAAAGTCGTCGAGTCGGCACCGATATCGACCCCCTGTACGGCGCAATCGAGGAGGAACTCGACGCCACGCAGGTGCGCCTCGGTGGCGTACGCCAAGGGCGTGGTCCACGGGCAGATGATCCCCTCGTCGGGCACGACGAGTCCACCGAGTGCGCCAGGACCGAGGTTCGGCAATGCGGCGTAGACCTCGTCCACATCGATGATGCGACAGGCGTGGTACCCGTTCTTCTCGGCCTTCGCGAGCAACGTCGGCAACTCCGCGAGTTCCTCCGGAGTCCAGGCCACGAGGATCGCCCCGATCTCCTCGACCGGGATCCCGACCACTCTCGCGTACTCCTTCAGCAGGGAGAATCCACGCGCGACGAGCGTTGACTCGAGGGACCCTGGGACGGCGTCGAACCCGGTGTGCAGGATGGCGGTGTTGGCCTTGCTCGTGGCATCACCCACGTCCCCCCGGGCCTCGATCAGTGCCACGGAGAGGTCGAACCCACCGAGGTGACGGGCAACCGCGGTGCCCACCACGCCACCGCCGATGATGACGACGTCGAAGGTGCGCATCAGCGATTCCCGAGGCTCGAGGTGAGAGTCCGGCGCCAACGTTCCATGTGCTCCTCGGCCCTTTCCCGTGACCACTGCGGTTCGAATACGCGCGCAGGTTTCCACTCCCACACCGCGTTCTCGACGAGCATGCCAGGACTCAGCGCCATCCGCCCCAGGGCGGCGGTGCCCAGTGCGGTCGCGTGCGGCGACGGGTACACCTCGACGGGGCGCTGCAGCACGTCGGCCTGGATCTGCATGAACGCGGCGGACTGGGTCAGACCGCCGTCCACGCGCAAACTCGTGACCCCACCCTCCCCGGCCATCACCGTGACCAACTCGCGTACCTGCGCGGCCACGCCCTCCAGCACCGCGCGCACCAGATGGCCGCGCGTGGTGGAGAGGGATAGACCCGTGAACGACGCGTGGGCGTCCGAGCGCCACCAGGGCGCGCCCAGCCCAGCCAGGGCAGGGATACACAGCACACCATCGGAGTCCTCGGCGACCGCGGTGTCCACGTCACCCTCGAGCAGCCCCGCATCGGTCATCCACCGCAGGGCGGAGGCGACGGTGAACACCTGCCCGTCCACGCAGTAGGCCACCCCATCGCGGGTCGCCCACGCAACCGACGTGGTCAGCCCATCGCGCGAGCGCAGGGCCGTCGCCCCGATGTTTGCGAGGATGAATGCACCGGTGCCGTAGGTGCACTTCGCCTGACCGGGGCGGAGACACGACTCGGCGAGGAGTGCGCCCTGCTGATCCACGATTAAGCCGGTCACCGGCACCTCGGCTCCGAAGGCAGATGTCCCACCGACGATCTCATCGCATCGCACGATGCGCGGCAGCGCCTCCGATGCCAGCCCGAAACGCTCCACCACGTCCGCGTCCCACTCGCCCTTATCAATATCAAGGAGGAGTGACCGGCTCGCTGTTGTCACGTCGGTGACGAATTCACCGGTGAGTGCGTGCACGATCCACGTGTCCGTGGTCGTCACGACACCCTTGCGCGTCAGATGACGCCGCAGCCACGTCATCTTGGGCGCGGTGAAGTACGGGTCGAGGACGAGCCCGGTGCGTGCGGCGAGGAAGTCCGCCTCCTCTCGCATCTCGTCGCAGATCTCCTGAGATCGCCCGTCCTGCCACACGATCACGGGCGTGAGCGGGTCCCCCGATTCCGGGTCCCAGGCCACCACGGACTCTCCCTGATTCGCCAGCGTGACCGCATCGATCGCACCGCCCGCACTCGCGACGGCGGAACGACCCGCCTCGAAAACGGATGCGAGCAGTGCGGCCGGATCCTGCTCGACGCTCGATCCGGATCCGTAGCTGGGACGGATCGGCACCTCGGCGAGAGCCTCGATGCGGCCCTCCGAGTCGACGACGATCGCCTTCGTGCCCGAGGTGCCCTGATCGATGGCCAGGACTCTCACGCGTGACCGCCAGGCATAGTCGTGACCACGTCGTGATGCTAGAGCCGCAGGCTCGAGCCGGGCATGCGGAACTGGAACACTGGCGGCGTGGGCGACACGTTCCGCTTCTCCTCGACCGTCTGGTTATGGCAGGGAGACTCAGCCTGGCACTTCGTGAGCCTGCCCGAGGACATCGCCGATGAGATCCTCGATCTGATGGAAGGCCGATTGCGGGGTTTCGGGAGCGTGCGCGTGGACGTCACCTCGAAGCGCACAACCTGGCGGACATCGATTTTTCCGGATTCGAAGAACGGGACCTACATAGTGCCGCTCAAGAAGCAGGTGCGCCGAGAGCTGGGTCTCGCCGAAGGCTCGCGCGTGACGCTGACCCTTCGCATCATCACAGATTGACCGTGGGTCGCCGGGGGCTCGAACCCCGAACCTACGGATTAAAAGTCCGCAGCTCTACCGTTGAGCTAGCGACCCTCGTTCTTGGGAGAACGGGAATTCCCCACAAGACTACCGATGCGGGGCGCTACCAACGCACGGTGACGTTGGTGGGTCGCCGGAAGGCGAAGCCTGAGGCGGGTCCGGCGGAAACGAGTTCCAGGCCAGGCAGCCGGGTGATCAACTGCTCCACGGCGATCCTGGTCTGGAGTCGGGCCATGTGGATGCCGAGGCAGGCGTGCGGTCCGAAGGAGAAGGACAGGCCCTTGTTGGAGTTGTCCCGATGGATGTCAAAGGAGTTGGGGTTCGCAAACGTCGCCGGGTCGCGGTTGGTGGCGACCACTGAGATGCCGATGAACTCCCGCGCCGGAATCTCCACTCCGGCGATCACCTTGTCATCCTGGGTCCACCGCTCCATGAAAGCCACAGGCGGAATCAGGCGCCGCGCCTCCTCCTGGGCATTGGCGAGAAGCCCACGATCAGTACGCACCTCCGCCAACTGATCGGGGTGCTGCAGCAGCAGCGTGAGGGTGGTCAGGACCGACGCCTGAATGGTCTCGATCGCACCGAACATCACCACGCGCAACTGCGCAACGATCTCGTCATCGGTCAACCCCTGCGGATCCTTCGCGAGAAGCGCAGTGAGCGAGTGTCCCGGGTGGTGTCGGTTGCGTTCGAGTTCGGGGAGCAGGATCGCGTTGAGCTGCTCGCAGGCTGCCTCTGCGCGGCGGATCGGCTCGGGATCGCCGTCGTAGTCCATTCCCCCGGCAATCGCAGAGTAGATCGAGGTCATGGCGGGGATGTCGTCGAGGGATAAGCCCAGGGACTGACCCGCGGTGCGAATGGCGAAGGGTGCGGCGAACGCATCGTCGAGCTCCACCTCCCCACGATCGACGAACGCATCGATGAGCTCTGTCACGAGTTCCAGGAGCGGCGTGGCGTAGTAGTCCTGGACCACGCTGCCCTTGAACGGGCCCTCGAACGGCTTGCGCATGCGCGCCTGTTCGTCCCCGTCGACGGTCAACATCATGCGTCCAGCTGCCGCTCGGACCAGGTTCTGCTCGGCCTCCACGGTGAGACCGGCGTTGCGCGCCAGGACTTCGCGGGCAGCATCGCGACCGGTGACCAACCACCCGCCGATCGCCGGGGCCCAGGTGATGGGTTCGGTCTCCCGGACATGGTCGAGCGCTCCTTCGCGTCCGGCCACCGCGATGTCGTCGAACTCGAGCGCGGCACCGCGCGGGAAGCGCTCCCGACGGGCGGAGTCCTCCTCGGCGGACACTGCGCGCTGGGTGAGCAGGGCCTCCATGCCCCGAACCGTAATACGGCCGGACAGCCCTGGACCGGGGACTGTTGAATACCTCCGTGACCACGTACGCGGACACCATCACCGTCGAGGACCTCGACGCCGATCCCTATCCGATCTATGCCCGGTTGCGCGCAGAGCAACCGGTCGCCTGGGTCCCGGCCGTGAACTGCTGGTTGGTGACACGGCTGCCCGACGTCGAGTTCGTCACCAAGCGCTCGGAACTGTTCACCGCCGAGGCGCCGGATGCCCCGGTGGACCGTTCCTTCGGTGGCCGCACCCTGATGACGATGGACGGTCCGGAGCACCTGGAGTTGCGCCGCACACTGGACGAGAAGTTCCGGCCCAAGAAGGTGGCCGAGTACATCGACGATCTGGTCACACCCATCGCGCAGGAGTACGTGGACCGACTCCTCGCCAAGCCCGAGCGCCAGGCCGAACTCGTCGTGGAGTACTTCGAGCCGATCAGCGTGCTCGCCCTGGCCCGGGTCTTGGGACTGGGGCACATGTCCGCCGAACGCCTGCAGGACTGGTTCCGCGGGCTCGCCCAGGGGGCGACCAACTTCGAGAACGATCCGGAGAAATCCGCCGCGAATGATGCAACCGCCGCGGAGATCGAGGCGGAGCTGCGACCGCTTATGCAGACCTGGCAGACCACTCCCGATGACTCCGCGATCGCCTCGATGCTCACGCATGGCTGCCCGGCTGGTGCATTTCGGCAGATCGAGTATCTGCTGCCGTCGATCAAGGTGATCCTGCTCGGGGGGATGCAGGAGCCGGGGCATGGTGCGGCGTCCTGTCTCGCGGGCCTCCTGACGCACCCGGACCAGATGCGGTTCGTACGCGAGCATCCGGAGTCGTGGGATGACGCGGTCAACGAGGCCCTGCGCTGGATGGCGCCGATCGGCACCATGCAGGCCACAGCCGTGGAGGACGTCGAGCTCGGCGGGGTCGTCATCCCCAAGGGCGACCTGGTGTCCGCGGTGGTGTCCAGCGCGTGTCACGATGAGTCGGTCTTCGAGGATCCGGCGCGCTTCGATATCCACCGTCCCCGCCAGGGCAACGCGGCATTCGGATTCGGCGCGCACTTCTGTGCCGGTCACCAGTTCGCGCGGGACCTGGAGCGGATCAGCCTGCAGACGATCGTGGAGGCGATGCCGGACATGGAGCTCACCGCGCCGGTGTCCTTCGTCGGGTGGGAGTTCCGTGCACCGACCGCGGTGCATGTGCGCTGGTGACTAGATGACGCCCTTGTGCAGGATGAAGCAGCTGTACGGGGCGGTCTCGAGGGTGTGCACGACGGCGTAGCACTCGCGTGCGCGCTCGTAGAACTCCAATCGTGGGATCACCCCGTAGGCGAGGGAGCGTCCCTCGAGCTGGGTCGCGGTGGCGAGCACCTCGCGCTGCACGTCGGTCACGATCGATGGATCGTCGTAAGCCTCCATGCGTTCCAGTGGACGTTCCACGAAGGAGTCGAGCGGGAACACGCTGAGGATCGCACGAAGCGCGCGCACCACTCCCACCTCGCCGAGGCGGATGACGGGCTTACCGCTGGCCGCGGCCGGATAGTTCGAGTCGACGACGAGGAGGCGGTCGGCATGACCCATGTCGTCAAGGATCTTCAGCAGGTCGCCGCTCAGGAGTGGGTCGACGTTCTTGAGCATGGGCGCTCCTCGATCGGTTGCGGTGACCCTAGCGGGATCGCGTCGACTTCGGGCAGATGCGGTCGATCAGATTGGCGGGGTTCACCACCGCGGACTCACCGCCGCTGCGCCAGTACTCGAAGTGGAGGTGGACCGAGCCGGGAGACCCCGTGTCTCCCATGAGACCGATGACCTGTCCCGCCTTGACGCGGTCCCCGTCACCGACGAGCACCTCGTCCATGTGGCCGTAGTAGTACTTGGGTCCGCCATCGCCCTTCATGACGATCTGCAGGGATCCGTTGTCCTGCTTCTTGGTCCGGTCGATGCGGCCGTCTTCGACGGCGAAGATGGCGGTGCCGCGGGGCGCATGGAGGTCGATGCCGGTGTGACGGCGGTTGCCGCGATCGGCGCCCCACCCGTCGCCGATCCAGAAGTCCTTCGTCGGGCACACCCGGCCGCGAACCTCCTCGGGAGCCTCAAACTCCGGGTCGGCCGGATCCACCCCGAGGGAGCCGCCCCCGTCGGTCTCCGACCTGTGGTTGGCCGACGCCGGGACAGCGGAGACAACTGATCCCGTGAGGGCGACGACGGCTACGAGGGCCACCAGGCTGGCGCGCACCCCTCGACGTTACCTATTCGTTATGTCCCCCGCACCCGGGGGGTCACCCGGGCGTCGATCGCGGCGGCGAACCGGTCCGCTGCCTGCGGGTCGGTGGCCAGGAACACCGAGGGCTCCACCATCTCCAGCTCCAGGACCATCGGAGCCCCCGCCGGGTCGTCGACGAGGTCCACCCGGGCGTAGAGCGGGGGCCAGACTCCGGTGCGTGCGCGCGCCGCGGCCAAGGCCGCCTCGGCCACCGCCAACTCCTCGGGCCTGACCCGGCGCGGGGATATCGACTCCTTGATGAAGAGCAGCTCAATCACCGCCGCCTCGCGGGACAGAAGCGGCCCCTTGCGCGCGGTGTGGGAGAAAACGCCGTCGAAGAACAGCAGCGCGGACTCCCCCTGTTCGTCCACGGACGCGAGGTAGGGCTGCAGCATCACGGTGCGCCCCTCTGCATGGAGACGGCGAATATGCGCATCGGCGCGCTCGGTGTCACCGGGGCCGTAGCGCGCGGTGTTCCGGGACCCGGCGGAGTCCGTCGGCTTGACCACGTACTCCCCTGAGGCAGGTAGTGACCACGGGTCCCCCGGCTCGAGGAACGTGGTGGGGACGCACGGCACGCCGTCGGCAGCGAGGTCCCGCAGGTAGCGCTTGTCCATGGACCACGCGATCACTGCTCGCGGATTGAGGACGGGGGTCTCCGCGGCAACGCGATCGATCCACGCGAGGAACTCCGGACCACGCTCCGCGCAGTCCCAGGTCTGACGGATGATCACCGCATCGAACGCGGCCCAGTCCGCGGGGACGTCCCAGACCAACGGCACCGCATCGATGCCACGCGCATCGAGCGGAGCAAGGAGGAGTTGGTCGTCCTCGTCGAGGGTTGCGTACTCCGCGCAGGTCGCCAGGGCGACCCGTCGCCGTTGGGTCACTCGGTGACCGTCACCACGAGGTCGTAGGTGGTGTTGTCCGGCTTGGTGACGGTGATCGTGGCCACGCCCGGAGCGAGGGCCTTGGCACCCGGGTTGAACACGGCGCCACCTTCCTCGCGGGCCTGGAAGATCTCGACGATGTCGGTGTTCGGCGTATCGATGGTGGTACCCACGACCTCCTCGACCACGATGTCGATGAAGTCACCGACCTTGGCGGTGGCCTCGGTCTGACCGGGCTCCACGATCACCGGGGGCAGCATCTCAGAACTATCCATGGTCTCGGCGGCAGTCTCCGCCACGGTCTCGGCGCTGGTGGCGGCTTCCCCTGACGACGAGTCGGATGAGCATGCGGTCATCACCCCGAGGGCGACGACGGCGGACGCGATGGCGATAGTCCTACGAACCCACATTCAGGCCTCCTGTGAACGTTGTGGTCCGACCCTAGCGAAAGTCGATCTCGTCGAGTTGCTCCACCCGATCCGCATGCCGGCCCCCGTCGAAATCCGTGGTCAAGAAGGTGCGGAGGGCGTCGATGGCATCGTCGGCGTCGGTCACCTTCTCCCCGAAGCAGGCGACGTTGGCGTCGTTGTGACGTCGGGTCATCTCCGCATCCTGCGTGTCTCGGATCACTCCGGCGCGCACGCCGTGCACCTTGTTGGCAGCCATGCAGATCCCCTGGCCACTGCCGCACACGGCCACACCGCGGTCGGCGCCGCCAGAGATCACGGTGCGCGCAACCTGCTCACCGAAGGCGGGGTAGTCGACGCGCTCATCCGAGTGCGTCCCGACGTCGGTAACGTCGTATCCCTCCGCCTGCATCCAGGACTTGAGGGACTCCTTGAGATGGAATCCAGCGTGATCGGATCCGATGACGACACGCATCACTGTTCCTGCCCTCTGCGCACGTGCGCGATGTGATGCTCACGGCGCTCCGCAAGCAGTGCGGTCATGCTCTCACGCGGGACGATCGCGTCCCCGAGCTCGGGCGTGATCGGGTTGCGGGTGATCCCCTGGGCCAGGAGCCCCGCGCCCAGGACCGCCGCATCGGGCGCTGCCACGGGTGCGAGCGCCAGCCCGGTGGCGTCGGCAATCAACTGTCGGAAGCGGGGATCGACGGTTCCTCCCCCCACGAGCATGACCGGCTGCTCGAAGGGACCGTCCGACGCGGTCACTGCCTCACAGGCCAGCGCGACGGCGTGCGCGATCCCCTCGAGAGCGCTACGCAACAGCGCTTGTCGATCGGTGTGCAGGCCGATCCCGTGCCAGGCCCCGCGCAGCGTCGGGTCCATGAAAGGCGTGCGCTCACCTGCCAGATAAGGCAGGAAGAGCGGATCGTCGCGTCGAATATCGCCCTCGAGCGCAGCATTGGCCTCCGCCGTGGATGCGCCGAGGAGTTCGAGAACACGGGTGAGTGCGACGCCGGCGTTCTGCACCGCACCGATCCGGTAGAACCCGGAGTCCGCACCTCCGGCGCACGCACACAGGTGCGTGGCGAGGTCGAGAGCGGTGTTGTCCGTGACGCGCACGATCTGCGCTCCGGAGCCGACGGCGATGAATCCCGCACCGGTGCG
>CAZBWA010000055.1:0-11754 GCA_964495555.1 uncultured Bifidobacteriaceae bacterium | reverse complement strand
CTGCGCTGGATCGCCGAGAACGCGGGCGAGCAGGGCTACGTCGTCGTCTCGAAGGTCGTCGAGATGCCCCATGGGCACGGTCTCAACGCCGCGACGGGGGAGTACGGCGACCTGGTGGCGCAAGGTGTCATCGACCCGGTCAAGGTGACTCGGTCCGCGCTGCAGAATGCGGCGTCGATCGCGGCGATGCTGCTGACCACCGAGGCCCTCGTCGTCGAGAAGCCGGCCGAGCCGGAGGATGCCGGTCACGGACACGGTCACTCGCACCACGGTCACTCGCACTAGGCACCGACACGCGAAACGGCCCCGGGATCACCGGGGCCGTTTCTCTATGGAGGAGAGGGAAGAAAGGTCGTTGGGTCTCCTTACGAGGCCACCACGGCAGGCATGCGCGAGCCACGGCGGTAGATCGCCTCGCGATCGTCCTCGGACAGGCCGCCCCACACGCCGTAGGGCTCGCGGACGGCGAGGGCGTGCGACGCGCACTCCTGGCGGACCGGGCAACCACCGCAGATGGCCTTGGCGGCGCGCTCGCGGGACTCGCGGGCCGGGCCGCGCTCGCCCTCGGGGTGGAAGAAGATCGCCGGGTCCTCACCGCGGCACGCCCCGTGCATCTGCCAATCCCACAGGTCTGCGTTCGGCCCAGGGAGCCGTGAAATGTCTGCCATGTGTCCTCCCGAGAGTGGTTCCTCCACTGTAGAACCGTTTCAAGGATTGGTCAAGATTATTCTTGAAGAACTTTTGACCGGATTTCCCGGAATGCACAATCGCGCCACGCGGGGCAGACTCCCGTTGTGGCCCAGGAACAGCGGATCGACGCCTCCCCCGTGGGCCTGACCGTGGCGGCCGTGGCCCGCCGCCTGGGCGTGGCGCCGGCCACCCTGCGCACCTGGGACCGCCGGTACGGGGTGGGACCCTCGGGTCACGAGGCCGGAGCCCACCGGCGATACACCGCCGCCGACCTGGCCCGCCTCGAGCACATGCGCAGCCTGGTCAACGCCGGGGTCCCCCTGGCCGCTGCCGCCGAGCAGGCCCTGGCCTTCGAGCCCGACCCCGATCACCTCGCCCCGGTGACCGAGCTCCGCCGTGCCGTAGCCGTGCCGGCCACGGTCGAGGGCCGTCCGGGTGGGGGCAGCGTCGTGTCCATCCCGGGAGGCACCCCGCACGCCCGCGGTCTGGCCCGGGCGGCGCAGTCCCTCGACGGCCCCGCCTGCAGCGCCATCATCCGCGAGACCCTCGACCAGCGAGGCGTGGTGTGGACGTGGGACCACCTCCTCGTCCCCGTGATGGCCGGTGTGGGGGAGCGTTGGGAGTCCAGTGGCCGTGGCGTCGACGTCGAGCACGTGCTGAGCCACGCCGTGCAGCAGGAGCTCTCCGCACGGGCGCGCCGAATCCCCGCGCCGGTCAACTCGCGGCCGGTGATCCTCGCCACCCTGCAGCAGGAATTGCACTCGTTGCCGCTGTGGGCCCTGGCGGCAGCACTCGCCGAACGCGGTGTGGAGTGCCGGATGCTCGGGGCCCGTACCCCCCTGGACGTCCTCGAGCAGGCCACGCGTCGCATCGGTCCCGGAGTGGTCTTCCTGTGGTCGCAGATCCAATCGACGGAGTCCATGGAACCGCTGTCGGATCTCACCCGCATTCGCCCGGCGCCGCGCGTCATCCTGGGCGGTCCCGGCTGGTGCGGTGAAGCGCCCGCGGGAGTCGAGCGGATCTACGACCTCACGGGTGCGGTCGCCCGGATCACCGGTCTCGTGGGTGGGTAGCCTCCTCTATATGGCCGGTGCGGAGGACAAGTTCGCATTCGAGGGACTGACCTTCGACGACGTCCTCCTGCTCCCTGGCGAATCCGATGTGGTTCCGAGTGAGGCGAACACCGCCAGCCGGGTGACCCGGTCGATCTCCGTGCGCATGCCCTTGGTCTCCAGTGCGATGGACACCGTCACCGAGGCGCGCATGGCGATCGCCATGGCTCGGCAGGGCGGTGTCGGCGTGCTGCACCGCAACCTGTCCGTGGAGGAGCAGGCCGTCCAGGTGGATCTGGTCAAGCGCTCGGAAGCCGGCATGGTGAGCAACCCGATCACGTGCGGCCCGACGGACACGTTGGCCGACGTCGATGCGCTCTGCGGTCGCTACCGGATCTCCGGTGTTCCTGTCGTCGACGATGGTGGTCGCCTGCTCGGCATCGTCACCAACCGTGACATGCGCTTCGAGGACGACATGTCACGCCCCGTCCGCGAGGTCATGACCCCCGCGCCTCTCGTCACCGCGCCCATCGGCATCGCACCGGAGGACGCCCTCGCGCTCCTCGCACGACACAAGGTGGAGAAGCTCCCCCTTGTTGACGATGCGGGGATCCTGCGCGGTCTCTTCACCGTCAAGGACTTCGTCAAGTCCGACAAGTACCCCCATGCCACGAAGGACGCTTCGGGACGCCTCGTGGTGGGCGCCGCCGTCGGTGTCGGCGACGATGCCGAGAAGCGTGCACGCACCCTGATCGAGGCGGGGGTGGACTTCCTCGTCGTCGACACGGCGCACGGGCACTCGCGGGCTGTCGTGGACATGGTCTCTCTCCTGAAGCGCACCTCGTCGGTGGACGTGGTGGGGGGCAACGTCGCCACACGCGAAGGCGCGCAGGCTCTCGTCGACGCCGGAGCCGATGGCGTGAAGGTGGGCGTGGGTCCGGGCTCCATCTGCACCACGCGCGTGGTGGCCGGTGTCGGAGTCCCGCAGATCTCGGCGATCTACCACGCTTCCCTCGCGTGCGCGCCCGCGGGCGTGCCCGTGATTGGCGATGGCGGTATCCAGTACTCCGGTGACATCGCGAAGGCCCTTGTGGCGGGAGCGAGCACGGTGATGCTCGGCTCGCTGCTCGCCGGGTGCGAGGAGGCGCCGGGCGACGTCGTGTTCGTCGGTGGCAAGCAATACAAGGCCTATCGGGGTATGGGCTCCCTCGGTGCGATGCAGTCGCGGGGGCAAGCTCGTTCCTACAGCAAGGATCGCTACTTCCAGGACGACGTCCTCAGCGACGACAAACTCGTCCCGGAGGGCATCGAAGGCATGGTCGCCTACCGCGGCCCGTTGGGTGCGGTGGCACACCAACTCATCGGTGGCCTGCGGGCATCCATGGGATACGCGGGCGCTAGCACGATCTCGGAGCTGCACAGCAAGGGACGTTTCGTGCGCATCACCGCGGCCGGCCTGCGCGAGAGTCATCCGCACGATGTCCAGATGATCCTCGAAGCCCCCAACTACTCGGGGCGCTGACATGACCGTCATCGGTGGGTCCAAGGAGGCCCGACCCGGGTACTCCTTCGACCAGGTAGCGATCGCGCCGAGCCGTCGCACGCGGGACACCGACCTGGTAAGCACGCAATGGACCATCGATGCTTATTCCTTCGCGACGCCGCTCATGGCGGCACCGATGGACTCCGTCGTCTCTCCCGCATCCGCAATCGCCCTCGGCAAGCTCGGAGTCCTGGCCACGCTCAACCTCGAGGGGGTCTGGACGCGGTACGCCGATCCCGAGCCGCACCTCGCCGCAATCGCGGCATCCGAGCCGAGGGTGGCGACGCGCCTGCTCCAGGATCTCTACGCAGCCCCCATCGACCCGGACTTGGTTCGTGAACGCATCGCCGAGATGAAGGCCGGGGGCGTCGTGGTCTCGGTGGCGGTCTCCCCGCAGCGCACCTTCGAACTCGCACCGCAAGCCGCCGCTGCCGGAGCCGACGTCATCGTGATCCGCGGCACGACCGTCTCCGCGGAGCACGTGAGCGCGGCAGGAGAGTCCCTCAACCTCAAGGAGTTCATCCACCGACTAGACGTACCGGTCATCGTCGGCGGGTGTGCCACCCGCCAGGCCGCGCTCCACCTCATGCGCACCGGCGCCGCCGGTGTGCTCGTCGGATTCGGCGGCGGTGCGTCGCATACGACCGCGGACGTCATCGGCGTCCGCGTGCCGATGGCCAGCGCCGTCGCCGATGTGGCGGCCGCGCGGCGCGACTACCTCGACGAGTCCGGTGGTCGCTACGTGCACGTCATCGCCGACGGCTCGATGGGGCGCAGCGGCGACGTCGTCAAGGCCTTCGCGTGTGGTGCCGATGCCGCCATGATCGGCTCGATGTTCGCGCGCGCGACCGATGCGCCGGGTCGGGGATCGCATTGGGGAGCCGAGGCATGGCATGCGCACCTGCCGCGCGGGGAGCGGCAGGAGATGGAGCAGGTCGGCACCCTCGCCGAGGTGCTGCACGGACCCTCGCGTCGCGCCGACGGCACCATGAACATCGTCGGCGCGCTGCGCAAGGCGATGGCGACCACCGGCTACAGCGACCCCAAGGAATTCCAGCGCGTGGAGATGGTGGTCACGTCGTGAGTCCGGGCGCTGCGACGCTGGTCGGTTCGCTCGCGGCCGCCCCCGACGCTGCGCGCCGCCCGGTGATCGCACCCTTCACCGGTGAGGTGATCTACGACCTCCCCCTGTCTACCGAACACGACGTCGAGCAGGCGGCGGCTCGTGCCCGGACGGCGCAGATCCCGTGGGCAGCCCTCCCGATCGCACGGCGTAGCGCGATCCTGCTGCGCTTCCACGACCTCGTCCTGTCGCGTCGCGACGAGATCCTGGACCTGATCCAACTGGAGACCGGCAAAGCCCGCCGCGATGCGAACGAGGAAGTACTCGACGTCTGCATCAACGCACGGCACTACGCCCGTGACATCGCTCGACTGATGCGGCCGCGTCGCGTGCGCGGGGCGTTCCCTCTGCTCGTCGGCACCGAGATCATCCGGCACCCCCTCGGTCTCGTCGGGGTCATCTCGCCCTGGAACTACCCGCTGACCCTGGCCGCCGGTGATTCCATCCCGGCGTTGCTCGCGGGCAACGCGGTGATCGTCAAGCCGGACGTGCAGACGACGTTGACGGCGCTGTGGGTGCGTGAGCGACTCCTCGACGCCGGTGTCCCGTCGGACGTGTTCACGGTGGTCAGCGGCGAGGGGCCCGTGATCGGTCCCGCGGTCATCGACGTCGTCGACCACCTCAACTTCACCGGATCCACCCCGACCGGTCGCATCGTCGCGGAGCGCTGCGCTCGACGATTGATCCCCTGCACGCTCGAGCTGGGCGGCAAGAACGCCATGATCATCCGGGCCGATGCGGATCCGGTGCGTGCGGCGGCCATCGCCGAGCGAGCCTGCTTCGCCAACTCCGGCCAGTTATGCATCTCGATGGAGCGCATCTACGTGCACGAGGGCCGCGCCAGCCAGTTCCTCCAGGAGTTCGCGCAGCGGGCGCACTCGATGACGATGGTGCCGCGCGTGGGCTGGGGTGCATCCATCGGATCCCTGATCTCCCAAGCCCAGGTAGATCGTTTCGTCGCCCACGTCGACGATGCGGTTTCCCGCGGCGCGCGCGTAGTCACCGGGGGCCATGCCCGGCCGGATGTCGGACCCTTCTACGTGGAGCCGACGATCCTCACCGATGTCGACGAGACCATGCTCGTCTGCCGCACGGAGACCTTCGGACCCCTCGTCTCGGTGTACACCGTGCGCAGCGACGAGGAGGCGATCGAGCGGGCCAACGACACCAGCTTCGGTCTCAATGCCGCCGTGGTGACCCGTGACCGCGCCACGGGGGCAACGCTGGCCCGGCGCCTGCGCACCGGTTCGGTCAACGTCAACGAGGGCTACGCGTCGAGTTGGGCGAGCGTGCGCGCACCCACAGGCGGCTGGGGAGACTCCGGTCTGGGCAGTCGGCATGGTGATGAGGCCGTGCACGCCGTCACACGTCTCCAGACCATCGCGACGCAACGCGCGTTCGGCTTCGATCCCCAGTTCGGGATGTCCGATGAGCGATGGGCAGCGACCCTCGCCGGCGCGATCGGACTGATCAAGAAGATCGGCATGAAGTGAAGACGGACTTCGACGTCGCGGTGGTCGGCTCCGGGTTCGGCGGGTCCGTCGCGGCGCTGCGGCTCAGCGAGAAGGGCTATCGCGTCCTAGTCATCGAGGCCGGGGCGCGTTTCGAGGATCGGGACTTCGCAACGACGTCGTGGGACCTGCGGCGATTCCTCTGGGCACCCCGTCTGGGGTTCTTCGGGATTCAACGCATCCACCTCCTGAAGGACGTCGCGGTCCTTGCCGGCGCGGGCGTGGGGGGTGGCAGCCTCGTCTACGCGAACACCCTCTACCAGCCCCCCGATGCGTTCTTCGCCGATCCGCAATGGGCCGGCATCACGGACTGGAAGTCCGAGCTCGAGCCGTACTACGCGCTGGCCAGCGCGATGTTGGGCGTCGCCGACAACCCCCGCATGACCCCGTCGGATGAGGTGATGAAGGAGGTCGCCACGGACATGGGTGTAGGCCACACCTTCCGACTCACTCCGGTGGGCGTGTTCTTCGGCGAGGGACCCGGGGTCGAGTCCCCGGACCCCTACTTCGGCGGCGTCGGACCCGCGCGTACCGGCTGCACCCACTGCGGTGAGTGCATGACGGGATGCCGGCACAACGCGAAGAACACCCTGCCGAAGAACTACCTGGCCCTCGCCGAACTCGCAGGCGCGCGGATCCTCCCGATGACCACGGTCACCGGAATCGATCCCTGTCCGGACGGCGGCTACACGGTCACCACGGAACGCACGGGCACCTGGTCTCGGCGTACGGAGCGCACACTGACCGCCGAACACGTGATCGTGGCCGCGGGAACACTCAACACGCAGAGGCTGTTGCACCGCATGCGCGACGAGGGGCGGCTCACTCGGCTCTCGCGGACGTTGGGGCGCCTCTCACGCACCAACTCCGAGTCGATTCTGGGCGCCGTGTCCACGTTGGGGTCCACGGACTACACCGAGGGAGTCGCGATCACGTCGAGCTTCTTCCCCGAGCCGCGGACACACGTCGAGCCCGTGCGCTACGGCAAGGGGTCGAACTCCATGGGGCTGCTGCAGTCCGTCCTGACTCGGCCGACGGCGGGTGTACCCCGGTGGCGGACCTGGGTCGGGGAGATGGTGCGGCAATGGCCGATCACCCTGCGCCTGTTCAACGTGCGGCGCTGGAGTGAGCGCACCGTCATCTCCCTCGTCATGCAGCAGGTCGACAACTCGTTGACCCTCCAGGGGGGAACCGATCGGTTCGGCCGCTGGGCGCTCACCACCCAGCAGGACGCATCGAGTCCGGCACCCACGTACATCCCCATCGCCCAGGAGGTGGTGACCCGCGTGGCGGAGAAGATCGACGGGGTCCCCGGCTCATCGGTCTTCGAGAACATCGATGCCGCGCTGACCGCCCACTTCGTCGGGGGATGCGTCATCGGCGCGGATGCCGACTCCGGTGTGATCGACGCGTACCACCGGGTCTTCGGTCACCCCGGTCTCCACGTGGTCGACGGTGCGGCCATCACCGCGAACCTCGGTGTGAATCCCTCGCTCACCATCACCGCACAGGCCGAGCGGGCCATGGCCCTGTGGCCGAATAAGGGCGAGGCGGATCCACGCCCCGATCCGGGTGCCGGCTACGTGCGCGTGGCACCGGTCGCGGCCCGTCGACCGATCGTCCCGGCGTCGGCCGGTCTTCCTACACTGCCCACGTGACTCCCGAGGCGCTGGTAGCAGATCTCAATCCAGCGCAGCGGGCGGCGGTGGAGCACCGAGGTGGGCCGCTCCTCATCGTCGCGGGGGCGGGTTCGGGTAAGACCCGCGTACTGACCCGTCGCATCGCGCACCTCATCGCCTCGGGTGACGCCTCGCCTGGTGAGATCCTCGCGATCACCTTCACCAACAAGGCCGCGGGCGAGATGAAGGAGCGGGTCGCGGCGCTCGTCGGACCCGCGGCGCGGAGCATGTGGGTGTCCACCTTCCACAGCGCGTGCGTGCGGATCCTGCGCAGCGAAGCCCGCCACCTCGGCATCTCCTCCACATTCACGATCTACGACCAGCAGGACAGCCAGCGGCTCATGGCCATGGTCATCCGGGACCTCAACCTCGACGCCAAGCGATACACGCCCCGGTCCTTCACTGCGCAGGTGTCGAATCTGAAGAACGACCTCGTCGATCACGAGGCCTTCGCGGGGCGGGCGTCCAATCACATGGAGGAGGTGCTCGCGGAGGCCTATGGGGAGTATCAGCGTCGACTTCGCGCCGCCAACGCCTTCGACTTCGACGACCTCATCGGGTCGGCGGTGGCCGTGCTCCAACTGTTCCCGGACGTCGCCGAGCACTATCGCCGTCGCTTCCGCCACATCCTGGTCGACGAGTACCAGGACACGAACCACGCGCAATACGTATTGATCAAGGAGCTCGTGGGCGTGGAGACGCAGTCCCCGGGCACCCTGTGCGTCGTCGGTGACGCTGATCAGTCGATCTACGCATTCCGAGGGGCGACCATCCGGAACATCGAGGAATTCGAGCGTGACTTCCCGTCGGCGACCACGATCCTGTTGGAGCAGAACTATCGATCGACGCAGAACATCCTCGCGGCGGCCAACGCTGTGATCGCCCGGAATGCGGCGCGACGGGAAAAACGTTTGTGGACGGACGCCGGCTCGGGGCCCTCGATCGTCGCCTACGTCGGGGATGATGAGCACGACGAGGCCTCCTTCATCGCGCAGGAGATCGATCGGCTCACCGACGACGAGGGTGTGCGGCCCGGTGATGTCGCCGTGTTCTACCGCACGAACGCCCAGTCCCGTTCCGTGGAGGACATCTTCATCCGGACGGGCATGCCCTACAAGGTCGTCGGGGGCGTCCGCTTCTACGAGCGCCGAGAGGTGCGCGACGTCCTCGCCTACCTGCGTGCCATCGCCAATCCCGACGACGAGGTCTCGCTGCGTCGAATCCTGAACGTCCCCAAGCGTGGGATCGGGGATCGGGCCGAGGAGCAGATCGAGTCCTTTGCCCAGCGCGAGCGCATCACGTTCGCCGCCGCGTTGGCACGTGCGGCCGATGTGCCGGGCCTGGCGACGCGGTCGGTAAACGCGATCACGGGCTTCCTGGGATTGATGGATGCATTGCGCACCGTGGCCGAGGGCGGCGGTGACCCGGCCACAGTGGTCCAGGCCGTGCTCGAGCAGAGCGGCTACCTCGTCGAACTCCAAGGCTCGGACGATCCGCAGGACGAGTCACGCGTGGAGAACCTCGCGGAGCTCGAATCGGTGGCCGCGGAGTTCTCCGTGGAGAACCCGGAAGGTTCGCTCACGGACTTCCTGGAGCGGGTATCCCTCGTCGCCGATGCCGATGAGATCCCCGATGGGGAGGACCACGGCGGGGTGGTCACTCTCATGACCCTGCATACGGCGAAGGGCCTGGAGTTCCCGGTGGTGTTCCTCACCGGTATGGAGGACGGGATCTTCCCTCACATGCGCTCGCTGGGCGACGCGCGGGAGTTGGAGGAGGAGAGGCGGCTGGCGTACGTCGGGATCACGCGCGCCCGCGAGCGCCTCTACCTCACGCGTGCGCTCTTGCGTTCCGCGTGGGGAACGCCCGCGGCGAACCCACCCTCGCGATTCCTCGACGAGATCCCCGACGACGTCCTCGAGTGGCGCCGCGAGGAACCGGTCGGACGTCCGCTCTCTTCGGGCGTCTCCGCCGTGTCCTCGCGCCTCCGATTGGGGGACCGGGTCCTCGGCACGGGCCCGGTGATTTCGCTCGCACCCGGGGATCGGGTCAACCACACCAAGTTCGGCATCGGCACCGTGGTCAGTACAGCGGGGAGCGGGGATAAGTCCGATGCCACCATCGACTTCGGGTCTATGGGAGTCAAGCGCCTGCTCCTGCGCTACGCACCGGTGGAGAAGATCTAGATGCGCGTGGTCATCGCCCCGGACAAGTTCAAGGGGACGTTGACCGCCCGCGAGGTTGCCGAGGCCATCGCCCTCGGCGTCCAGGACGTGATCCCGGACGCGGAGTGCGTGCTGCTCCCGATGGCCGATGGTGGGGATGGCACCCTCGATGCGTTGGAGGCAGTCGGGTGGGCACGCCGGGTGACCGCGGGGCTCGATGCACGTGGTCGGCCGGTACGCGTGCCCTACGTCACGCACGACGAGGACGCGGTGGTCGAGATGGCTGCGGTGTGCGGACTTGCAATGTTGTCTCCTGCGGAGCGTGATCCGTGGGTCACCACCAGCATCGGACTCGGGCAACTCGCCCGCGCCCTCATGTCGGAGTACCGCGTGCACCTCGCCATCGGCGGCAGCGCGTCGATCGACGGCGGTGCGGGATTCCTGCAGGGATTGGGCATCCCGGTACGCGACGCGCACGGCGCCGACATCGGTCCGGGCCTGCGCGGCCTCTCGACCGCGGCATCGATCGGCGACGTACCTGTGGACCTGGCGCCGCTCGACGTGTGGAGCGATGTGTGGAGCCCGCTCACGGGTCCGCAGGGTGCAGTCACGCTCTTCGGCGGGCAGAAGGGGCTCACCGATCCAGTGCCTGCCGAGCAGATCGTGACCCGGTGGGCGTCGCTGCTCGATACGAGATTCAGTTCCCCGGTGGCCGAGCGCCTCGGTGCGGGTGCGGCTGGAGGTGTGGGGGCCGCGGCGCTCGCGCTCGATGCCGATCTGGAGTCCGGGGCGATGCAGGTGGCCGACCGGATCGGGGTGCCCGAGGCTCTCCTCGGCGCCGACTTGGTCATCTCCGGGGAGGGTCGCCTCGATCGCGGGACCTTGGAGGGGAAGGTGCCCTGGGTGGTTGCCGAACTCGCCGGAGGGCGGCCGGTCCTGCTCGTGGCCGGCGTCTGTCCGGACCCGGGCCCCTTCTGGGAGCGGGGCTTCCGGGTCTGCGCGGGCACGGCAGGCCCGCTGAGTGCGGCCGATCTGCGCGGGCTGGTCGCGGACGTTCTCGTGGATCTGTGACGATCGCAAAGATTTCGCAACAATTTGCGGTAAACCGGGCATCCCGGGCCCCCATCGGAGGGAGGATGGCGCCACTGACCCACACCAACGGAAAGGCATCTACATGAAGAGACGAGTCCTTGCGGGCATCGCCGTTACCGGCGCGCTCGCACTAGTCCTCTCCGGCTGCGCCGGTGGCTCCGAGGAGTCCACCGACACTGCCGCGGAGACCACCGAGGCGGCAGCACCCGCCGAGGAGACCGCGGCTGCGGAGGCTCCCGCCGAGGAGACCGCGGCCGAGGCCGCGCAGGCCTGCGCGGCATCGATCGCCGTGATGGCCCCGCTGACCGGCGGAGCCGCGTCCATCGGCCAGGAGCAGTTGAACTTCGCCAAGCTCGCCGTCGACGACTTCAACGCCGCCAACGGCAGCGAGTACGCGATCGTGGAGAGCGATACCCAGCTCGATGCGGGACAGGCGAGCACCCAGGCGACCGCACTGGTCTCCGACGCCGGCATCGTCGCGGTCGTCGGCCCGGCGGGCTCCCAGGAAGTGTCTGCGGTCGGTCCGACCTTCGCGGAGGCCAGCATGGCGTTCGTGTCGCCGTCGGCCACCAATCCTGCGCTGACCAACGGTGACAACCCCACGTTCTTCCGTGTGGTGCCCACTGACGCGGTCCAGGGCCCGACGGATGCCGCCTTCATCGCCGAGAACATCGGTGCCAAGAAGGTCGTCGTCATCGAGGAGAAGACCGATTACGGCAAGGGCATCGCAGAGTCCGTCGCAACGGCGCTCTCGGATGCCGGTGTCGAGGCCGAGGTCATCTCCGTGGGCGAAGACAAGAAGAGCTACGACGACGTGATCTCCAAGGTCGGTGACGACGTCGATGTCGTCTTCGTGACCTTCCAGATCGCGGCGAAGTCGGAGCAGGTCGCCCAGTCGC
>CAZBWA010000054.1:0-11932 GCA_964495555.1 uncultured Bifidobacteriaceae bacterium | reverse complement strand
CCGGCCACGTCATCGGCGGCGCCTGCCCCGGCCCCGGCACCGCCTCCTCCGTTCCCCATTCCGCCACCGCCACCGCCATGGCCCTATCCCGGCTGCATGGACTGGACCTGCGGCATCTAGCAGGGCTGTCGCTACCCTGATCTCACCCGGGGAGCTCACGAGATCGGTGGGCTGAGAGGGCAGACGCTTCTGCCGACCCACTGAACCTGAACTGGGTAATGCCAGCGTGAGGGATGGTGGTCATGGTCCATCGCACGATCGGAGTCGTCGGACTCCTCGCATGTCTCGCCGTCGCCGGGTGCTCCTCGGCGTCGAATACGACCGCGGAGCCGGGTAGCACCGTGCGCCTCCTCGCGCACGACTCGTTTCTCCTCAGTGACGAGGTCCTGGCCTCGTTCACCGAGCAGACCGGGGTTGAGGTGGAGGTCCTCTCCGGGGGTGACGCCGGCTCGATGGTGGCCGGTGCGGTGCTCGCCGCGGGCGAGCCCACCGCGGATGTCATGTTCGGAGCGGATAACACGCTCGTGCAGAAGGCGATCGACGCAGGGGTCTTCGAGCCGTACTCCGCCCAGGATCGCTCGGTTCTCGATCCCGACATCCTGGGCTACCTCGACACCGACGCGGTGACGCCCATCGACTTCGGTGACGTGTGCGTCAACATCGACGACGCCTGGTTCCAACGCGAAGGGATCGCACCCCCGACGACACTGGAGGACCTCACCGATCCGCAGTACCGGGACCTCTTCGTCGTCCAGGACCCCGCCACCTCCTCGCCGGGGCTCGCATTCCTGCTCGCCACCATCTCCCGTTTCGGAGACGCGTGGCCTGACTACTGGGCTGCACTGCGGGACAACGGCGTGAAAGTCTCCGGATCCTGGACCGACGCCTACTACGGGGACTTCACTCCGGCCGGTGGAGATCGACCCCTGGTGGTGTCCTATGCGACGAGTCCACCGGCGGAGATCGTGTTCGCGGAGGGGACCCCACCGGCACGTCCGTCGACCTCGGTCCTCACCGACGGCTGCTACCGGCAGATCGAGTACGCGGGGGTGCTCGCGGGCGCGCAGAACCCTCAGGGGGCACGCCTGTTGATCGACTGGCTGATCAGTAAGCCGGTGCAGGAGGACATCCCGCTCAACATGTTCGTGTTCCCCGCACGCTCCGACGCACAGCTCCCCCAGGTCTTCGTCGACTTCGCCGCACAGGTCGACGACCCTGAGCAGATCCCCGCGGGTGACATCGCGACGAACCTCGACGACTGGCTGGCCCGGTGGGGCGAGATCCTGGGGCGCTGACCGTCCCGGTCGGCCTGCGGCTCGCGTGGCTGGTGCCCGCGGGGTTCCTGCTCGTCTTCCTGGCGGTCCCACTCGTCGCCCTGGTGGGCGTGATCGCCGACCCTGCGACTGTGACCGGACTCGTGGATGCGCAACTCTGGCGCGTGGCGGCGCTGGCGTCACTGCAGGCCGCCGTCAGCGTGGCACTGACGCTCGCGATCGGTCTCCCCGTCACTGCGCTGCTCTTCCGCTGCGCATTTCCCGGCCGCAGGGTGCTGCTCGCACTGGCAACGGTGCCCTTCGTTCTGCCGACCGTGGTCGTCGCTCTCGCCCTACGCACCCTGCTCGGTGACGTCGTCGATCAGGGACTGACACTCGTGCTGATCGCACACGTCTATGTGAATCTCGCCGTCGTGGTACGCATCGTCGGGGCACGATGGTCACGCATCGACCCGCGCACTGCCGCCGTGGCACGCACGCTCGGCGCCTCCCCCCTTCGTGCGTTCCTGACCGTGACGCTCCCGGCGCTGCGCTCCTCGATCGCCGCAGCCGCAGCGGTGGTGTTCGTGTTCTGCTTCACCTCCCTCGGCATCATCGCCGTGGCCGGCGACGGCACCGTGCGCACCCTCGAGTCGGTGATCGTGCGACGCACGTCGGTGTTGCTCGACTTCCCCGGCGCTGTAGCCGCGGCGCTTCTCCAGGTCATCGTCGTCACCCTGGTGATCGTCATCACCCTGCGCCTGCGCTCCGCCCAGTCCGCGGGACGCGAGGTGTCCCCACCACGTGCCACACGGAAGCCTGCGCGCGTTCTGATCACGCTAGGCGCCGTCATGGTGGCCGTCCTCCTCCTCGCACCGCTGGTAACCATGGCGATCGCGTCTCTCCGCGCCGATGATGCGTGGACCCTGACCTGGTGGAGTGATCTGATCACCGGCTCCATCGGTGTCGGATCTCCACGCGACGCGCTCGTGCGCAGCCTCACCATCGCCGTCGCGACCGGCGTGATCGCGGCGATCATCGGCGGCCTCGCGGCGGCATCCGTCCTGGTTCACCGCACGGGACGCGCGATCGCCGGCATCGGCCTGTTGCCCCTCGGAGTGTCCGCCGCGACCCTGGGCCTGGGCACCCTCCTCGCCTTCGGCCGCGACCCCATCGACCTGCGCGCCACGGGGCTACTCATCCCTATCGCCCACGCCCTCGTGGCCGTGCCCCTGGTCATCGCCGTCGCCGCGCCCGCGCTGTCCGCCACCAGCCCACGTCGTGGCCTGGTGGCCGCGACACTGGGTGCGCGGCCGATGCGCGCCTGGTGGACCTGCTTCGGACCAGTCCTTCGCGTAGTCATGGTCGCCGCAGGCGGGCTCGCGGCCGCAGTCTCCCTCGGCGAGTTCGGTGCGGCCTCGGTGCTCACCCGTGCGGACTCCCCGACCGTTCCGGTGTTGATCGATCGACTCCTCGGTCGTCCGGGTGATGCACCGTTCGGGATCGCCGCCTGTCTGTCCGTCGTGCTGATGGTCGTCACACTGGCACTCATCGGGCTCATTGATCGGATGGGGCGACGACGGGGGGTAACGGCGTGAGCACAGGCCTGACCCTCGATCACCTCGTGATCGGGTACGACGCACCCTTACGTGATCCGATCAACGCCCACGTATCGCCGGGACGGATCCTGGGGATCCTCGGACCCAGCGGGTGCGGGAAGTCGACGCTCCTGTCCACCATCGCCGGGATCATCCCCGCACTGGGTGGGGACATCCGACTCGACGACTTGTCGATCGTCGACGTCCGCATCGATCGTCGACGTATCGGCCTGGTTTTCCAGGACCCCCTGCTCTTCGACCACCTATCCGTCGTCGACAACGTCGCCTACGGGTTGCGGCGTCAGGGACTGCGGCGCGAGGACGCCCGCGGGCGCGCGCGCGACCTGCTGTCTTGGATCGACATGGCCGACTTCGCACATAGGTCGGTCGGCACCCTGTCCGGAGGCCAGGCGCAGCGCGTGGCATTGGCGCGCGCGGTGGCACCGGGCCCCCGAGCCCTGCTCCTGGATGAGCCGTTCAGCGCCCTGGATGCACCGCTGCGCCGACGTCTCGCCGTCGAGACCCGCGCACGCATCGAGTCCCTGGGCATTCCTGCAATCCACGTCACCCACGATCCGGACGAGGCCTCGCTCCTCTGCAGCGAGATACTGTCCTGGTGAGTCGGTCGTGGACGAAGTCGCTCGATAGCGCGTACATCCGTCTGGCGATCTTCACCTCTGTCGCAGCATTCGCCGCCTACGTGGTCGCCGAACTGCTCCCCTACGCCGCGTCCGTGCCGGCGGCCATCACCGCCGTGGTGGGTGTGCGTGTCACCTTCCACAACGCGATCAAGGAAAGCCTGTTCCAGGTCCTCGGCGCACTCGTCGGGGGCGCCATCGCCCTCGGCATCGTGTCGCTCATCGGCAGCAACCCCATCGTGATCCTGCTGCTCGTGCTCCTCTGCTTCGCCATGGCACGACTGATGCGCATCGCATCTCCCGAGGAATCCCCCTTCGTCGCCGCCAGTCTCGCGGTCACGGTGATCCTCGTCGTGGGCACGCACCTGACGACCGAGCTCGCGGTCGAGCGGTTCCTGGGTGTGGCGATCGGAGCCCTCTTCGCCCTCGTCGCATCCCTGCTCACCGCCCCCACCAAGGAGTCACGCGCCCTGCGCCGGGAGATGGACGAGGTGCAGCAGGCGTTGAGCGACCTGCTCAACCAGATTGCCGAGGACCTACGCGCCGGGCTGACCCCGACCATCGCCAACGTGCGCTTCGACGAAGCGGTGGAGCTGCGCAATCGCGTTCTCGGCCTCGCGGTGCAGTTCGAGGATCTCAGCAAGAACAGGAAATGGAATCCGCGGACATCCACCGCGGACGTCGAACGACTCCAGGCGACGATGTCGGCAAATCAGACGATGAGCGCGCGGGTACTGTCCCTCGCCGCTGACCTCCGAGGCCAAGGACCCTCCGCGCTTCCTCCGGCCGCGGTGACTCCCCTGGCCGACCTGATCGCCATGGCGGCGGAGAACGTCGCGGCGGAGGATCCGGCCACCTCACTGGGCCGCACCGAGGCCCACGAGGCGGTGCGCGGGGTGGATGCGACCGCCCAGATCGCACTGATCGGCGGGATCGTCTCCCACGTCAATCGGATCAACCAGGCCACGACGACGGAACCGGCCGAATCGGAGGATTAGGCCCGTGGCCGCCTCGGTCTCGGGCCCCGGCGGCCACGGACTTCTAGTTCACACCGGATAGGCCCAACCCGCATCTCGACTAGTCGAGGGCGGCCAGCGCGGCGGCGTAGTCATCGGCATTGCGGCCCTCACCGGGACCGTTGACGACCATCCACCGGATCACGCCTTCGCGGTCGATCACGAAGGAGCCGCGGGTGGCGAACCCCTTGTCCTCGAGGAAGACGCCGTAGGCCCGGGAGATCTCCCCATGCGGCCAGAAGTCGCTGATCAACGGATGCTCGAGGTTCTCGGACTCCGCGAACACCTTCAGGGTGTACGGGGAGTCGCACGAGACGCTCAACACCTCGGTGGTGTCGTTCTCGAACTGGGGACCCCGATCACGGATGGTGCACAGCTCCTGGGTGCACAGGTTCGTGAAGGCGAAGGGGTAGAACATGAGGAGCACGTTCTTCTTCCCCCGGAAGTCCGAGAGACGGACGTCCTCACCGAACTGGTTCTTAGCCGTGAAATCAGGGGCCAGCTGGCCCACCTCGACGCTGGTCTGCGACATGCGACACCTCCGCGCGCGACGCTAGCGTTTCGAGCGCGGAGCCACCAGACGGGTCCCCTGCCAGTCGGACCCTGCGCTGATCGTGGTGGTCTGCTGCAGGCCGGCCGTGGGCGCGGCATCGGAGATGTCCTCCGGCTCGACGTGCCCATCGCGACCGGGCTTCGGGGTCAGCAGCCACACCACCCCGTGATCGGCGAGTGGGCCGATGGCATCGACGAGCGCGTCCACCAGGTCGCCATCGTCATCGCGCCACCACAGCACCACGACGTCCACCACGTCCTGGAAGTCCTCGTCGACCATGGCATCGCCCACGATGTCCTCGATCCCCAGGCGCAGGCTCTCGTCGACGTCGGAGTCGTAGCCGAGTTCCTGCACCGTGAGACCGGCTTCCAGGCCCAACCGACCGGCCCGATCCTTGCCGTCTCCCGCTGACGCGGCCACGTCTCTCCTCACCTCACAGGCGCCCGAGAACACGGGCACAGGCGCTAGTCCACCGAAATGCACGCTGCTTGGCAAGCGCATCCGGCCAATAAGTCGGGCCCGTACGGCCACCACCACGCCGATGGGGAAGGATGGGGCGTATCGCAGCACGTCCCCACCGGTGGCGGAGACCCCGATCACCGGTCGAACGGAGGTCCTCGTGACAACGGCCCGCGACCGCGACCCGCTCCTCGCTGGCGGCCTGCCCACGCAATACGTGGACGTCGATCCCGACGAGACGGGCGAGTGGCTCGACTCCTTCGACGCCCTGGTCGATCACTCCGGGAACCACCGGGCCCGATACGTGATGCTCTCCCTGCTCCGGCGTGCCGCCGAGCGCAATGTGGGCGTCCCGAGTCTCCGCAGCACCGACTACATCAACACGATCCCGCCCGAGCGTGAGTCCTCGTTCCCGGGCGATGAGTACATCGAGCGCGAGATCCGCAACATCATCCGCTGGAACGCCGCGATCATGGTTCATCGCGCCCAGCGCCCCGGCGTCTCCGTCGGTGGCCACATCTCCACGTACGCGAGTTCGGCCACCCTCTACGAGGTCGGGTTCAACCACTTCTTCAAGGGTCCGGAGCATCCCGAGGGTGCGGATCAACTCTTCTTCCAGGGTCACGCATCGCCGGGCATGTACGCGCGGGCATTCGTGGAGGGCCGACTCACCGAAGCCCAGATGGATGGCTTCCGCCAGGAACTCTCGCATCCGGCCGGTGGCCTGCCGTCCTATCCCCACCCGCGCCTCATGCCGTGGTTCTGGCAGTTCCCGACCGTCTCGATGGGGCTGGGTCCGCTCAATGCGATCTACCAGGCGCGGTTCAACAAGTACCTCACCCACCGAGGCATCAAGGACGTCTCCGCGCAGAAGGTGTGGGCGTTCCTCGGCGACGGCGAGACCGACGAGGTGGACGCGGTCGGTGCGCTCACGCTCGCTGCCCGCGAGGAGTTGGACAACCTGGTCTTCGTCGTCAACTGCAACCTGCAGCGACTCGACGGGCCGGTCCGTGGCAACGGCAAGATCATCCAGGAACTCGAGAGCCTCTTCCGCGGTGCCGGATGGAACGTGATCAAGGTGGTGTGGGGTCGCGGTTGGGACGAGTTGCTCGCAGCAGACCGCGACGGCGCTCTCGTCAGCCTGATGAACAACACCCCGGATGGCGACTTCCAGACGTACAAGGCCGAGAACGGCGCGTTCGTGCGTGAGCACTTCTTCGGCCGGGACCCGCGCACGGCGAAACTTGTCGAAACGTGGACAGACGATCAAATCTGGTCGCTCCAGCGCGGTGGCCACGACTACCGCAAGATGTATGCCGCCTACGAGTCCGCGGTGAACCACGTGGGTCAGCCCACCGTGATCCTCGCCAAGACGATCAAGGGGTGGACCCTCGGGTCGCACTTCGAGGCGAGGAACGCGACGCACCAGATGAAGAAACTCTCGCTGGAGGATCTGCGGGAGTTCCGTGACCGGCTCTATCTACCGATCCCGGACTCCGCCCTCGATCCGTATCTGCCGCCGTACTACCACCCGGGACCGGACGACCCGAATATCCGCTATCTGATGGAGCGCCGTCGACAACTCGGGGGTTCCATGCCGACGCGCCGACAGACCTCGCGGCCCCTCCCCCTGCCCGCGGACTCGCACTACGAGGTCACCCGGCGCGGTTCGGGCAAGCAGCCGATCGCGACCACGATGGCGTTCGTACGCCTCCTGAAGGACCTGATGCGCGATGAGGGCATCGGGTCGCGCATCGTCCCGATCATCCCCGACGAAGCGCGCACCTTCGGCATGGATTCCCTCTTCCCGACGGCGAAGATCTACTCGCCCCACGGTCAGCAGTACACGTCCGTGGACCGCGAACTGATGCTCAGCTACAAGGAGTCTGTGACCGGCCAGATCCTGCACGAGGGGATCAACGAAGCCGGATCCGTCGCTTCCTTCACCGCAGTGGGCACCTCGTACTCCACACACGACGAACCGATGATCCCGGTTTACATCTTCTACTCGATGTTCGGCTTCCAGCGCACGGGCGATGCCTTCTGGGCGGCCGGCGACCAGATGGCCCGTGGCTTCGTCCTCGGCGCCACTGCGGGCCGCACCACGCTCAACGGCGAAGGCCTGCAGCACGAGGATGGCCACTCCCATCTGCTCGCGAGCACCAACCCCGCGGTGGTGGCCTACGACCCGGCCTTCGGATACGAACTCGGTCACATCATCCGCGACGGGTTGCGGCGCATGTATGGACCGGATTCCGAGAACGTCTTCTACTACTTGACCGTCTACAACGAGCCCTACCCGCAACCCGCGGAGCCTGAGGGGCTCGACGTGGATGCGCTGCTCAAGGGCATGTACCTGCTCGCACCCGGGACGGGCGAGGGGCCGCGTGCGCAGATCCTCGCCAGTGGCGTCGGAGTCAACTGGGCTCTGCGCGCCCAGGAGTTGCTCGCGCAGGACTGGGGGGTCGTCGCCGACGTCTGGTCGGTCACGTCGTGGACCGAACTGCGGCGCGAGGGTCTCGACTGTGATCGGTTCAATCTGCTGCACCCCACGGAGCCGCGTCGGGTCGCATTCGTGACCGAGGCCCTCACCGGTGCTCCGGGTCCGGTGATCGCGGTGTCGGATTGGATGCGTTCGGTCCAGGACCAGATCCGGGAATGGGTCCCGCAACGCTTCGTCTCCCTGGGCACCGATGGTTGGGGACTGTCGGACACTCGCGGCGCCCTGCGTCGCCATTTCCTCGTCGATGCCGAGTCGATCACCGTCCAGACCCTCGCCAGTCTCGCCGAGCAGGGAGATGTTCCCGGTGCCTCGGTCGCCGACGCCATCGAGAAGTACCAACTGAGGGATCCGGCAGCCGCCGACGCGGGCAACACCGAAGGATCGGGATGAGCAGCACCGATCCACGGAGGTTCCTGGGCTATCTCGAGGCGGAGCGCAACGCGTCCCTGCTCTACCGCGCTCTGGCCGACACCACGGACGGTGAACGCCGCGAGGCGCTGCTCGAATTGGCCGATATCGAGGACCAGCACACCGCCCATTGGATCGCCAAGTGCGCCGAGTACGGCATCGACGTCCCGCCGGCTCCCACCGCGCTCGACCCCGACGATGCACAACTCGTGTCGAAGGCGCGGTCCCTCGGCTTGACGTCGATCCTCGACGTGCTCGAGGAGAACGAGGGCGCCAACGCCGGGATCTACGACGACGAGCCCGAGGCCACGTCCACGATGTCCGCGGACGAGCGTCAGCATGCGGAGATGTTCCGCGCACTCAAGGACGGCCACACGGTCCCCGTGCTACCCGAAGGCCAGTTCCCCCATCGCACCCTGCAGAAGGGCGATGGCGAGAAGTGGCACCGCGCGGACAAATCCGGATCCATCCGCGCCGCGATCTTCGGGGTCAGCGACGGGCTCGTGTCCAATACCGCACTCGTCATGGGCTTCGCGGGTGCGAGCATCGCCGGTGCCATCGAGAACTCCACCGTCTTGTTCGCCGGCCTGGCAGGGCTGCTGGCCGGTGCGTTCTCCATGGCTGCCGGGGAATACGTATCCATGGCCAGCCAACGCGATCTGTTCAAACGCGAGATCGCACTCGAGGCCGCGGAGTTGAAGGAGAAGCCGGAGGAGGAGCAGCGTGAGATCGAATTGATCTACCGCGCGAAGGGCATCCCCCGCGACGAGGCCGCCCAGTTGGCGCGGCGCCTAATGGCGAATCCCGACACGGCACTGGACACGCTGGTCCGCGAGGAACTCGGTCTGGATCCGAGCGAATTGGGTTCCGCGTGGAAGGCCGCTGCGTCCAGTTTCGTCTCCTTCGCCGTCGGTGCCTCCGTCGTGGTGATCCCCTACGCGCTCCTGAGCGGTGTACCCGCACTCGTCACGGCGATCGCGATGGCGGTGGCGGGACTCATCGTCGTCGGGGGTCTCGTCGGGCGATTCTCCGGTCGCGGCGTCGTGTTCTCCGCCGGTCGTCAATTGCTCTGGGGAGCTGGCGCGGCGGGTGTCACCTACATCGTGGGCAGCATCGTCGGCGTCAACGTCGGCTAGCGCCGTTGCGGTAGGTTGCGGGGCGTCGCCGTCTCGGAAGGCCCGCCCGTGCTCGTTGTCGTCGCCCCCGGCCAGGGGGCCCAGAGCCCGGGATTCCTGAGCCCCTGGCTCGAGGTCCCGGGTGTGAGCGAACGACTCGCCTGGCTCTCGGCCGTCAGCGGCATCGACCTCATCGAACACGGCACGCGGTCCGACGCCGACACCATCCGCGACACCGCTGTGGCTCAGCCGCTGATCGTCGGCGCGGGTCTGGTGACCCTGTTGACGCTGTTCCCCCATCCGTCCACCGCGTACGGGTCCATCGGCGCGGGAGCCGGCCACTCCGTCGGCGAGATCACCGCCGCCGTCGGCGCGGGTGTGATGACCGCCGAGCAGGCGATGATCTTCGTGCGTGAGCGCGGCAGCGCCATGGCGCGCGCAGCGGCCCTGGCACCCACCGGCATGAGCGCGGTCCTGGGTGGTGACCCCGATGCGGTCGTCGCCGCCGCGCGGGCCGTGGGACTCACACCGGCGAATAGGAACGGCGCCGGACAGATCGTCGTGGCGGGGACGCTCGAGCAACTCGCTGCGTTCGCCGCCTCACCTCCCGAGGGCGCCCGCGTGCGTGCCCTCGAGGTCGCGGGCGCATTCCACACCGAGCACATGGCCTCCGCGGTCACCCACCTCGAACGACTCTCCCATGCCATCAGCACGCACGATCCGCGCCTGCGCCTGATCTCGAATGCCGACGGGCAGGTGGTGCATGACGGTCGCGAGGTGCTGCGACGCCTGGTCTCCCAGGTGAGCAACCCCGTGCGCTGGGACCTGTGCATGGAGACGATGGCCGACCTCGGCGTGACCGCGCTGCTGGAGATCCCGCCCGCAGGCACGCTGACCGGCCTGGCCAAGCGTGCGCTGCCCGGGATCGAGACGCTCGCGGTGAAGACCCCCGACGACCTCGACGCCGCCTGGGCGATGATCCGCGACCACGGCACGGTCTCCCCACTGGACGGCAAGCCGACGTGGCGACTGCTGGTCTCGCCGGCCAAGGGCACCTTCACGCGCGTGGCGGACGCGGTGACCGGCTTCGAATTCACGCCGGGTGCGGTGGTCGGGACCGTGGCGACGATGCGTGAGTCCTTCGACGTCCAGGCCCCGCACGGTGGCCACCTCGTCGAGTGGTTGGCCGAGAGCGGGGATCCCGTCAACCCGGGCCAACCGCTCGTCCGCCTCCATCCGGTGAGCAGCGAGGCGCTCGCGTGACGCCTCCCCTCGCCGCCACCACGGGGGCTCCCTTCGCGCGCCTCATGAGTGTCGCGAGCTATCGGCCCGCACGCGTCGTGACCAACGCCGAGATCTGCGAGCGCATCGATTCCTCCGACGAGTGGATCCGCGAACGCTCCGGAATCGTCGAGCGGCGCTGGGCCCGCCCGGACGAGAGCGTCGTGGACATGGCGCGCGAGGCGGCGATCCCGGCGATGGAACGTGCCGGGGTGGATCCGACCGCGATCGACGTCGTGATCATGGCCACGGTCACGCATCCCTTCCAGACACCCTCGGCGGCAGCGGTCCTCAGTCACCAGATCGGAACCGTGAACGCCGCGGCCATGGACATCTCCGCCGCGTGCGCGGGCTTCTGCTACGGGATCGGCCTCGCCTCGGACATGATCCGTGCGGGGAGCGCGCGGCACGTCCTCGTCATCGGCGTCGAGAAACTCAGCGAGTGGGTCAACCTCGACGATCGTGGCTCGGCGTTCCTCTTCGCCGACGGTGCGGGCGCGGCCGTGATCGGCCCGTCGGACGTCAACGGCATCGGTCCCGTCATCTGGGGCGCCGACGGTTCGCAGAGCGATGCGATCACGATGACCCAGTCACTCATCGACTTCCGCGAGAAGGGCGGCGAGTTCCCGACCCTCGTCATGCAGGGTCAGCAGGTGTTCCGCTGGGCGGTGGGTGAGATCGCGAAGGTCTGCCAGCGCGCTCTCGACGCCGCCGGCATCACCGCGGACGATCTCGACGCCTTCATCCCGCACCAGGCCAACATGCGGATCACCGACGCGATGATCAAGGCGATGGGCCTACCCTCCTCGATCCCCGTGGCGCGGGACATCCAGTTCACCGGGAACACCTCGGCCGCCTCGATCCCCCTGGCCATGGACCGGATGCTGGCCGCCGGCGAGGCTCCCCATGGCGGGACCGCCCTGATCGTCGGCTTCGGGGCCGGCCTGGTCTACGCGGCGCAGGTGATCACCCTCCCGTAGGGACCCGACAGAATGACCTCCGCAGGTACGTACGGCCCCGTAAGGACAGGTACGGCCCCAACAGGAAAGGGATGAGATGAGCAAGGAAGAGATCCTGGTCGGCCTCGCCGGCATCGTGAACGAGGTCG
>CAZBWA010000053.1:0-12935 GCA_964495555.1 uncultured Bifidobacteriaceae bacterium | reverse complement strand
CGTCCGCCCATTGTTGTGCCCTAGGCGGTGGGCCGCCAGCGCTTCGGTCGATTGACCCGTTCGGTCTCGGGGACGAGCTGCAGGCGCGGCTTGGGATCCTCGGCACGACCAGCGGGAGGCTTCCAACTGCCACCGACGTACGGAGTCGGCCACGGCACCTTCACGCCTTGGTCCGCTGCCGCGTGCAGGGTCCACTGGGGGTCATAGAGGTGCGGTCGTCCGATCGCGCAGAGATCGGAGCGCCCCGCGGCGATGTTGGTATTGACATCGTCCCAGGAACTGATGGCTCCCACCGCCATGGTGTCGATGCCGACGATGTTGCGTATACGGTCCGAGAACGGCGTTTGGTAGGAGCGCCCGTACTCGGGCTTGGCATCGGGGGTGGTCTGCCCGGAGGACACGTCGATGACGTCGACGCCGTGATCCTTGAACGCTCGGGCGATCTCGAGCACATCGTCGAAGGTGATCCCGTCGGGGACCCAGTCGCTCGCGGAGATGCGGACGAACATCGGCCGATCCGCAGGCCACGCGGCCCGCACGGCATCGAAGACCTCCAGGGGATACCGCAGGCGGTTCTCGAGCGATCCGCCGTACTCATCGGTGCGGTGGTTCGACACGGGGGTCAGGAAACTCGAGAGCAGATACCCATGTGCACAGTGCAGTTCGAGGACGTCGAAGCCAGCGCGGGCCGCCCGCACCGTCGTCTCGACGAACTGATCGCGCACCAGATCCATGTCCGCACGCGTCATCTCCGCCGGCACCTGGCTGTTGGCGAGATAGGGCAGAGGGGACGGGGCCATGATCGGCCAGTTGTCGGAGTCGAGCGGCTGGTCGATGCCCTCCCACATCACCTTGGTCGAACCCTTACGCCCGGAGTGGCCGATCTGGATCCCCATCTTGGCGAAGGTGGTGTGCCCGAAGTCCACGATGCGCTTCCAGGCCACCTCCTGGTCGTCATTCCAGAGACCACCGCATCCCGGGGTGATTCGGCCTTCCGGAGACACACACACCATCTCCGTCATGACGAGGCCCGCACCGCCGAGGGCCTTGCTACCCAGGTGCACGAGGTGGAAGTCACCGGGCACTCCGTCCACGGAGGAGTACATGTCCATCGCGGAGACCGCGACGCGGTTGGGCAGCACGACGCTGCGCACCTGATACGGGAGGAACATCGGGGGTACCGCAGCGGTGCCTGCGGGAACGCGACCGCGGGCGATCTCGTGCTTGAGCAGCCAGTCGTCGACCTGTTGCACGAAGTTCGGATCACGCTCGCGAAGATTCCCGTAGGTGATGCGACGGCTACGCGTCATGAGATTGAACGCGAACTGCACGGGATCCTGGCCGGAGTATTGCGCGAGCTCCTCGAACCACTCCAAGCTCGCCTGCGCGGACCGCTGGGTGCTCTTGATGACCGGTCCGCGCTCCTGGTCATAGGCCTTGAGAGCAGCTTCCACCGTCGGCTGCTCACGCAGACATGCGGCGAGTGCGAGCGCATCCTCCTTGGCCAGTTTCGTGCCGGAGCCGATACTGAAGTGCGCCGTGTGTGCGGAGTCCCCCATGAGAACCAGGTTCTTGTGCACGAGAGTCTTGTTTCGGATCGTGCGGAACGTGACCCACTTGCTGTTATTGGCGACCAGGGAATGCCCGTCGAGAATGTCCGCGAAGATCTCCTTGATCTTCGCGATGCTCGCCTCATCGCTCACGCCGGGCGGGAGGGAATCGGGATCGACCGCGTCGAACCCCGCGTTGCGCCAGACGTCCTCGTGCATCTCGACGATGAACGTGCTCATCTTCGCGTCCATCGGATACGCATGGATCTGCATGACGCCGTACGGAGTCGTGCGGATGAAGAACTCGAAGGCCTCGAAGACAAGGTCCGTACCGAGCCACATGTACTTGCAGATGCGTGGATCCACGGTCGTACCGAACTCATCGGAGAACTTCTCGCGGACTGCACTGTTGATGCCGTCGCACGCGATGACGAGGTCGTAGTCGGCCATGAGTTGTTCGACCGGGGGGGCCTCCGTCCGGAAGTGGATCGGGACACCGTGGTCCTTGGCGCGACGCTGCAGGACGTGGAGGAGCTCCTTGCGACTCATCGCCGCGAACCCGTTGCCCGCGACGGTGAAGCTCACGCCGTCGATGTCGACGTCCACGTCATCCCAATACGCGAAGGAGCGGCCCATGTCCTCGAAGACCGACGGGTCGGAGGCCTTGATCCCGCTCAGGGTCTGGTCGCTGAACACCACGCCGAAGCCGAAGGTGTCATCGGGTGCGTTGCGCTCCCAGACGGTCACGTCCGTCGAGGGATCGAGCTGCTTGATCAGGCTCGAGAAGTACAGACCCCCCGGTCCCCCACCGATCACCGCGATCCGCATCGTCACATCCTCATAATCTCGCGCTTTTGTGACTATCGACAATAGTACGGTATATCTCAAAGCGCAGGGTGTCTGCGCAATTGCGGGAGGATGGCCCATGCGCTTCTCGGGGAAGGCCGCCCTGGTCACGGGCGGCGGCGGCGGGCTGGGCCTGGCGATCGCCGAGGGCCTGGGGCGCGAAGGTGCCTCCGTGGCGATCCTCGACGCCAACCCCGCAGCGGTCGAGGCCGGGCTGGCCTCCCTCACCGCGGCCGGGATCACCGCCTGGGGCGAGGTGGTCGACGTCCGCGACCCCGAGGCGGTCCGCGCGGCGGTGGATGCCGCGGCCCACGCCGCCGGTCACCTCGACGTCCTCATCGCCGCCGCGGGAGGGTCGCTTGGTACCCCCCGAGATCTCGAGGACATCTCGCCGGCGGATCTGGACCTGGTGATCGACGTCAACATCAAGGGCACCTTCCACTGTGCGGCGGCCTGCGTGCCGCACATGCGTGCGGCCGGCGCGGGCTCCATCGTCACGTTCTCCTCGATCGGGGGTCGCAGTACGAGTCCGGTCACCGGAATCCCCTACGCGGCAGCCAAGGCGGGCATCCTCGGACTGACGCGCCGACTGGCGCGCGAGGTGGGGCCCGACGGGATCCGGGTCAATGCCATCGCTCCGGGACTGTTCCTCACCGGTCGACTCCAGGGCATGTTCGACGCGATGAGCGAACACGACCGCGCCGAGGTTCTCGACTCGATACCGCTGCGCCGCATGCCGTCGATCACGGAGTGTGTGGACCCGGTGCTGTTCCTGGCCAGCGATCAGTCTTCATACATCACGGGAGCCGTGTTGGACGTCAACGGCGGCCGCTTCATGGCCGGTTGAGCGCCTCGAAGTCTTCCAGCGTCACCCGCGGGACCTCGACGATCTCTCCCAGCGTGCTCCACTGACTCCCACCAAGACGCGCGACCGGGTCCAGCCGCGTCACATCCACACTCGATCCGACGAACAGGTCCTCCTGGACGGCGATGTGGATCACTTCGCCCAGGACGAGCAGGCCGTTGCCGACCTCCCGTATGTCCACCATCCGACACTCGAGTGCGTACGGAGACTCCGCGATGCGAGGAGGGGTCACGTGCAGGCTCGGCTCCCGGGTCAGTCCCACGCGATCGAACTCGCTGACACCGTGGGGAAACTCCACCGACGTCAGGTTGATCTCGTCGATCATGGACGCCGGTGACCCGCACACCACGAATTCACCGGTGGCGCGGATGTTGCGGACGGTGTCCTTCTCCCCCATCGATGAGATCATGACGATGGGCGGTGAGGTACTCACGATCTGGAAGAACGAGTGTGGCGCCACATTGTCGACTCCCTCGGCGGAGATGCTCGACACCCACGCAATCGGTCGCGGGGTGACGAGAGTTCCCAGCAGGGGGTAGATGCCCTTCGTCGACGCGGGGTCGATCTCGCGACGGTCGGGCACGTCACATGTCTACCACTCAGCGCGGGAGACGCACACCCTTCGCCTCGAGCCGTGGGAGAACCTCCTGTGCGAAGTACGGAAGCTCCTCGGCGTAGTCCAGGAAGGACAACGTCATCCCGGAGAAGCCGGCCTTCGCAAACCGCTCGATCTCGTCCGCCACCTCATCGGGCGTCCCGATGATCGGGCACGTCCCGTGTCCGGCCGCGAATCGTCCCCGGAACATCTCGAGCATCTCAGGCGTGAAGGACTGTGCGTGCAGTCCCTGAAGGCGCATGAGGTTGTCGACCGCATCCCAGTCCGCGTTCTCGTCGGCGTACCACGCGAGGAACTCCTCGGCCTCTTTGCGCGTCGGACGCACGACGCAGTGACCGAGGGTGAAATAGCCCATCGTCCGCTGGAACTCGTCCTTCGCCAACTTCGTGTACTGGGTGACTACCTCGGCGCCGTCCTCAGGTCCGCCGACGATCGTGAACCCGAAGTTCGCATTCCGCGCGGCGTATGCACGACCCTGGACCGACGAACCCGCGTTCAAGATGGGCAGGGGGCCGTCGTAGGGCTTCGGCAGGCTCTCGACGTGCTGGAGATGGAAGTACGTCCCGTCCCAGTCGAACTTCCCGGGCGTGGTCCAGATCTTCAAGATCACGTCGAGCCACTCCTGCGCGAGCGCGTAGCGGTCGTTGTGATCCTGAGGAAGGTCCATGCCGAACGTCTCGTATTCCGGCTGGTTCCATCCGGCGACCACGTTGATCCCGGCACGGCCATGGGAGATCTGATCCACGGTGGCCATCTGCTTGGCAACGACGATCGGATGATTGAAGGCCGTGTGCACCGTGGCGAAGACGAAGATCCGCTTGGAGTTGGCCAGGAGACCCGCCGCCCAGGTGATCGGGTCGAGCACGCCTTCGTGGAAGTTGGTCTCACCGCCGTACCCGATCCACCGGGCGATCGGCAGGAGGAAGTCGATGCCGACCTCGTCGGCGATCTTCACCAGCCGGAGGTTGTCATCCCAACTGCCGGTCCAGCGGTCCTCCACCTTCGTGACCGCCATGCCCGACGAGCAGTTCGATGAGAAAAGCCCGAGCTTGAAGTCCTTGCCATCCAGGATTGCCTTTGTCATGAGTCCTCCTCGTCACCGTCGAGGCCCACTATCAGCCCCGCGGGCCCTCGGGTCTATCCACTTTGCGCGAATCGTTATCCGTTTCCGACCGCGACGACCGGATTCCTCAGGGTGCCGATCCGCTCGATGGTGCACTCCACGACGTCGCCGGGCTGGAGGAAGGTGGGGGGGTCCATAGCGGCCCCCACGCCCTGGGGCGACCCGGTGGCGATCACGTCCCCGGGCTCCAGCGTCATGCCCGAGGTGATGTCCGTGATCAGGGTGGGGATCTTGAAGAGCATGTGGCGGGAGTTCCCGTTCTGGCGCTGATCCCCGTTGACCGTCAGGCGCAACTGCAGGCTGTGCGGGTCGCCGATCTCGTCGGCCGTGACGATCATCGGTCCGAAGGGGGCGTAGCTGTCCTGCCCCTTGGAGAAGAACCACTGGCCCCCACGACGCTGATCCCGGGCACTGATGTCGTTGATGATGCTGTAGCCGAAGACGTAGTCGAATGCCTCGTCCTCGGGCACATCCAGCGCAGTGCGCCCGATGACCACCGCCAACTCGCATTCCCAGTCCAGTTGCTTCGTCAGCGCGCCGTTGTGTCGGATCGGCTGGTCGGGACCCACCACTGCGGTCCCCGGCTTGCTGAACAGGACGGGTCGGTCAGGTAACTCCTTGGCGGTGTCGAGGGACCTGCTCGACTCCTCCACGTGCTCGACGTAGTTCAAGCCCACACCGATGACCTTCCCCGGCCGGAGAGGTGCCTGCAGCGTGACGTCCGCAAGGTCGAAGGCGGTGCCCGTCGGCCAGTCGGTCGTGGAGGCCAACGCATCCCGCACCGAGTCATGGACCGCGGTGCCCGCGGCGATGAAGTCGATCATGCGCGCCGGAACGGACACACGGCCGGCAAGGGCCGGCACTAAGTCGACGACCGTCGAGTCGCCGACAAGGGCACCGATGCGCGGTGTGGTGTCGTTGCCCACAGTGAACGAGACGAGTCGCATGGTCAGTCCTCCTGGAAACGCGTGTCGGTGACGGGTTCGAACTCGGCATCCTCGAATTCCAGGACACCGTGCGGTCTGCGATTGATGTGCAGAGAGAAGATGTCGAATCTGTTGTAGTGCCCGATGATGTCGTGCATCTGCTTGGGCTGGATGCAGCGGTTGAGATCGATGTCCGCGTACACGATGCCCTCGTCATCGATCAGGGGGTCACCGATCAGGCGCCCGTCTGGTCCCACGACGCAACTCACGGCCGAGTGCGGGCGTTCCAGCATCTCCCGGGATGACGCGTCGTGAGCGACGGCGTCCACGATCTCGGGCGTCAGGGCCGAGCAGGACACCACGGTGAACACCTTCCCCTCGAAGGAGTGGGCCTTCGCGCGCACCGTGATGGCCTCGACCATGTCGTAGTCGGCCGGTGCGGTCGGCAGGGCGATGTAGTTGGCCGTGTGCACATTCTCCCCCTGGGCCAACAGTGCGAAGCGGGCCAGCGTGTTCGTGTTCTCTCCGCAGGCCAGACCACCGAGGCGCCCGATGGCGGTGTCGTAGACCCGGAGGGAACTGCCGTCTCCCCCCGCCCAGGTGAGTTTCTCGGCCCAGGTGGGGACGAGTTTGCGGTGGGTACCCAGCACGTCGCCCGTATCGGAGATGAAGACGAGGGAGTTGTACAGAGTCCCCATCGAATAGGGATCGCGCTCGTTGACGCCCATGACGACGAACGTGGCGGCATCGCGGGCTGCACGACACAGGCGGTCGATGTGCGGTCCGGGGATGTCCACCGCGGCCTTGAACAGCCGCTCGAACCAGGCACTCCCCGCCAGCGGAGTCATCGTCCAGTTCCAATAGGGGTAACCCGGGACGAACACCTCCGGGAAGACGACCAGGCCGGCCCCCGCGGCGCCCGCCTCCGCGATGAGGGAGCAGGCCTTCGCGACCGTGGCATCCGTGTCGAGGAAGACCGGTGCGGCCTGCACCGCTGCTGCGCGGAATCGGGGATAGTCCATGGCTCGCTTTCGGGCTCGCGTGCGACGGTCGGACCGTAGCACCAGTGTGGAACCCCGCAGTAGGCTCCGGGACAACGGGACATGCCCCTGGCGCGAGGAGGGCAGCGCGATGACCAAGCAGATGGACGACTCCGCGGTGGGGCGGGCACGGGTGGCCGACACCCCGGAACTCGAGGAGTACTACGCCCGGCTCGAGAAGGTGGGGACCGGCGCACTCTGGTCCGTCGCGAACGAGATCGAGCCGTGGTACCCGCAGCCCAAGTCGGTTCCGATGCTCTGGCGCTACTCGGACATGCGGCCGCTCGTCGTGGAATCCGCCTCTTTGGTCACCGGCACGGATGCCGGGCGACGGGTGGTGTACCTGGTCAATGACGAGCGCAAGGACGTCAAGGCTGCGGTCGGCCTGCTCTACTCGGGTATCCAGATCATGAATCCGGGTGAGTCCATGACCGCCCACCGCCATGCCGCATCCGCCCTGCGCTTCGTCATCGAAGGCTCCGGGGCATGGACGATCGTCGAGGGCGACCGGCTCAAGGTCGGGCCGAACGACTTCGCGATCACCCCGAACGGAACCTGGCACGAGCATGGAAACGAGGCGTCGGACAACTTCGTGATCTGGCAGGACGGCTTGGACATCCCACTGGTCAACGCCCTCGATGCGAACTTCTACGAGGTGCATCCCGACCTCTACCAGGTCCCCGGACGGGTGCCCAACACGTCGATCCTCATGCACGGCAGCGGCATCCTCAAGCCGGACCGTCGCGCGTGGTCGAAGCCCTACTCACCACTGTTGGGCTATCCGTGGGAGAAGACCCGAGAGGCCCTCGTGGATCTGGCGCGCGTCAGCGACGGGACCCCGTACGACGGCGTGATCATGGAATACGTGAACCCGGTGACAGGGGGCTCGGTGATGCCCACGATGGGTGCCCACATGCAGATGCTCCAGCCCGGTCAGGCGACCCTGTCCCATCGGCACACAGGCTCGGTCATCTACCACGTCGCCGAGGGTCGAGGGCACTCCATCATCGGGGGACGGCGCTTCGACTGGAAGGAGCACGACATTTTCTGCGTGCCTTCCTGGGCGTGGCACGAGCACGCCAACGACGACCCGGATAACCCGGCCTTCCTCTTCTCCTTCAACGACTTCCCGATGATCACCTCCTTGGCCCTCCAAGCCGAGGAGGAGTACGGCTCCAACGGAGGGCACCAGGACATCGGGTGAACGGGAAAGTCGGCTAGGTCACATTGCACCCCGGCGAGGCCTGCCCCATCATGGGGCGGTGACGAGAGGAACCCATGGCTGAGCGCTCATTCGCCCAGGAGGTCCAGGAACTGCGCCTCGGGGAGGGGCAGGAGTTCCGCGGCGAGGGGATCCTGGCGGTCACCAAGGCCCTCCTGCAGTCCGGCGTCTCGTACGTGGGCGGCTACCAGGGCGCCCCCATCTCCCATCTCATGGATGTCCTCGGCGACGCCCAGGACATCCTGAGCGAACTCGACGTCTACTTCGAGAACAGCGCCTCGGAGGCCACCGCGGGGGCCATGCTCGCGGCCTCCGTCCACTACCCCCTCCGTGGCGCCATCACCTTCAAGTCGACCGTGGGCTTCAACGTCGCCTCCGACGCCCTGGCGAACCTCGCCTCGGGTGGCGTGCTGGGCGGGGCGATGGTCATCATCGGCGAGGACTACGGCGAGGGCGCCAGCATCATGCAGGAGCGCACGCACGCCTTCGCGATGAAGTCCCAGATGTGGCTGCTCGATCCCCGCCCCAACCTCACGGCCATCGTCGACATGGTGGAGAAAGGCTTCGAACTCTCCGAGGTGAGCAACACTCCCGTGATTCTGGAACTGCGGCTGCGGTCGTGCCACCTGCACGGAACCTTCACTGCGAAGGACAACAAGCGGCCCACCATGACGGTCAGTGAGGCCGTGTCCAATCCGCGCCGGGACCTTACGCGCATCGTGCTGCCTCCCGCGAGCTTCCTGCACGAGCAGGAGAAGGTGACCAAGCGCTGGCCGGCCGCGGTGAAGTTCATCACGGAGAACAAACTCAATGAGTTCGTCAACGATGGCACTCAGGACATCGGCATCATCCTGCAGGGTGGTCTGTTCAACAACGTGAATCGCGCTCTGGAGCTCTGCGGGGTCTCGGACGCGTTCGGCAACTCCGAGATCCCGCTCTACGTCATGAACGTCACGTACCCGGTCATCGATGAGGAGGTTGTGCGCTTCTGCGAAGGGAAGCGCGCCGTGCTCCTGGTGGAGGAGGGGCAGCCCGACTTCATCGAGCAGAACATCCAGGCGATCCTGCGCAGGAACGATGCCACGGCCGTGCTGCACGGCAAGGACCTCCTTCCCGTCGCCGGTGAGTACACGCCGGCCGCGGTGACGAAGGGTGTGCACGCATTCCTCACTAAGTACGTGCCCCACATGGTGGGCGGCGCACCTGTCGTGACCCTGCCGCATGATGATCCCCGTAGCCCCTTCGCCCCGCGGATCGCTCCCGATCTCGTGCAGGGGCGCCCACCCGGGTTCTGCACCGGCTGCCCGGAGCGCCCGATCTTCTCGGCTCTCACCCTCGCCCAGCGCGAGGTGGGTGAGCACTACGTCAGCGCCGACATCGGCTGCCACCTGTTCTCCATCAACGCCCCGTTCAACATCGGCGCAACCACGATGGGGTACGGCCTGGGCTCCGCGGCAGCCTCCGCGCTGAACGGGGCCCAGGCCGACAAGCGCGCCATCGCCTTCATGGGCGACGGTGGCTTCTGGCACAACGGACTCACCAGCGGCGTGGGCAATGCCGTGTTCAACGAGAACGATCAGCTCCTGGTGATTGTCGACAACGCCTACAGCGCTGCCACCGGTGGTCAGGACGTCCTGTCCTCCTCGGCCGACAACCCCACCCGCTCCACGAAGCACCCGATCGAGAACGCAGTGCGGGGTGTGGGCGTGAAGTGGGCGCGCACGATGACCAACACCTTCAAGGTCGCCGAGATGCGCGATCTGTTCAAGGAGGCTCTCACCACGAAGGACAAGGGCCCCAAGGTGATCGTCGCTCAGAGCGAATGCACTCTGAACCGCATGCGTCGAGAGAAGCCCGCGAAGGTCGCAGCGATCAAGGCCGGGGAGCGCGTGGTCAATGAGCGCTACGGGATCGATCCGGAGACGTGCACCGGCGACCACTCCTGCATCCGCATCTCCGGGTGTCCATCGCTCACGATCACGGATAACCCGGATCCCATGCGCACGGACCCCATCGCTACGACGCTGAGCAGCTGCGTGGGATGCGGCCTCTGTGGCGAGAACGCCCATGCAGCGGCCCTCTGTCCGTCGTTCTATCGCGCACAGGTCGTCATCAACCCCACGTGGTGGGATCGATTCACCACCGCGATCCGCACCCGCTACATCTCCTTCCTGCAGCGCGGCATGGAGCGTCGCCTGGCCGGGATCGAGCCCGCGTAGACCATGACAGCGCTCAGTGAGCGGCCCACCGCGGTCCGCACCCGCCCCATCACGATGGCGATCCTCGCCATGGGTGGTGAGGGCGGCGGTGTGCTCTCGGACTGGATCGTGGCCCTCGCTGAGGACAACGGCTGGTACGCGCAGAGCACGTCAGTCCCCGGGGTGGCCCAGCGCACGGGCGCGACGGTCTACTACGTCGAACTCTTCCCGAAGAGCCTCGACGGCGTGGCGCTGCCCGAGCCGATCCTGAGCACGATGCCGACCCCCGGCGAGGTGGACATCGTCGTGGCCTCCGAACTCATGGAAGCCGGCCGGGCGGTCCAGCGCGGTTTCTCCACCCCGGAGCGCACGACGCTCATCGCGTCCACCTCCCGCACCTACTCGATGCCCGAGCGCACGGCGATGGGGGACGGTCGCGTGGACTCGGCTGGGCTCGTCGAAGCCTGCCTGGGCTCGTCGAGGCGGTTCATCCGTGGTGACTTCGCCCGCGTCGCGGAGGAGTCGCGCAGCGTGATCAGCGCCGTGCTCTTCGGGGCCATCTGCGGCGCCGAGGTGCTCCCCTTCACCCGCGAGCAGTTCGAGGGTGCCGTCCGGGCGAGTGGCAAGGGCGTGGAGGCGAGCCTGCGCGCCTTCGACGGAGGTCACCGTTCCGCCACCGCTCCCCCGCAGGTCGAGATCAGTATCGGCATCCGACCCGCCGACACCTCCGGACCCGATCGCGCCGACGTCGATCTCGCCACGGCCGATCCCGTCTCCCTTGTCGGACCACGCCTGCGTGCCCAGGCGGAGCGCATCGCCACCCAGTTCCCGCCGCAATCCCGCTACATGCTCGTCCAGGGCATCAAGCGCACCGCGGAGTACCAGGACGTGCGCTACGCCGACGAGTACCTCGATCGCGTCGCCACGGTCGCCGCGCTCGAGCAGTTCGGTGACGGCTCGAACAGGCTGACCACGGAGGCCGCGCGCTACACCGCGCTCTGGATGACGTACGAGGACACCATCCGCGTGGCGTTCCACAAGACCCGGGAACGTCGCATGCGGCGCGTGGGGTCCGAGGCCAACCTCGCTGAGGGCCAGGTGCTGGCCGTGCACGAGTACCTGCATCCGCAGATCGAGGAGATCACGGACACCCTGCCCACCCCGCTCGGACGCTGGATGCTCCGGTCGTCGTTCATGAATTCCGTCGTCTACAAGGTCACGCATAAGGGCATCAAGATCCAGACGACCTCGCTCTTCGGCTTCACGCTGCTCTACCTCCTCGCCCGGCTACGCCCCCTCCGGCGTCGCTCCCTTCGGTTCGGGCTCGAGCAGCAGCGGATCGACTCGTGGCTGGACATGGTGCGCACCTATGCGCCGCGCAACTACGACCTCGCCTACCAGATCGTGGAATGCCAGCGCGTGGTCAAGGGATACGGGGAGACCCACGCGAACGGCATGCGCAACTTCACCGCCCTGATGGAGGCCGTGCCGCGCATCGCGGATGACCCACGCGCTGCTGAACGTCTCGCGAATCTGCGAGCTGCCGCGCTGGCCGATGAGAAGGGCGAGGCACTCCGGGCCGCTCTGGCCAGTGCCTCGATGCAGTAACTACTCGTTCGTGGGCGGCACGCCCGGCAGCGGCGGTGTCCGTCGGAACGGCCAGACGATCTCGCGCCCCCCGGTGAGTCCACTCGGTCGGAAGATCAACATCAAGATCAGGATCGCACCCAGGATGATGGGGCGCGTGCCCTGCGGCAGTGACACGATGAACGATCCGATCTCGACACCGTTCTGGAGCCGCACGAGCACAAGGTCGATCACGCTGAACACAAGCGCGCCGATCACCGCTCCGCTCAACGAGAGCATGCCGCCCAAGACGAGCATCGCCAATGTGATGAAGGTCAGCTCGATCCCGAAGAGGCTGGCCTGGACGACCCTGTTGGTCAACGCGAACAGACCGCCCGCGATACCGGCGATGAGTCCGGAGAGTGCGAAGGCGATGACTCTCTGGGTCACGATGTTGATGCCCGATGCAGCGGCAGCGATCCCATCCTCGCGCGCAGCGCGTAGGAGGCGGGCCGGGCGGGTGCGCTGGAACAGCCAGGCGATGACGATCGCGCCCATGGCGAAGAACATCGTCGTCTGAAGGTCGAGTACGTCCGGGATACCCACCATGGACTGCCCGCTGCGCGGGCCGATGCTGGACCAGTAGGTCAGCACCTGCCCGACCACGAGCAGCAGCGCGAAGGTCGCGATACCGGCCTGGAGCCCGTTCAGGCGCATCAGGACCGGGGCGACGAGCAGGGCGAGGAGTCCTCCGACGAAACCACCGATGACGATGGCGGGCAACCACGGGGCCTGGACCTCGAACAGGAACGGGAACATGTCCGAAAGAAGATTGCGCTTCAGATCCGATTCGATGGTGAGCAGACCCACCGTCCATGCTCCAAGCGCCACGAACGCAACGTGACCGAAGCTCAGCACCCCCGATGTCCCGATGAACATGTAGAGCGCCACCACGATGACCAGGTTCACCAGGGCGTACTGGA
>CAZBWA010000052.1:0-13012 GCA_964495555.1 uncultured Bifidobacteriaceae bacterium | reverse complement strand
GCGGCGCACCTGCACGTATCGGACCTCCCGGTCCTGGTCACGGGCGCGGGCAAGGTGAATGCGGCCGTGGCTCTCGCCGCGACGCTCGGTGGTGCGAGCCCCTCCGAGGTCATCAACCTGGGCACGGCGGGTGCACTGCGCACCGGCATCTTCGGGACGCACCTCATCACCACGGTCACGCAACACGATCTCGATGACGCCGCACTCTTTGCTCTAACCGGACTGCACTTCGGCGAGCCCGTCCACCTCGCGACCGAGGGGAAAGTCCTGACCACCGGGGATGACTTCATCTCGGACGATGATCGGAGACGCCAGCTGGCCGAGCACGCCGACCTCGTGGATATGGAGGGGTATGCGGTGGCGCGGGTGTGCCAGGCACTCAATGTGCCTGTGCGCCTGGTCAAGCAGGTGAGCGACATCGCCGATTCCTCGGCAGAACGCACTTGGCGCCAGACGGTCGACGAGTGCGCCGAGGCTCTCGGCGCGTGGGTGCGCGTGAACCTCTGACGATCCCGCGCTACTCCGCCGCCTCGATCGGGATGACGGTGCGCGGTGCGCTGCGTCGATCGAGGAGGAGTCCCACCACTGTCAGGATGAGGGATACACCCACCACGGTCGTGACGATCTCTGCGACGGAGTCGTGGCGCCAGCCGGCCACGATGACCACCAGGACGATGAGGGCGACCCACACCGCGACGACCGCCCTGCGGTCCTGGGCGGCCAGACGCGCGTAGAGCAGCACCTGGACGAGCGCGAAGGCGGACCCCTCGAGAGCGAACATCCACGCCTCGGAGCCGAGCTCCTCGTACTGCGCGCCGCCGAGAATGCGGATCACCAGGTCACCGAGAAGGAAGCTCACCCCCGTGATCACCAGCCCGACGCACGCAGTCAGGCCGGTGGCGACGAAGACCGCGCGTCGCGAATCACCGGCCGCCATCTTCGGGAACAACACGATGATGATGGCGTTCGGTAGGAAGAACGCGATCTTCGCGAGCAGAACGCCTACGGAGTACTCGCCGGATTGATCTTCGGTCAGGAAGACACGTGCGAGAAGGACATCGACGTTCGTGAGCGTGAACAACACGATGAGCGCGTGGGCCACGTGTCCGAATTCGACGCCGATGCCATCACGCAGCTTCTGTCCCCACGTGCGGGGAGCGACGAGCCGGAAGGAGATCGCGGCACCGACGGCGCAGCCGATGAACACGCCGATGCCGACTCCGGTGACGCTCTGCAAGACGAGGACGCCGATGATCCCCCCGACCGCCCGGGCCACCCCGTTGGCGATGAACGCCCCGGCGAGTTTCAGGTGTTGCTCACGGCCCTGGGCGATACCCATCGCGGCCGACCCGACGACGACGAAGGCGATGGATCCGATGCCCGTGGCGACCGCAACGACGGGGATCGTGAAGATCACGCTCACCGGCCAGGCCACGATGACACCGAGGATCAGCAGCCCGATGCCGATGATCACCGACAGGCGGATGACCTGGGCCTCGACCTCGGCGCGCAGGGGACCGGCCGAGGCGACCCGGCGGGCGGTCAGCGCCTGGGTGGAGATGGCCAGGGTGCCGAGGATCACCAGCAGGCCCAGGAGGGCGCCCAGGGCACCGAAGTCGGCCTGGTTCAGGACGCGTGCCGCGACCATGCTCATGGCGTAGGCCGCGCCGTTCCCGATGAGGGTCGCGGCCCCGACGAACACGAGCCCCTTGGCCAGCACGGAGCGCGGGGTGTCGTAACCGCTCTCGGGGGCCGAACTCACGCGATGACCCTAATGGGCGATCCCCTCGTGGAAGGCCACGAAGGTGCCGTGGACGTCCCTCCATGGAACTGGGGAGGAAGCAGTGATCTGGACCACAGGCACCCGGGCCTTCCGTCCGATTATCGGGAGCTCGGTCTGCGGTCGGTCAGACCCCTCACCTAGCGTCACACGGTCCCCAGTAGTCCCACCGTGGAGGTTCCCATGGGCTCGCCGGCTCGCGTTCGACGGGTCATCGCCGTCGCCGTCGCCGTCCTCGTGCTCGGCGCCTCGAGCCCGGCTGCGGGCCAGGCGGCCACCTACCGGCCCACGGCGGACCGGGCCGCTGTGGATGCCTACCTGCCCTACTCCGTCACCAGAAGCGTGGCGCCGGCCCACTTCGCGCGGGTGCTCCAGGTGCGGAAGCAGGCGGCCCGCATCGCCCAGGCGCGGGTCGACCGCGCCGCCGTCCTCAAGGTGGCGCGAGCCCAGATCGGTGACCCCTACGTGGCCGGCAGCGCGGGCCCGAACGGCTTCGACTGCGGCGGACTCGTGCAGTTCGTCTTCCGCAAGGCCATCGGAATGGACCTGTTGCGCTCCTCTCGCCAGCAGTACACCCAGGTGCAGAAGATCAAGCGCAAGAACGCCCAGCCTGGAGATCTCGTCTTCTTCTTCGAACGTGGTGCCCACCACGTCGGCATCTACATCGGCAACGGGAAGATGATCGACGCTCCGCGACGCGGGGAACGCGTGCGGGTCAGTCCGATCGACGAGTCCTGGTGGAGTCGCACGTATACCGGTATGGGTCGGGTCCTCCCCGCTGTCTGATCAACGCGGGATCCGCTCCACCACGTGGTCGGCCACCGCGAGGGAGCTCGTCCATGCGGGTGACACCGCGTTGAGCATGTGGGTGGACTTCCCGTCCCCCTGCACCACGAAGTCCATCTCGAGCCTGCCCGACGGGACGTGCAACAACTGCGCGCGCACACCGGGGTGTCCCTTGATGGTGAAGTCCTCCGGTCGGACACTCGGCACCAACGCGGCGGCCTGTCGCACGAGCCTTGCTCGCGAGTACTTCGGCACCTCCGTGCGGATGAGGCCGGGGACGTCGTGGTGCCTGCTGCGCAGGAACCGTGGATAGGTGCGCACCACGTCCCAGACCTCGCGGGCTCGGATCCCGCCGACGCCCCCGTAGTCCTCGCGCCACAACGCGGGGATGGCCGTCGGCCCGAGCTTCGCCCGACCGTCGACCGTGACCGTGAGGTGCACGCCGAGGAACGGATTGCGCGGATCGGGAACCGGGTAGACGTGCCGCTGCAGCCGGCCCGGTTCCCACGAGCCGTACCAGTAGAGACCCTTGAAGGGCAGCATCCGGTAGTCCTCACCGAATCCGAACCATCGCGCCACCTCATCGGCATACAGGCCGGCAGCGTTGATCACGTGCCCGGTCGAGATGCGTCCCAGCGTCGCCGACATCACCCATCCGGGACCCGCACCCGTGACCGGGGAGTCGAGGACCACGCGACCGCCACGCTCCTGCACGCGTTGCGCCAACGCGACCACCACGCCTGCGGGCGAGGACACCGCGGTGTTCGGCGACCACAGTCCGCGCCCCACCGTCCGCGCCAACGGCTCGAGTTCGCGGATGCCCGCCTCGTCGACCATCTCCAGGGTCACGCCGTTGGCCCGTCCTCGCTCGAAGAGCATGTCCAGGGCAGGGAGCTGCTCCTCCGAGGTGGTGACGACGACCTTTCCCGTCTCCCGCAGCGGCACCCCGCGCTCGAGGCAGAACTCGCGCAGCATGCGGTTGCCATCCCGCGTCAGACGCGCCTTGAGGGAATCGGGGGCGTAGTAGAAGCCGGCATGGAGGACACCGCTGTTGCGGCCCGAGGCATGCGCGGCGAAGTGCTTCTCCTTGTCGAACACGATGACACTCTCACCGGGATATCGCGCAAGCCACGCGTCGGCCAGTGCGAGCCCCACCACACCGCCTCCGACGACGACGAGGTCGGCCGACTCGGACATCCTCCGAGGATAGGCTCCCGATGTGTCCTCACCTCTCGTGAGCATCGTCTCCGTGACACGCAACGATCTCTCCGGTATCCAGCGCACAGTTGCCAGCGTCCGTGCGCAGGACTACCCGGCGATCGAGCACATCGTCGTGGATGGGGCCAGCACCGACGGCACCGTCGCATGGCTCGAGCAGCAGACGTGGGCTCCACCCAGTCGATTCGTCTCCGAACGCGATGACGGCATCTACGACGCCATGAACAAGGGGGCAGCGGTGGCGACTGGGGAGCTGATCGTGTTCCTCAACGGCGGTGACTGCCTCCCCGATCCGGGCACTACGGCACGCGTCGTTGCCGACTTCGAACACCACCGTTGGGACTGGGCCTACGGGATCACGGTCCTGCAGAATCCCGATGGTTCGGTCTCCCGCATCCACCAGATGGCCCCGTTCTCCAAGGTGCGACTCGGCCTGGGTCTGGCCGCCGTTCCGCACCAGGCGCTGTGGATGCGCACGGCCTTCTTCCAGGACATCGGGGGCTTCCGCGTAGCCGCGGGCCTGAGCGCGGACATGGACCTGTGCTGGCGCGCGGCGCAGCGGTCGGAACCTCGCCTGATCCCCGAGATCCTCGCGATCGCCGACGAGGGTGGGGTCAGCGCCCGACAATCACCCGGGTATTACGCGCGCGCGATGCGCCGCAACGTCAAGTCCTACGGGGACACGGTCACCGGGAATCGCGCCGTGGACGCCGTGGCGTCCAGCGGTGTCACGGCGTTGACGGCGGTGGTGCAGATCGTTCCGACGTGGTGGGCGAAGCGGGGATCCACACGCTGATCTCGGCGCCTCCGAGACTTGAGTGCCCCGCGAGGGCGCGACCGCCGAGGACGTCCACGGCCTCGCGTACCAGTGCCAGACCCAACCCGGAACCACCCGCCCGCGCCCCTGATGCCCGATAGAACCGCTCAAAAACGCGCTCGGCATCGGCGTCGGCGATGCCCGGACCATCATCCGCGACGGCGAGGGTGACTCCACCCCGATCGCGCTTCACCTCGATGAGAACGCGGCTGCGCGCGTAGGTCAGCGCATTGCCGAGGAGTTCATCGACGATGCGCGCGGGGACACCCGCGGGAGCCGTGATCTGGCACCCCTGCTCCGTGATCGCCTCCAGGGCGATATCAGCATCGACCGCGACCGGTTCCACGGCATCGACTCGGCTGCGCACGACCTCCGCGAGATCAACCTCCACGAGGGTCCCTGCCCCGGCATCCGAGCGGGCGAGCGCGAGGACCTGATCGATCCGGCGGGTGAGACGGTCGACCTCACCGATCGCCGAGGTCGCTTCCGTCCTGATCGCCTCCTCCGTGCTGGTGTCCTCGATGGCTTCCAGGCGCAACCGCAGGCCGGTGAGCGGAGTGCGCAGGTGATGGGACGCGTCGGCGGCCACCCGCTCGGTTCTGCGGATGATCGCGGCGAGGCTCGCTGCGGTGGAGTTCAGCGCGATCGCGACTGCACGCACCTCGCGCGGTCCGTCGTCCTCCCGGGCCCGGAGTTCGAGATCCTCCGGAAGTGCCTCGGCGACCCGTGCGACACGCGTCAGCGGCGCCGTGATGGAGCGTGACAGAAGCCACGCGACGAGGGCGGCTGCGATCACGACACCGATGACGAAGGCCGCGAGCCAGGCCTGCGTGGCTCGGATCTCCTGGTCCACCCGGCTCTCTGACAGAGAGAGGCGCACGGCACCCACCACCTGGAAGTTCTGCACGATCGGTGCGGCCACGTAGCGCAGGTCCGTGCCGAGAGTCTGGGAGAAGCGGACATCCGATGCGAGATCCCCGCCGAGAGCAGCATCGATCTCCGGTCTGTCGAAGGAGCGGTCGAGATCGCTCTGGTCACTGTCCGCAACAAGTTGTCGATCCGCATCGACAACGACGATGCGGGCACCCGTGCGAGCCGCTTCCTCCTCCGCCGTGGCCTGCCAGTCGATGTCGGGTTGCGAGGACATCAGGGATGCGGCAGCGATCGTGTCCACCTCGAGCCCGGAGATGAACGCTGCACGCTGATCCGTGGACACCACCAGGGCCATCGGCACGGCGAGGGCGATCGCGGTCAGGGCGACGAGTGCGCCCATGGCCAGGACGAGTCGACGGGTCATGCATCTCCTGCTGCGAGCCGATAGCCGACACCGCGCACCGTCTCGATCATCGACGCGTCACCGAGTTTCTTGCGGAGGGACGCTACGTGCACGTCCAGCGTTTTGCCCGTGCCAATCCACACCGGATCCCAGACGCGCGCAAACAACTCCTGCCGGGTGACCGCACGTCCGGGCTCCTCGGCGAGTACCGCCAGCAGGTCGAACTCCTTGGCGGTGAGTTCCGTCTCCTCGCCATCCACCATGACCCGTCGCTGTGACCGGTCCACCACGAGACGACCCGCCTCCGTCGGAGGCTCGACGCGACGACGTCTGGCCACCGCACGAATTCGGGCAGCGAGCTCCCGCACGCTGAAAGGTTTAACGACATAGTCGTCGGCCCCCAGTTCTAGGCCGATGATGCGGTCCGTCTCGTCGCCGCGGGCGGTGGCGATGATGACGGGGATGTCGCCGTGCTTACGCAGGTCGCGTAGTACGTCCAGGCCCTCACCATCCGGCAATCCCAGATCCAGGATCACCACGTCGGCATCGGCGCTGGCGTGGAGAACCTCGCTGGCGTAGACGACGTGCTCGACCTCGATCCCGTTGCGCTGCAATCCTTGGATCAGGGGCTCGGCGACAGCGGGATCGTCTTCGACCACGAGGGCTTTCACCCCGTAATGGTGGCATGTTTCCCCGATGCTCCCGACCACACGTCGGGTGCACCGAGATCTCCTTACCCGGGCTTTACCTCGACTTGTCCTCGCCCGAGATCCCGATTCCTACCGTTGTCATCAACGAAAGGACATGAGATGGAACGACGCAATGCAATCGCCGTGACAGCGGCCTCAGCAGGAGTGCTGGTGGCGGGCACGGTTGCTGCCCTCGCCGTGATGAACGCGGCCACGAGTTCGACGGTCGCGGAGGAATCCACGCTTACGGTGGTCGCGCCCCCGACCACCAGCGCGATGGTTGTGCCCGCCGTCACCGGAGAGACTGCGAGCACCGAGCTCCCGACGATCGTGATCCCCGTTGCCGAGCAGCGGACGACGGGACTCACCAAGCGTCAGGCAGCCGACCTGGTGGCAGCCGCCTCGGGTGGCACGGTGCTGGCCACGGCACGCACCACGCACGCCGGCTATGACGCCTATGCGATCCAGGTGCAGCGCACCGACGGGTCCGTGGTGACCGGCCTCGTGGAGGCGTCGTCGGGTGTCATCTACGACTGGCGCGTGGATCGTGCTGCCGAGCCGGTGTATGCCGAGGAGGAGTACGAGGAAGAGGAGTACGAGGAAGGGCACGAGGAGGAGCACGGCGAGGAGCATGAGGAGCACGAGGGAGACGACGATGACGACTAAGCCACGTAAGCGCGGTGGTGCAGTGGATAAGGCGTGGTCTCTGGGACTGGCCGGTGCCACGTGCCTGGGATTGGTGGGTGTCGTCGGGGTGCGCAGCATCACCGATGCGTCAGCCACCGACACCGCAGCGGTCGCCGATATCTCGAGTGCCGGTCTCTCACAGGCAGAGCTCGATACCTACGCCGCGAGCCTGAACGCGCAGCAGGTGCAACTCGATGCCTACCGCGCACAGCTCGTGGATGTGGCCCAGCAGCTGCAGGCTGCCGCGGACACGAACACCCGGTCGGGTGCCACGGTGATCCCGGCCGCGAAGAAGAAGAACAAGGGCGCGACCACCACGATCGTGCCGCCACCCCGTCCGCAGGCAGCACCCCAACTGCAGGCGGCCCCGCAGGCGAAGACTCGGAGCAGCTGACATGGACACCCTCACCCCGGCACGAATCGACTTTCGTGCCATGGGGACCGACTGCTCGATCCAGGTGTGGTCCGCGAGCGGTGCGGACACACTGGCGGATCTCGCTCGCATGCGCGTCGAGATCCTCGAGCAGACCTGGTCGCGTTTTCGCTCGACGAGTGAACTCTCCATGCTCAACGCGCGCGCCGGCCAGGGACCGATCGAGGTGTCATCGGACATGGTCACCCTCGTGACGGCGATGAAGCGCGCCTGGGAGATCACCGACGGGGCCTTCGATCCGACGGTGGGTGCGGCCATGCGCGCGTGGGGATATGACGTCACCTTCTCCGATGTCATCTTCCGCGACTACGGCGTTCCCACCACCATCGCCCGCACACCGGGGATGGGTGGCGTGGTCATCGACGGCTGCACCGTCACGCTCCCCACGGGGGTCGAGCTCGATCCGGGCGCCATCGGCAAGGGCCTGGCCGCGGACATCATCGCTCGCGAGATCCATGCCGCGGGAGCGACGGGAGTCCTCGTCGACCTGGGCGGCGACATCGTGGTCCACGGCATGCCGGGGGCGGACATCTGGCGCATCGAGGTGACCGACGAACGGTCACCGGAGGCGATCGTCCACACATTCGAGATCACCGACGACCACGCCGGCATCGCCACATCGTCGGTGCTGCGTCGACGCTGGGCCGGCACCCGGCACCACATCATCGATCCGATCACCGGGGCGATCGCGGACACCGGGCCCGTGCAGGTGACCGTGCTCGCCGCGACCGGCGCCGACGCCGAGGTGATCGCCACCGCAGCGATCCTCGACCGCGACCCGGCACGGGTCTTCGCACGCCACGGCGTGACCGGCATCGCGCTGGACCCCATCAGCACACCCGTCAGTACGGCCATCAGCACCGAGGAGATCTGAGATGAACGACATCGCCTGGACCTGGTTCGGGATCCGCGCCAGTGGCGTGACCGCCTGGGGACTCCTGACCGCCGTGATGGTGTGGGGCCTTCTCCTTCGCACACGTCTCCTTCCCGAGGCAAGCCCGGCACGCCTGCTGAACCTGCACCGCTGGCTCGGTGCACTCGCCCTGGGTTTCCTGGCAATCCACCTCGGACTTCTCCTGGTCGACCCGGTCATCCGCTTCACCATTCCGCAGATGCTCATCCCGGGCATTGCGCCCTGGGAGCCCTTCGCCGTGGCCCTGGGCACCCTGGCGATGTGGTTCATGCTTCCGGTGAGCGCTATCGGTCGGCTCCGGCAGAAGCTCGGGAAGAACGGTGCCCGCCTGTTCCAGAAGAGCCACCTGATCGCCTACGCGGCGTGGCCCCTGGCCACCGCGCACTACGTGCTCGCCGGCACCGATGCGCTCGCAGAATGGTCGATCGCACTGATCATCACCGGAGCTGCGGTGATCGTGTTCCTCCTGCTCGCCCGCGGGTTCGTGCCGCCGGCACGGCGTCGCAGCGCGGCACCGGCACCCGTCCGGGAGACCGTGTCAGCATGATCACGTGGTCAGCGGCAGCCTGGGTCTCGACGGGCTGCTGACCTGGCAGCAGGCGCGTCACGTCGCCGTCACGGCGACGCAGGCGCTGCCCACACGCACCGCCCGCCTGGACGAGGCGCACGGGAGTCACCTGGCCTCGGCACTCACCACTCTGCAGGACGATCCCGCCGAGGACATCGCGGCCGTGGACGGCTACGCACTGTGTGGTGAAGGTCCCTGGCGCGTAATCGACCTGGTTCCGCACGTGGCGCTCCCCTCGCACTTCGCGACGCCGGTGATGGCCGGTGAGCCCACGCCTCCCCACAGTGATTGTGTGATCGCGCACGATCGCTGCGTCACGCGCACGAGTGACGTCGGGGACACCGTGATCATCGCGCGTGATCCGTTGACCGATCTCCCCGATGAGCGCGCGCGCCCCGATCTCGGCGCGGGGATCATCCGCCAGGGGGATCGTGGACGCGCGGGGTCCTCGGTCCTCGAGGTCGGCTCACTCGTGACACCGCCCCTCCTCGCCCTGGCCGCATCCCTCGGTCACGACCGACTGGCGATCACGCCGCCGCCGATCGTCGGGACGCTCATCCTGGGCGCGCACCTGCTCGAGCACGGACTCCCGCGGCATGGCCGTCCCCGCGATGCACTGGCCCTGGCCATACCGACTTTCGTGGGCCGGCTCGGTGCGCGCGGGAATCCGGCGGTGCGCGCACCCGAGTCCGCGCAATTCCTGATCGACGAGATCGCGGACTCGACCGCGGACCTGATCATCACCGCGGGTTCCACGGCCCCCGAGGCGGCGAACCTGCTCCGCGAGGTCCTGCGGGACATCGACGCCCACTGGTTGATCGACGGGATCCTCTCCACGCCCGGGGCCGAGACGCTGCTCGTGCGCCTGCCCGACGGACGCCTCCTGCTCGGCCTGTCCGGGGATCCCGTGCACGCCCTCGCCGGGCTGCTGACCCTGGCACCGCCGGTGATCGGCACTCTGCGCGGACTCTCCGGCGCCGACGCCCTGCCCGACACCACGGCGGTGCTCGTGTCGGACACCCCCGCCGGGGACACTCCCGCCGACGAGGTGCTCGTTCCGGTCCGCATCGAGCGCTCCCGTGCCGGGACCAGTGCCATGGTGCTGCCCCAGCCGTTCAGCCTCACTGCCTGGGCGGCCGCCGACGCCATCGCCGTGATCCCGCCCGGAGCGGGGACACGGGGGGATGTGGTGACCGTGATCCCCGCCACGCCGCGCCCGCCCGACACCGAGGGCCCGGTCCCCCGGAACTAGAGTGCGAAGGCCATTTCGTCAGAAGGATGCCCGTGGCCACTGAACGTCGCCGGACGCTGCGCGAGCGCCGCGAAGTGGCCATGGAATTGCAGGCCGAGGACGGCAAACGCACCCTCATGTTCGCCCGGCACTCGTGGAGTCCGGCCCGCAACATCGGTACTCGCGTGGGGATCGCGGTCTTCTGTCTGCTCGCCACCGCCGTCATCGTCTACCTGGAGCGCGACTGCTACGCAGATCGCGGTGAGACGGGGACCCTGACGCTCCTCGACTCGCTCTATTACGCCACGGTGTCGCTGTCGACCACGGGCTACGGCGACATCGTCCCGGTCTGCCAGTCCTCACGCGCCGTCAACGTCCTGGTCATCACACCGCTGCGCTTCCTGTTCCTGATCGTGCTCATCGGCACGACCATCGAAGTCCTCACGCAGAGGACCCGTCAGGAGTGGCGCTCACGCAATTGGAGGAAGCACGTGGAAGACCACACCATCGTCGTGGGGTACGGGGTCAAGGGACGTTCCGCAGCGCGCGCCCTCATCGACGCCGGCTACCCCCGCACCAGCATCATCGTCATCGCTCCCGATCGCGACTCCATCGAACTGGCCACCCGCGACGGCCTCGTCGGAATCGTCGGTGACGCCCGGAGCGAGGAGGTGCTCAAGGACGCCGCTGTCGAGAAGGCTGCTCGCATGATCGTCGCGACAGATGAGGATGACACGTCGGTCCTCGTCACGCTCACCGCGCGACGACTGACGAAGCCGAGCTGCACCATCGTCGCCGCGGTGCGCGAGTCCCAGAACGCGCAGATTCTGCGCCAGTCGGGTGCGAACAACGTGATCCCCACCGCGGAATCGGCAGGACGACTCATGGGGCTGTCGGTCATCTCCCACACAGCCGGTCAGATCATGGAGGACCTGCTCGACTCGACCCGAGGCCTGGAGGTCACCGAACGGGAGATCACCAAGGAGGAGCTCGGGCTCACGACGACCGATCTCGATGCGCGCGGCCAACTGGTCCTCGCGGTGATTCGTAACGGCATTGCCTACCGCTTCGGGACTGACGAGATCCGGATGCTCGAGCGCGGGGACCGACTCGTGGTGATCCGCAGCAACGGGGACGAGGACCACTGATGCAGGCCGTCACGATGACGGGCTTCGGCGGTCCGGAGGTCTTGCAGTGGGAGCGTGTGCCCGACCCCACTCCCGGACCCAGCGAAGTGATCGTGGAGGTCGCGGCCACGGCCGTGAACCGTGCCGACCTCCTGCAACGGCAGGGCTTCTATCCCCCGCCCCCGGGTGCCTCCGAGATCCTCGGGCTCGAGTGCTCGGGGACCATCCAGTCGGTGGGTCCTGCGCTCACCCTCGACCGCATCGGGGAGCGCGTCACTGCACTGCTCGCCGGTGGCGGCTACGCGACGAAGGTCGCCGTCCCCGTCGGACAGCTGATGAGCGTCCCCGAGGGAATCGACATCGTCACCGCGGCGGGACTGCCCGAGGTGGCGTGCACGGCCTGGACCAATCTGCGTCTGGCGCACCTCCGCGCGGGTGAGACCGTGCTCATCCACGGTGGGGGTTCCGGGGTGGGAACCATGGCGATCCAGATCGCCCGCGAACTGGGCGCACGGGTCGCCGTCACCGCGGGGTCCTCGGCGAAGCTCGACCGCTGTGCTGCGCTGGGTGCAGAGATCCTCATCAACTACAACGACGTCGATTTCGTCGACGCCATCAAGGACGCCACGGGCGGCAAGGGCGCGGACGTGATCCTGGACAACATGGGTGCGTCCTACCTGATGCGCAACATCGATGCCCTGGCCCGCAACGGTCGCATCGTGATCATCGGACTGCAGGGGGGCACCACCGCGGAGTTCGACATCGCACCGCTGCTGCGCAAGTGCGGAACCGTCCACGCCACGAGCATGCGGTCACGATCTGAAGCGGAGAAGGCCGCGGTCTGTCGTGAGGTGGAAAAGCACGTATGGCCGTGGATCGAGTCCGGGGCCATCACCCCGGTGATAGGAGCCACGGTGCCCCTCGCCGAAGCAGCTGAAGCACACCGGATGCTCGCCGCAGGCGAGGTCACCGGGAAGATCGTGCTGACGGTCTAGACGGTCGGCAGGGCCGCGATCCGCTTCATCAGATACGGGGAGTGATACCCCATGTACTTGGCCTGGAGCACCGGCTCGCGCCAATCGGTGCCGCGCACCACGCCACGGCAGTTCGCCATGCCGCAGAGGCAACGGAACTCGTCGTAGTCCGATGCGTCACACATCGCGTAGTCGAAGGTGATCTCCTCGCCGGGGTTGATATCCCGCATGGCGACGAGCATCTGAGAACCCGAGAGCCCACAGTTCGGCTCGCAGGAGTGATTGAGCATGTCGCCGGGCTCGCGCTCGTCACCGGACACCAGGTAGAGGTCTTCCTCGATCTGGATCGACCGCGCCTGACGATCATGCGACATCTCGGACAGGACCTCGCGGGTCACCACCCAACCGCCGAATGCGGCGACCAACTCGCCGCGGAAGATGGGCTCCGTTGCGAACGAGCCCCAACCCTTATCCCCAGCGGGGCGCGCCTGCGCCTTGGGGGTGAGCCAGTTG
>CAZBWA010000051.1:0-13141 GCA_964495555.1 uncultured Bifidobacteriaceae bacterium | reverse complement strand
CCCGTGGGCTAGACTCCGCAGGCTCGCCAGCACGGCGATTTCGGGGTGTGGCGCAGCTTGGTAGCGCGCTTCGTTCGGGACGAAGAGGTCGTGGGTTCGAATCCCGCCACCCCGACTCAGCAGACAGTCGAATACTCGGCTGCTGCCTTGGAGGGAGACACCGTGACGATCCCGGATCGGCGCCCCTCCCGCGCGGACCTCGGTCCGGTCACCCGCGAGTATGTGAAGTCGATGGGGTGGCGCTCGGTCAACTTCCACACCCATATCTCCCTGGTGCATCGGTACGTCTACGTGGAGGTACCCAAGGCCGGCTGCGGCACGATGAAGGCGACCCTGGGCGCACTCGAGGGGGCCCGGCTGAACCCGACCCACGCCCAGCGCTTCCAGGACAAGCCGCACAACGGCGTGAAATCCGGGGCGCACGTCCGCCCCTACCAACTCCCCGTCGACCTGCTCGAGGAGGTCTTCACCTCCCCCGGCTACCACCGCTTCACGGTCGTGCGGGATCCCGCGTCCCGGGTTCTCAGCGGTTACCTGGAGAAGATGCATCAGGGGCTACGGCAGAGCGAGCCGATCCTGGACGTGATCGAGACGGCGACGGGAAGCAGGCCGGGCGCCGCGGACGTCACTCTCTCCACGTTTCTCGACGTGATCGGTGACCAACCGTCGCGGGACCAGGATCCCCATTGGCGGCGGCAAACCGATCACATCGGCTGGGGGATCGTGCCCTATGACGCCGTCATCCACCTGGAGGATCTCGATGCCTCGTGGGGTCGCATCGCAGAACTCACCCGCACACCGGATCTGACCGAGTCCTTCTACTGCCGGAACTCCACGGGGGCCTCGGCCAAGGTGGACGAGTACTTCGACGACGTGACGCGCGCCCAGGTGCGGGATATCTACGCCCGCGACTACGCGGAGCTCGGCTACTAGAGCCGGGCGGCGACCAGTTCGGCGATCTGCACTGCGTTGAGCGCGGCACCCTTGCGCAGGTTGTCCCCGCTTACGAAGAGCGCCAGGCCACGACCTCCTGGCACCGACGGGTCCTGACGGATACGCCCGACGAAGGACGGGTCGGCTCCGGCGGCCTGCAGAGGCGTCGGCACATCCGTGACCACGACTCCCGGCGCGCCCTCCAGGATCGCGGTGGCTTGCTCCGGGGTGATCGGCGCGGCGAACTCGGCGTTGATGGCGAGGGAGTGACCGGTGAACACCGGAACGCGCACACAGGTCCCCGAGACGAGCAGGTCCGGGATGCCCAGGATCTTGCGGCTCTCGTTGCGCAGCTTCTGCTCCTCGTCGGTTTCCAGCGAGCCATCACCGGCGATGCTGCCGGCGAGAGGGACGACGTCGAACGCGATGGGGCGGACATACTTCTTCGGTGCGGGGAAGTCCACGGCTGCGCCGGTGTAGGTGAGTTGCTCGATGGGCTGGTCGATGACCGCGCGGACCTGGGAGGCCAGTTCCTCCACGCCCGCGAGGCCCGAACCGGAGACCGCCTGGTAGCTGCTGACCACGAGGCGCTGGAGTCCGGCGGTCCGGTGGAGCGGCATGAGCACCGGCATCGCGGCCATGGTGGTGCAGTTCGGGTTGGCGATGATCCCCTTGCGCATCTGATCGATGGCATCGGGGTTCACCTCGCTGACCACGAGCGGGACGTCGGGGTCCATGCGCCAGGCCGAGGAGTTGTCGATGACGACGGCTCCGGCTTCAGCGAAGCGCGGTGACCACTCCTTGGACGTGGAGCCACCTGCGGAGAACAGTGCGATGTCGATGCCGGACAGGTCCGCGGCGGCGACGTCCTCGACGACGATGTCGGTTCCGCGCCAGGGCAGCGTCGAACCGGCGGAGCGGGCCGAGGCCAGGTAGCGCAGGGAGGCGACGGGGAAGTCCCGTTCGGCCAGCAGGGCACGCATGACGCCACCCACCTGGCCGGTGGCACCGACCACCGCGACGTTGAGGGGACGAGTCATCGGCCCGTTCCCGCGTAGACGACGGCCTCGCCGTCGGCGTCGAGGCCGAACGCGGTGTGGATCGCCTGCACGGCGCGCTGGGCATCGTCGACGCGGGTCACGATCGAGATGCGGATCTCCGAGGTGGAGATCATCTCGACGTTGACACTCGCATCGGCCAGTGCGCTGAAGAAGGTGGCGCTGACGCCGGGGTGAGAGCGCATGCCCGCACCGACGAGAGAGATCTTCGCGATCTGGTCGTCCACGTTGAGCGCCTCGAAGCCGATGTCCCCGGAATGGGATTGCAGTGCGGCCATGGCCTGCTGCACCGAGCCCTGCGGGCAGGTGAACGTGACGTCGGTGCGTCCAGTGGCAGCGGCCGACACGTTCTGCACGATCATGTCGACGTTGATCTTCGCGTCAGCGAGGGCACGGAAGATGGCTGCGGCTTCACCCGGCTTATCCGGGACGCCCACCACGGTGATCTTGGCATCGTTGATGTCCGCCGCGACGCCGGAGATGATCGGTTGTTCCATGGCTTTTCCTTCTGCGATTGCTGCCGTGATGGCGTCGGGGGACAGGACCCACGTGCCCTCCTTCGTCGAGAACGAGGAGCGCACGTGGATGGGGAGGCTGAAGCGTCGGGCGTACTCCACACAGCGCAGGTGGAGCACCTTGGCACCCACGGCGGCGAGCTCGAGCATCTCCTCGTAGGTGATGAACGGGACCTGGCGCGCAGCGGGAACCACGCGCGGATCGGCGGAGAAGACTCCGTCGACGTCGGTGTAGATCTCGCAGACGTCAGCGCCCAGTGCCGCCGCCAGAGCGACGGCTGTCGTGTCCGAGCCACCGCGCCCCAGCGTGGTGACGTCCTTGGTGTCCTGCGCGACACCCTGGAACCCGGCGACGATCGGGATCGCCCCCTGCTGCACGGCTTCGGTGATGCGACCGGGGGATACGTCGATGATGCGCGCGGCGCCGTGGGCGGAGTCGGTGATCAAACCGGCCTGCGAGCCCGTGTAGGAGCGGGCCTCGGCGCCGAGGTCGTGGATGGCCATCGCGAGGAGCGCCATCGAGATGCGCTCCCCCGCGGTGAGCAGCATGTCCAGCTCGCGCGGCGGGGGGAGGGGTGAGACCTGCTCGGCGAGGTCGAGGAGTTCGTCGGTGGTGTCTCCCATGGCGGAGACCACGACGACGACGTCATGCCCGGCCTTCTTGGTGTCCACGATGCGTCGGGCCACCCGCTTGACGCTCGCAGCGTCGGCAACGGAGGACCCGCCGTACTTCTGGACGATCAGAGACACAAGCCGAAATCTTATCGGCGTGCGGGAATCGCGCCCATCGCGCTAGTCGAGGCGGCGACGACCCTGGAATGCGCGCCCGAGCGTCACCTCGTCGGCGTATTCGAGGTCACCGCCCACCGGGAGCCCGCTGGCCAGACGCGTCACCGCGATACCGAGCGGGGCGATCGTGCGTGCGAGATACGTGGCGGTCGCCTCCCCCTCGAGGTTCGGGTCCGTGGCGAGGATCACCTCGGTGATGGTCGAGTCGGAGAGGCGTTGCATCAACTCCCGGATGCGCAGGTCGTCGGGTCCGATGCCTTCGATGGGATTGATCGATCCACCGAGCACGTGGTACCTGCCGCGGAACTCGCGCGTCTTCTCGATCGCGATGACATCCTTGGGCTCCTCGACGACACAGATGACAGTGGTGTCCCGCTTGGGGTCCGCGCAGACGCGGCAGGTGTCCGACTCGGCGATGTTCCCGCAGATCGCGCAGAAGTGGACCTTCTCTTTCACGGTCCGCAGTGCAGCGGCCAAGGCCTCGACGTCGGCCGGATCGGCGGACAGGATGTGGAAGGCGATCCGCTGCGCGCTCTTCGGTCCCACACCCGGCAGGCGCCCGAGTTCGTCGATCAGGTCCTGAACGGCACCGTCGTACATCAGTGCTCGATCTCACCGATGGTGGTCGCCCCGAGTTCCTGCATCGCGAGGTCGACTCCCGTGGCTTCATCGACCGTGGCATCGTCGCGGCTCGGCACGTCCTGCTCCTCGTCCACCGTGCCCGTGACCCCGACAACGTCGGGGACGAGAACCACATCGACCGCGACATCGACACGCATCACGTCGATCACCGCATTGCGCAGTCGCTCATCGTGACCGCTGGAACGGGTGTTGTTGATCTTGCCCTGACTCTCCAGTCCCACCGCGAGCACGCCGTTGGCCACGGACACCGGACGCGATTCGGAGAACGCCATCCAGGCGACCCGGCTGTAGCCCTTGAGCGCATCGAGGACCGCCGGCCACATCGTGACGAAGTCGCCAATTCCCATCTCCGGGGAGGACGACGCCTTCTTCTTCTCCGGCTTCGCCGCGGCCTTCTTCTCCGCGGAGGGCTTGGCCGGCGGCTTCGCGGGAGCGGAGTCGGATGTCGGCTTCGACGCGGGTGTCTTCTTCTCGGCGGGTGCCTTCTTCTCCTCCGATACCGCGACACTCGACGGCGCGACCTGCGACAGCTTCGGCGGCGGGGCCGCCTCCGCGGGCGCAGCCGGCGGCGGCGATGCGCTCACCGCGCCCGACGCGAGCACGCGCTCGAGGTGGTCGATGCGCGCGCGCAGCCCACTGGGTGACTCCTCGGCCGCGGGGATCACCAGCCGTGCAGCCATGAGTTCGAGTTGCAGCCGCGGGGACGAGGCACCCTTCAGGGTGCCGAGGGTGGCGCTGATGATGTCGGCGGCGCGACTCAACTCCGCGGGCGTCATCGCCTGGGCCTGCGCCAGGTCGCGGGCGATCTGGTCCTCGGGAGCGTCGATGAGTCCAGACGAGGCGGCCTCGGGAATGTTCTGCAGCACGATGAGGTCCCGCATGCGTTCCAGGAGGTCCGCGGTGAACCTGCGCGGATCATGACCGGCATCCACCACCCGGTCGATGACGCGGAGGAGTTGCGCTCCGTCGTGCGCGGCCAGGGCATCGACCACGTCGTCGAGGAGTGCAGCGTCGGTCATCCCCAACTGCACCACCGCGTCGGCGTAGGTGACCCCGGCCTTCCCCGATCCCGAGATCACCTGTCCCAGGAGGGAGAGGGAGTCGCGCACGCTGCCGCCACTTGCGCGGGCGACGAGCGCCAGTGCCGCGGGCTCCGCGGCGATCCCCTCCTGGGAACACACCCAGGCCAGGTGCTCCTGGAGGACCTTCGCCGGGACGAGACGGAACGCATAGTTGTGCGTGCGGGAGCGGATGGTGGGCAGCACCTTGTCGGCCTCGGTGGTGGCGAAGATGAAGCGCACGTGCTCCGGGGGCTCCTCCACGAGCTTGAGCAGAGCGTTGAAGCCCTGCGTGGAGATCATGTGGGCCTCGTCGATGATGTAGATCTTGTAGCGCGAGGACACCGGGGCGAAGACTGCACGCTCGCGCAGGTCGCGGGTGTCATCCACGCTGCCGTGGCTGGCTGCGTCGAGTTCGATGACGTCGATCGATCCGGGTCCGCCCGCGGCGAGGTCGATGCAGCTACGGCAGGTGCCGCAGGGATCCGGGGTGGGGCCGTTCTCGCAGTTCAGGGAGCGGGCGAGGATGCGTGCGGTCGAGGTCTTGCCGCATCCGCGCGGACCGGCGAACAGGTAGGCGTGATGGACGCGATCACTCTCGAGTGCGCGGCGCAAGGGTCCGACGATGTGGTCCTGTCCAACGACGTCGTCCAAGCGCGATGGGCGATAGGTGCGATACAGCGCCGTGGACACAGCCGCCACCCTAATGCGACCTCCGACATGCGCTTCCGCCAATGCGGGACCCCTCGCGCACCTATCAGAGCCCGCCTACCCTTGCTGCCTTCCGGCCCTGGGGGGGTTGAGCGAGGTGACACCGCGCGAGGGGTCGATCACCACTGTACGCGCTGATGGGTACCCTCCTCGGCGGAGGATTCGCCTAGTGGCCTAGGGCGCACGCTTGGAAAGCGTGTTGGGGGCAACCCCTCACGGGTTCAAATCCCGTATCCTCCGCGTGACGAGGGCGGCATAGCCGCCCTCGTTTGCTTTCCCCCGTCGTCTGTACCCTCTCCCGCGGTGGCGTGTCCGAGCGGCCAAAGGAGCGCGCCTCGAAAGCGCGTGTGGGGGCAACCTCACCGTGGGTTCAAATCCCACCGCCACCGCCAGTGAGGGAGTACCACTACGGGTGCTCCCTCACTCACATTCGACTACTCCTGCGGGCAGCCGGGGCCCGACAACTGCGGGGTGGGCTTCGCCAACGCCGCCGCGACGGCCCCGCCGTCGGCTAGTTGCGTGTAGCCACGGCCCACGGCGACGTCCACGCGGTCACTCGCTCGATCGAGTTCCACCATGGTGGCTCCCGCGAGGTAGTACTCGACGAGTTTCGCCGCGTCGGCTGCGTTCGGTCCGTAGCGGATCTCCGCGACACCGGAGATCTTCGCGTTGCGGGGATCGTTCTCGATCTTGTTGATACGGAAACCCTCACGCTTGAAGTCCAGGGCGACCTGCGCGGCAAGTCCCTTCTTCTTCGTCGAGTTGTAGACGTTGAGTACGACGTCGTCCTTGACGGGGAGCACCTGCGCCGGCGTGATCATGGTCGTGGTGCAGGGGCTCGGCGAAGGTGACGCGGATGCTGTGGGAGTCGCTGCTGTGGGCGCGGAGTCACCGCGGATGAGCGTGGCGACCCCGAAGCCGAGGCCGAAGAGGACCGCCATGGCGACGACGATCAGGACCACGGTCAACCACATGGGGCGACCACGGCGACCGCCTACCGGCTGCAGAGTCGACATGTCCCCTCCCCACTGTGAGCGAAAACACTGTACCCGCGCGGATTATCGGCGATCTTCGAGGAAGGAGCGCACGAGGCCGCCGCACTCCTCGCTCGCGATCCCGCTCACCACTTCGACGCGATGGCCGAGACGCGCATCGCGCACGAGATCCCAGCGCGAGCCGACTGCGCCGTACTCCTCATTCCAGGCACCGATGACCAGAGTCCCCAAGCGGGCCATCGTGCAGGCGCCCGCGCACATCGGGCACGGCTCGAGCGTCACATACATCGTGCAGTCACCGAGGCGCCAGTCGCCGCGCACCTGGGCCGCCTGACGCAGGGCGATGATCTCCGCGTGTGCGGTCGGATCGTGGTCGCGTTCGCGGGCGTTACTTCCCTCGCCGATCACCGTGCCCGCGGCATCGACGACGACCGCTCCGATGGGGATGTCGCCTCGTCGTCCTGCTTCACGAGCCAAATCGAGTGCGCGCTGCATGTGCGCGGTGTGGTCGTGGGTCACCGGGCATCGTCGAGGGCGACCTGCCACTGATCCCCGCATCCCACGCGCTGGGCGATCGCCGCGAGTTGTTCGTCGGGATAGAGCTCATCGTCCTGGCTGATGGTCACGATGTCGTCGGCGCTCACGCCGAAGTCCTCGAGGAGCGTGATGTCACCCACCGGCTCGTACTCCTCGGGATCGTCCTCGTCGTATCCCGCGAGTCGCGCGGCTTCGTCGGCGAGACTCCAGTCCAATGTGCTGGCACCGTCACTGACCATCACGCGCGTGCTCGAGCCGGCCACGCGCACGAGGATGAAGAACTCGTCACCGACGGCGACGCCGCCCATGACCCCGCCCTCACCGGGGAATCGACGCAGCGCCTCGAGCAGGCCGTCCATCGTCGTCGACCCGCGTGCCGGCAGAGCCGCCACGTTCCAACGGCCCTCCTCGCGATAGAAGACCATGCTCACATCGACGTCATCCGGAGTCACCGTTTGCGTGGCCATGGGCAGATGGTGACACGAAGGGTCCCCCCGTCGCCAGCAGACGGCTACTGTTGCCGCCATGCGCACGCTCGTCGTCGATCATCCCCTCGTCGCCCACAAACTCACACGCCTGCGTCGTCAGGAGACCTCGTCGGCGACATTCCGGTTGCTGGCCGAGGAATTGGTAACCCTCCTGGCCTATGAGGCGACAGACAAACTGACCGTTCATCCCGTGGACATCGTCACACCGGTCGCACCGACGAAGGGTGTCGAACTGGCCGAGCCCAAGCCCCTCGTCGTGCCGATCCTGCGCGCGGGCCTGGGCATGCTCAACGGCATGGTGAAGTTGATGCCGACGGCCGAGGTCGGCTTCCTCGGTCTCGTGCGCGATGAGCACTCACTGCGCGCATCGATCTACGCCGATCGCCTACCCCCGGACCTGCACAACCGTCAGGTGTTCGTGCTCGATCCGATGCTGGCCACCGGAGGCACCCTCGTTGCCGCGATCGACATCCTGCTCGAGCGTGGGGCCAAGGACGTCACGGCGATCTGCCTTCTCGCCGCCCCCGAAGGCCTCGCCCGACTCGAAGAGGCCTACGGCACATCCGATGCGAAGGTCACCGTGGTCACCGCGGCACTCGACGAGCGCCTCAATGAGAAGGGCTACATCGTCCCCGGGCTCGGCGACGCCGGGGATCGCCTCTACGGCGTCGCGGACTAGACGGTCTTCAGCGCGGCGACGACCTTCGTGAGCGAGTCCTTCGCATCACCGAAGAGCAGAGTGGTCTTCGGGTCGTAGAGGATCTCGTTCTCGATCCCGGCGAAGCCCGGACGCATCGATCGCTTCAAGAACACCACCTGCTGAGCCTGATCCACATTCAAGATGGGCATGCCGTAGATGGGTGCGGACGTGTCGGTGCGGGCCGCCGGATTGACGACGTCGTTGGCGCCGACGACGAGCACGACATCGGTGGAGGAGAACTCGGGGTTGATCTCGTCCATCTCCTTGAGTTGCTCGTAGGGCACGTTCGCCTCGGCGAGCAGCACGTTCATGTGACCGGGCATGCGGCCGGCGACGGGATGGATGGCGTAGTCGACTTCGATGCCCTTCTCGGTCAACAGGTCGGCGAGCTCCCGCAACGTGCTCTGCGCTTGCGCCACCGCGAGGCCGTAGCCGGGCACGAGGATCACCTTGGAGGCGAAACCGAGCATGATCGCGACGTCGTTCGGCGATGCAGAACGCACCGGGCGATCACTGCCCGCTGAGGTGCTCCCCGCCGTCGTGCCGGAGAACGCGCCGAACAGGGTGGACGTGAGCGGGCGACCCATCGCCTTCGCCATCAGGTTGGTGAGCAGGGTGCCCGAGGCACCCACGAGTGTGCCCGCGATCAGCAGCAGCACGTTGTCGAGGACGTAGCCCGACGCCGCGACCGCCAAACCGGTGAGCGCATTGAGCAGCGAGATGACGATGGGGACGTCCGCGCCGCCCACGGGCAGAACGAACAGCACCCCGAAGATCAGGGAGAGCACGAGGAGCAGGACGAGGAGCCAGTCCTGCGGCTGAACGACGAGGGAGATACCCGCCAGCAGGGTTCCGACGGCGATGAGGATCGTGACCCACTTGCCCAACGGGATGATCACCGGCCGGGTGGTCATCAACTCCTGCAGTTTCAGGAACGTGACGATGGAGCCACTGAAGGCGATCGATCCGACGATCACGGTGGCCACGGTGAAGATCAGGAACAGCAGGTCACTCGATCCGACCTCGAAGTATTCGACGACGGCGATGAGGGCCGCGGCACCGCCACCGACACCGTTGAACAAAGCGACCAACTGCGGCATCGCGGTCATCTTCACCCTGCGGGCGGCGACCCAGCCGATGATCGAACCGACGGCCAGGAATCCCAGGATCAATCCGAGGTTGAGCAACTCAATGCCGCTGAAGAAGAGGACCACGGTGGCGAGCAGTGCTCCGGTCGCGCCGATGAGGACACCCGAGCGTGCGGTGCGCGGTGACGACATGCTCTTAAGCGCGATGATGAACAGCACCGCGGCGACGAGGTACGCGAGTTGGACCCAGATGGGGTCGGTGTGGACCTCGCTCACGCCGCACCACCCTCTTTGCCGGTGGCCTTCTTCGGCTTGAACATCTCCAGCATGCGATCGGTGACGACGAATCCACCGACCAGGTTGATCGCACCGAGCAGGACCGCGACGAGGGCGATACTCAACTCAAGGGCGTTCGTCGCCTTACCCGCGACGATGATCGCGCCCATGACCACGACGCCGTGGATCGCGTTGGCCCCGGACATGAGCGGGGTGTGCAGCACCGTGGAGACTTTCGAGACCACTTCGAATCCCACGAAGATGCTCAGAATGAAGATGGTCAGCAATGCCACGCCATCCATGCTCAGGCACCTCCCTGCAGTGCGGCGCGTGCCGCGTCGTTGCGGACGTCACCGTTGAAGACCACCGCGCACCCGTCGAGAACCTCGTCCTCCAGGTCCACGGTGATCGCATCGTCCTTGACCAGGAGGCCGAGCAATGCGAGGACGTTCATCGCATACAGCTGGGATGCGTGCACCGGCATCTCGGAGGCGACGTCTTTCCCGCCCCAGACCGACACCTGGCCGACATGCACGACCTCCCCCGCAACGGATCCCTCGACATTGCCCCCGGTCTCACTCGCGAGGTCGACGACGACGGCACCCGGCTTCATGCCTTCGACCATCGCACGGGTGACGAGGAGCGGCGCTTGGCGTCCGGGGACGGCCGCCGTGGTGATCAGGACGTCGCTCTCCGCGATGTGGGGAGCGAGCAGTTCGCGTTGCCGCGCGGCGCGCTCCTCGGTCATCTCCCGGGCGTACCCGCCCGATCCCTCGAGCGCCTCGAGTTCCAGTGTGATGAACGTTGCGCCCATCGACTTCACTTCGTCAGCACTCGCAGGGCGGACGTCGTAGGCGGACACCTTCGCGCCCAGGCGCTTCGCGGTGGCGATGGCCTGGAGCCCCGCGACACCGGCACCCAGCACGAGGACCTTCGCGGGCTGAATCGTGCCCGCGGCGGTCATGAAGAGGGGGAAGAAGCTGGGCAGTAACTCCGCACCCACCAGGGAGGCGCGATACCCGGTGACCAGTGCCTGGGAGGTCAACGCATCCATGCTCTGCGCGCGGGAGATACGCGGGAGGACATCGAAGGACAGGCCCGTCACTCCGGCGTCGCGCATCGCCGCGATGGTCGCGGTGTCCGATCCGGGGGAGAGAAAGGAGATGGTCACGCCGCCGCGGCGCATCTGCCGAACCCGGTCCGGATCGAGGGGACGAACGGATGCCACGACATCCGCGGTGCCCAACTCGCCATCGAAATCGGCACCACCGGCGATCCGTGCCCCCGCCTCGACGTAGGCGGCATCCGGGGCGAAGGCCTGGGTGCCGGCACCGGATTCGACGACGACGTCGAGGCCGAGGGCGGTGAACTTCTTCACGACGGAGGGGACCATCGCCACCCGCTTCTCACCCGGGCGCGACTCCGCGGGGATGACGATCTTCACGCTGGGCCTCTCCTTCGGTACAGACCGCGAGCCTAGGGCCTGACGCGACTTTGGGCGCGCGATCCGTTCACCACCACGTCATCGGATAACCGCTCCGGTGCCCTCACGCGGCCCTAGGGTGAACCCGTGATGTTTTCCATGTTCGTGCTCTGGTTCCTCGTGTTCATCGGCATCTTCATGCGGCGGGCCTGGGTTCCCACCTTGGCCATCGTGGCGATGGTGTGGACCCTCGTTCTTCTCGTTGGTCACATGACCGACCCGATCCCGCTGAACTTCTGAGGGCGACATGAACATCATCAGCAACACCGAGCGCGCATTGGTCGCCAGGGAAACGCAGATTGCGCGGGTCATCAACGTGCTCGCCCTCTTCGCGCTGATCGGGGTGCTTGCCGGGTCCCTGCATCTGCAACTCGGAGTCGGGGAGCAACCGTGTCCCCTGTGTCTGATCCAGCGCTCCGCGATGATCGGACTGGCCATCGGGCCCGTGATGAACCTGCTCTGGGGAATGAAGCCCGCGCACTACGCGCTGAGCATCCTCGCTGCGATGGTCGGTGGGGCCGGCAGCACCCGCCAGATCCTCCTGCACATCGCCGATCCGAACGATCCTGGTTATGGTCCCGCGGTTCTCGGGTACCACCTCTACACGTGGGCCTTCATCACATTCGCCGTGGCGATCGTCGGGTGCGCATTCATGTTGTTGTGGAACAAGCCGTTCGAGTCCCCTGACACAGGGCTGCGCTACCAGCGCAGTTGGTTCCGCATCGCCGCGCTCACCGGCATCATCTGGGTGTTCCTCGACCTCCTGGTGATCGGAATCAGCGTTCTGCCGGAGTGCGGGCTGGGCATGTGTCCGGACGATCCGGAGAACATCACGGGTGCCGGGAACGTCGGCGGATGGCTCGTGGTGCTCTCGATTGGAATGCTGTCGTTCGCGATCGCCGTGGCAATCGTTGTTGACCGCAGGGTGCTCAAACCCGGGAAGTAATCGACTCACGCACCTTTGCGCAGCAGGGCAGTCAGGTACGTGTCGAAGATGTCGGCGACCTCCCGACCGCCGGCTGTGCGCACCAACTGCACGGGCTGACCGAATCCCTCCGCCTGCTGCACGGCGATCCGGTCCGGGATCGACGGCTTGAACAATGTGGTGCGTCCGTAGATCTCGACGAGTTCCTTGTTGCGGTAGGTGTGTTCCTCGGCCACGGAGCGGACGCGGTTGACGATGATGCCCGCGAGTTCGAGCTGTGGGTTCACGCTCTTGCGAATCTCATCGATTTCCGCCATCGCGCGTTCCACACCCTGCGCGCCGAAGAAGGATGGTGTGGTGACGACCAGAGCGAGGTCCGAGGCTGCCAGTGCCTCTCGGGTCAGCGCACCGAGTGACGGCGGGCAGTCGATCAGCACCAGGTCGTAGCCATCGAGGTGTGACAGAGCCTTCGCCAACTTCGGCCGCCATGCACCGCCGGTCCAGGCGTCGAAGCGGATCACCGAGGAATGTCCGGGGAGGACGTCGACCTCACCCGGTGCGACCTCCCAGTCACAGGGGGTGAGTGCCTTCTCCAACGTCTCGCGGGTGGGGTGCCCGAGAACGTCGGCGACGGTGGTGCGCGTCTTGTGCGCCTTGAGCAACGACGTCGCGTTCCCCTGCGGATCGAGATCGCCGGCGAGGCCGAGAACGACGGAGGTCTTGCCGACACCACCTTTGAGGCTGAGGACGCTGACGGTTGGCATGGGCCGAGTCTGTCGGGAGCGTCCGACCGGCACAAGCCGGGTGACCGACTCCCCGTATCGTGCTGGGGTGCGTTCAGTGGTGGCGGTGGTCGCAGCGGTTGTCACAGGTGTTGCTCTCGTACCAGCGGCCACTCCTGTGGCGGCGGCTCCCCGGGAACCCGTGATGGATGCCTGCTTCG
>CAZBWA010000050.1:0-13203 GCA_964495555.1 uncultured Bifidobacteriaceae bacterium | reverse complement strand
AGGCGCCATCGCCGATCGTGACCGGGGCGACCAGCATCGTGTCCGAGCCGATGCGCACATCGCGTCCGATGACCGTGCGGTGCTTGTCCTGCCCGTCGTAGTTCACGACGACGGTCGATGCGCCGATGTTGGTGCCCTCTCCGACCTCGGCGTCACCGACGTAGGACAGGTGCGGGACCTTCGCGCCATCGCCGATCTGGGAGTTCTTGATCTCGACATACGCACCAGCCTTGGTATCGGCTCCGAGAGTGGTCCCGGGACGCAGATATGTATAGGGGCCGACGCTGGCACGCGGCCCGATCACGGCGAGCTCGGCCCAGGTGTGCCGGACCTCGGCGTCAGCACCCACCTCGCACGAGATGAGCGTCGTGCCGGGGCCGATCGACGCTCCGGTCTCGATCGTGGTGGGCCCACGTAGGACGGTCTGTGGGGCGACGGTGACGTCGGCGGCGATCTCCACGTCGACGTCGATCCAGGTGGAGCCGGGGTCGACGATCGTCACTCCCTCGGTCATCCAGTGCACGTTGATCCGATCCCGCATGATCGCCCCGGCCTCGGCCAGCTGCACACGATCGTTGACCCCGAGGATCTCGGTGGGATCGTCCACCACGGCCGCGGACACGGGGTGAGCGTTCGCGCGCAGAATCCCAATCACGTCGGTGAGGTACTCCTCCCCCTGGGCGTTCTGCGTGGTGATCGCGGCCAGGGACTCGGTCAATCTCACCCCGTCGAAGGCGTACATACCTGAGTTGATCTCGGTGATCCCGCGTTGATCGGCCGTTGCGTCGCGGTGCTCGACGATCGCTATGACCGCGCCATCGGCGTCGCGCACGATACGGCCGTACCCGGTCGGATCGTCGAGATCGGCGGTGAGCATGGTGGCCGAAGCCCCCTGACCGATATGGGACTGCACGAGGTGCACCACGGTGGGCCCGGTAAGCAGCGGGGTGTCTCCGGTGAGCACCACCACGGGTCCGGTCCCGAGGTCCGCACCTCGTGCGGCGAGATCGGCCAGGGCGATGCGCACTGCGTGCCCGGTGCCGTTCTGCTCCTCCTGGACCACGGTCAGCACCCAGGGTGCAACCTCCGCGAGGTGCGCCGTCACCTGATCGCGTCCATGTCCCACCACGACGACCATGTGGTCGGGTTCGACGGCGGAGGCGGCCTCCACCACGTGCCCCAGCAGAGTCCGCCCGGCGATGGCGTGAAGGACCTTGGGGGTGGCCGACTTCATGCGCGTGCCCTCGCCCGCGGCGAGGATGATCACGACGGAGGGCCGCACGGCCCCATCCTGTCGTATCGCCATCGGTCCCGACGCGCTCCCTACAGCGGTGTGACGTAGGCGCCGGAGATGCCGCCGTCCACGAGGAAGTTCGATGCCGTGATGAAGGAGGAGTCGTCGCTGGCCAAGAACGCCACGGCCGCCGCGATCTCCTCCGGCTCGCCGAACCGGCCGAGTGGAATGTGGACCAGGCGACGGGCGGCCCGTTCCGGATCCTTGGCGAACAACTCCATGAGCAGTGGTGTGGCCACGGGCCCGGGCGAGAGCGCGTTGACGCGGATACCGCTGCGCGCGAACTGCACACCGAGCTCCCGGCTCATCGCGAGCACACCGCCCTTGGAGGCCGTGTAGGAGATCTGCGACGTGGCGGCGGCCATGGTGGCGACGAACGAGGCGGTGTTGATGATCGATCCCTTGCCCTGCTCGAGCATGTACGGCAAGACCTCCTTGCAGCACAGGTAGACCGACGTGAGGTTCACCTCCTGCACGCGACGCCAGGCGTCGATGCCGGTCTCGAGGATGGAGTCATCGTCGGGCGGGGAGATGCCGGCGTTGTTGAACGCGACGTCGATGGAGCCGTAACGGTCCTTCGTCGCCCGGAACAGTTCGGCGACGTCTCCAGCATCGGTGACGTTGCAGTGCACGAACATCCCGTTCACCTCGTCGGCAGCGGCCTGCCCGGTCGGATCATCCATGTCGCCGATCACGACATGCGCGCCTTCGTCGGCGAGACGACGCGCGGTGGCGAGACCGATACCGCTTCCCCCACCGGTGATGACGGCGACCCGGCCTTCCAAACGTCGGCAATTGCTGGACATGTGACTCCTATTCGTCGGTCGCGATGAACACGTTCTTGGTCTCGGTGAACGCCTCCGGCGCATCGGGCCCGAGTTCCCGACCGAGGCCGGACATCTTGAACCCGCCGAAGGGCGTCCAGTAGCGCACGGAGGAGTGGGAGTTCACCGATAGGTTGCCCGACTCCACGCCCCGCGCCACGCGCATCGCGCGCCCGACGTCGCGGGTCCAGATCGAGCCGGAGAGGCCGTAGGGAGTGTCGTTCGCCATGCGGACGGCATCGGCCTCGTCCTCGAAGGGGACGACCACGACGACGGGGCCGAAGATCTCCTCCCGGTAGGCGCGATCGTTCTCCGCGGCGGTGAGCACCGTCGGCGGGTACCAGAAGCCGGGTCCCGTGGGGCACGTACCGCGGAAGGCGACCCGCGAGTCGTCGGGCACGTAGGAGGCGACCGTCTCGAGTTGGGCGCGTGAGATCAGCGGACCCATCTCGGTCTTCTCATCCGACGGATCCCCGACGACGACCCCGGCGACGGACGCCTCGAGGCCCTGCAGGAACTCGTCCATCACGCTGCGTTGCACCAGGATGCGTGAGCGAGCGCAGCAGTCTTGGCCCGCGTTGTCGAAGACGCCGTAGGGCGCGGTGGCCGCTGCCTTCGCAATATCGGCATCGGCGAACACGATGTTGGCGCTCTTGCCACCGAGTTCGAGTGTCACGCGCTTCACCTGCGGCGCGCACCCGGCCATGATGCGGGTGCCGACCTCGGTCGAACCCGTAAACACGATCTTGCGCACGGTCGGGTTATCGACGAAGCGCTGCCCCACAACCGAACCCTTGCCCGGAAGGACGGTGAAGACACCTTCGGGAATACCTGCCTGGAGGGCGAGCTCGCCGAGACGGATCGCCGTCAGCGGCGTGATCTCGGCGGGCTTGAGCACAACGGTGCATCCCGCCGCCAGCGCCGGGGCGAATCCCCAGCCTGCGATCGGCATCGGGAAGTTCCACGGGACGATGATCCCCACGACGCCGATGGGCTCCTGGAACGTGATGTCCACACCACCGGGCACCGGGATCTGCCGTCCGAACAGGCGCTCGGGCGCACCGGCGTAGTAGTTGAGCACGTTGGCGACGTTGCCCGCCTCCCACCGCGCGTTGCCGATGGTGTGACCGGAGTTGGCCACCTCGAGCTGGGCGAGTTCCTCGGTGTGGTCGCGAACGAGCACGGCGAAGGCGCGGAGCAGATCCGCGCGGTCTCCGGGTGCGGTCCGCTTCCACGACGCGAACGCCTGCTCGGCACGTGCGATGGCCGCGTCGGTCTGCTCCGCGCTCGTGGCGGGCACCTCGGCGATGACCTGCTCTGTCGCAGGGTTGATCACGGCGTGCATGGGGCTCCTAGAGTCGTTCGAATCCGCGGTACCGCTCCCAGTCGGTCACCGCGGCATTGAATGCTGCCAGTTCGACGCGGGCCATGTTCGCGTAGTGCGCCTGAACCTCGGCACCGAAGGTGTCCCGGATCCAGGTCGACCCCTCCCAGAGTGCGAGCGCATCGCCCATCGTCGAGGGGACGTGCTGCGAATCACTCGCATAGGCGTTGCCCACGAACGCGGGCTCCAGCGGCAGCTTCCGCTCGATTCCGTCGAGACCCGCGGCGACCATGCCCGCCACCGCGAGATAGGGGTTCACGTCGCCACCGGGGATCCGGTTCTCCAGGCGGAGCGAACCACCGTGACCGACGAGACGGAAGGAACACGTGCGGTTGTCCCGGCCCCAGCGCAGGGCCGTGGGCGCGAAGGATCCCGCCTGATACCTCTTATAGGAGTTGATCTGCGGGGCGTACAGCAACGTGAGCTCCGCGGCGTGCGCGATCTGGCCGGCGATGAACGCGCGGCCGAGATCGGACATCCCGTCGGGTGAGGCGTCGTCGGCCATCACCATGCCGCCGTCCGCCGAACGGAACGACAGGTGGATGTGACACGAGTTGCCCTCGCGCTGGTTGTACTTCGCCATGAACGTCAGGGACATCCCCTCCTGAGAGGCGATCTCCTTGGCCCCGGTCTTATACGTGACGTGGTTATCGCAGGTGGTGAGTGCGTCTGCGTAGCGGAAGGCGATCTCGTGCTGCCCGAGGTTGCATTCGCCCTTAGCGCTCTCGACCACCATCCCCGCCTCGAACATCTCGTTGCGGATACGGCGTAACAGCGGTTCCACGCGCGCGGTGCCCAGCATCGAGTAGTCGACGTTATAGAGATTCGCCGGCGTGAGATCGCGATATCCGGACAGCCACGCCTCCTCGTAGGAGTCGGCGAAGACGATGAACTCCAGTTCGGTTCCGCAGAACGCCTTCATCCCCGCACCGGCGAGTCGGTCGAGTTGACGACGCAGGATCTGGCGCGGGGAGGCGACCACGTCGGAGCCGTCCTCCCAGAGAACATCGCAGAGCAAGCCGACGGTGCCCGGGTTCCACGGTTCGAGATGCAGGGTCGCAAGGTCCGGTCGCATGACCAGATCGCCGTACCCGGTCTCCCAGGACGCCATGGCGTAGCCGTCCACGGTGTTCATGTCGATGTCCACCGCGAGCAAGTAGTTGCACCCCTCGGTGCCGTGGGCAAGGACCTCGTCGAGGAAGTACTGGGCGTGGATCCGCTTGCCCTGGAGTCGGCCCTGCATGTCCGTGAGTGCAACGGCCACCGTGTCGATGCGGCCGGCCGCTACCTCGTCGCGCAACGTCTGAACATCCATCGTCGCTCGATCCCCTCGCCTCGTCGAGAGCCCCACCCTGCCCGATTCCCCGGCCCCAGTCGCGGGGAACCCCCCAAATCGGGGTTGAGTGCCACCTACGCTCACCGCGTGGACTTCCTCGCCGGGGTCGATCCCGCGGACGCAGCGCGTCTGCGCGCCGTGCCCTCCCTCGCCGACGCAGTGGGAGCGTCCGTGCTGCCGGGTGGGATCACCAACCGCAACTACCGGGTGGACCTTCCCCATCGGTCCGTCGTCGTCCGTCTCTCGGATCCGGAGTCCTCGGTGCTCGCCATCGACCGGGAGTTCGAGTACCGCAACACGGTGGCTGCGGCGGAGGCCGGGGCGGGCGCCCCGGTCGTGGACTACCTGCCGGGACAGGGGGTGCTGATCGTCGGGTGGATCGAGGGGCATACCTACGGTCCCCAGGACGTGGCGGACAACCTCCGACGCATCGCCGACGCTTGCCGGACGCTGCACGGCGGGCCGAGGTTCGCCTCCGACTTCAACATGTTCGACATTCAGGCCAGGTACCTGGGCATCGTTCGGGAGCGTGGATACCGCCTCCCCGATCGGTACGAGGAGTTCGCCCCCGCGGTGCAGCGCATGCGCGCCGCCATGGCCGCCTCACCCGAGGCCACCGTCCCGTGCAACAACGACCTGCTGGCCGCGAACTTCATCGATGACGGCGAGCGCGTGTGGATCATCGACTACGAGTACTCCGGCAACAACGAGGCGAGCTTCGAGCTGGGCAATATCTGGAGCGAGTCCACCCTGGATGCAGACCTCCTCGACGTCCTCGTGGCGTCCTACTGGGGGACGGCGACCCCGGCACGAGTCGCCCGGGCCCGCCTCTGGGCCCTCATGTCCAAGTACGGCTGGACCCTGTGGGCCTCCATCCAGGACGCCGTGAGCCCCCTCGACTTCGACTACTGGGGCTGGGGCATGGAGAAGTACGACCGCGCGGTGGCCGAGTTCGACAGCCCGGACTTCGACCTCTGGCTGGACCGGGTCGCCGGGCGGTAGTCCCCCTGGTCGACTTCCTCCCCATCCGTCCCGCGTGTCGAACATCACAAAAACCCTCACACGAGGACACTCCCCCTCATACAGTGCCCCCCACCGGAGGCTGTGCGGACACAGACTGAGGAGGACCGGATGGCAGACCTGTCACAGATGAACGCGGACGAGCGAAGACTCGCCGAACTCGGGTACAAGCAGGAGCTCAAGCGCAACTGGTCGGGATTCTCGAACTTTGCGATCTCCTTTTCCATCATCTCGATCCTGGCCGGGTGCTTCACCACCTTCGGCCAGGCCTGGAACAACGGCGGACCGATCGCCATCTCCATCGGCTGGCCCCTGATCTCGGTCTTCATCCTGATCATCGGCTTCTGCATGTCCGAGCTGGTCTCGGCCTACCCCACCTCAGGTGGCATCTACTGGTGGGCGTCGAAGCTCGGCGGGGCTAAGGCGGGGTACTACACCGGCTGGCTGAACCTGATCGGCCTGCTCGCGGTCATCGCGTCCGTGTCCTACGGGTGCGCGACGTTCCTCGACCTGGCCCTGATGTCCCTGAGTGAATCCTGGGCTGCCGGGTACTCCCTGCAGCGCGTATTCATCATGTTCATCCTGGTGCTCGTCGCGGTGTCCGTCCTGAACATCTTCAGCGGGCATCTCATGGCGGTCCTGAACAACGTCTCGGTGTGGTGGCACGTGATCGGCGCCGCCGTCATCGTGGTGATCCTCGTGGTGCTCCCCGAGCAGCACATGAGCATCAGCGACATGTTCACGATGCGGGTCAACAACACCGGCGGCCTGGACCTCGGATCCACCGAGGGACTCGGATTCTGGTTCGTTGTACTCCCGCTGGGCTTCCTCCTGACCCAGTACACGATCACCGGCTTCGACGCCTCCGCGCACCTCTCCGAGGAGACCCAGGGTGCTGCGGACGGTGCCGCGAAGGGCATCTGGCGCTCGATCTTCTACTCGGCGATCGGTGGCTGGATCCTCCTGCTGGCGTTCTTGTACGCGGTGCAGGATCCCGAGGCGGTGACCGCCGGCGGCGGTGGCGTCGCGGTGATCTTCGCTCAGGCCTTGGACGCCAAGTGGGCGGGTGCGGTGTTGCTCATCGCGGCGATCGGGCAGTTCTTCTGCTCGATGGCGTGCATGACGAGCACCAGCCGCATGACCTACGCATTCAGCCGTGACGGTGCGGTGCCCGGTGCGAAGTACTGGGCGAAGTTGACCAAGAACCAGGTCCCCGGCAATGCCGTGATCCTGGCCGCGGTCATCGGCATCCTCATCACCCTGCCGGCCCTCGTCGAGGTCAACATCGGCACCGAGGAGGCACCCATCATCGTGCCGACCGCCTTCTACGCGGTCGTGTCGGTGGCGGTCATCGGCCTGTACCTGGCCTTCCTGGTTCCGATCTACCTGCGCTGGCGCGCCGGTGATTCGTTCAAGCAGGGGCCGTGGAATCTGGGCAACAAGTGGAAGTGGATGGCGCCGATCGCGTGTATCGAGATCGTGATCGTGTCCGTCTACTTCATCCTGCCCTTCACTCCGGCGGGTACACCGGGCTGGTTGCGCTGGTTGAACAACTCTCCGAGTGCGGAGGAGATCCCCTTCGACTGGAAGTTCGTCAACTACGCACCGATCCTCACGCTGGGCTCGCTCCTGCTGCTGTGGATTGGTTGGCACCTGTCGGCGAAGAAGTGGTTCACGGGTCCGAAGACCACCATCGACCTCCCGGCCGGTGTGACGTCAGCGGACGAGATCGCCCTCGAGCACGAGCACAAGGGCTATCACCAACCACCCAACTCCTGATCGACCAGAAGGGGGCGGCCGTCGGCCGCCCCCTTCTGCATGTCCGGTCTGCGGGTCAGGAGCGGATACGCGCGTTCCCCGGGTCGTACGGGGCAGCGAGCGAGATCGTCACATCGACCAAGCGTCCGCTGGCATTGACCTGCCACCGTCCCGTGGTCAGGTACTCCTCGGAGACCACGGCACCATCAGGTGACCACACGAAGGCCAGTCCCACGGACGCGTTCGTGGTCGTCGCGAACGCGGCAGAACTCACTTGCCCGGTGCCCACACCATCGCGCAGCAGCAACTCCCCACCCCACATCATCGTGTCGGGATCGGACAGGGTGAACGAGACGATGCGACGTCGCGGACCCTCGGCTCGCGTCTGCTCGACAGCCGCCCGGCCGAGGAAGTCGATGTCGGTGCGCAGCTTCGTCGCAAAGAGCAGTCCCGCCTCGACGGGACCGATGTCGGGGTTGAGCTCGGGGCCGAAGGCGCGGTAGCCCTTCTCCAGCCGGAGGGCGTTGATCGCGTAGTACCCGGCGTGTGCGAGACCGAGGTCCGCACCTTTCTCGACGAGGAGGTCGAAGACACCCACCGCGAACTCCGCTGGGATGTAGAGCTCCCAGCCCACTTCGCCGACGTAGGTGATCCGCGTGGCGCGCGCAGTTGCGAAGCCGAGGTCCACCTCGCGTGATGTGGCGAACGGGAATGCCTCGTGCGAGAAGTCGGCACGCGAGATCGACTGCAGCAACTCGCGCGAGCGCGGTCCCATGACACCGAGCACCGCATACTGGCCGCTGACATCTGTGACACTCACATGCTGGTCATCACGGATATGCCGTTCGATCCACGATCGGTCGCGGATCACCGACGCAGAACTGGTGACCCAGAGGTAGGAGTCATGCGCCAATCGCGTGAGTGTGACATCCGCCTCGTACGTGCCTCGTGAGTTCAGGACTCCGGTGTAGACGGTGCGACCCACCGGCACCGCGACATCATTAGTGCACAGCCACTGAAGGAGTTCCTCAGCGTCACGCCCCTGCACCAGCAGCTTTCCGAAGGATGTCTGGTCGAACAGAGCGACCGCCTCCCGCGTCGCACGCTGTTCGGCGTCGACCCAGGGGATCCAGTTCTGCTTGCCCCAGGAGTATTCGATCACCGGGGCCTGCCCGGCGGGGGCGAAGAAGTTGGGCCGCTCCCAGCCGAAACGGGATCCGAAGTTCGCATTCGCCGCCCGGACCTGCGCATGCACGGGCGACCGGCGGAAGGGCCGCGCGGTCTCGAACTCGCGGTTGGGCCACGGGATCGCGTAGTGCAGGCCGAGCACCTCTCCCACACGTGCGCGCAGCCACTGGTTGTTGCCGTTGAACGGCGCGAACCGACGGATATCGACGCCGACGAGATCACTCTGCGGCTCGCCACTGACGATCCACTCCGCCAACGCGCGGCCCGCGCCCCCGGCCGAGGCGATGCCGACGGAGTTGAAACCAGCTGCGACGAAGAAGTTCTCCACCTCGGGTGACTCACCGAGGATGAACTGGTTGTCCGGGGTGAAACTCTCCGGTCCGTTGTAGAACTTCTTGATCCCCGTGGTCTGCAGCACCGGCACGCGATGCAACGCACTCTCCATCAAGATGGCGAAGTGATCCCAGTCCTCGTCGAGTAACTGGAACTCGAAGGGGTACGGGATCTCGTCCGGAGAGACCCAGGGTTTGGCCACCGGCTCGAACCCCCCGACGACGAGTCCACCGACCTCCTCCTTCATATAGGTGTAGCCGTCGGGGTCGCGCAGGATGGGCATGTCCCTGCGGACACCGTCGATGAATTCGGTCACGACGTAGAAGTGCTCCGCCGAGTGGAGGGGGACGTTGACTCCGGCCATGGCGCCCACGGCCTTGGCCCACTGACCCGCGCAGTTGACGACGATCTCCGCCTCGATATCCCCGGCATCGGTGCGCACCCCGCGCACCCGACCGTCGACGACGTCGACGCCGATCACCCGCGTCCGCTCGAACACCCGGGCGCCACGCATGCGCGCACCCTTGGTCAGGGACTGCGTCACGTCGGTCGGATTGGCCGTGCCGTCCCGGGGCAGCCAGATCGCACCCTGCAGATCCGACGTCTCCAGGATCGGGTAGCGATCGAGGGCCTGGGCGGGAGTGAGGATCTCGCACTCGAGGTTGTAGGCGGCCGCGGCGGCGGCGGTGCGCTCCAGCTGGACCATGCGCTCAGCGGTTCGCGCGACCGTCACTCCCCCGCACTGCTTCCATCCCGTCCCGAGCCCGGTCTCCTCCTCCAAGGACGCATACAGCTGTGCCGAGTACTGGACCAGGCGAGTACCGCTCTCCGTGGCGCGCAATTGGCCGACGAGACCCGCCGCATGCCACGTGGTTCCGGAGGACAGCTGTCCCTGTTCGATGAGCACGACGTCGGTGATACCCAACTTCGTCAGGTGATAGGCGACGCTCGCCCCGACGATGCCGCCGCCGATGATGACGGCATGGGCCCGGTCCGGCAGGGTCATGGAACGAGCCTAGGACTGCACGCCCTCGGCGGCCCTGCGCGTCAGCGCCGCGGCGAGCAGCGGTAGCACGATCACCGTCACCACACCTGCACCGACGAGGGCCGCGGCCGTCGCCGGGCGCATGATGCCCGCCTCGAGCTGCAATGTGGTGACCGCGACGATCATCGGAAGGCCGACTGCCAGATACAGCGAGAAGCCGAACCGTTCCCTGAGGTCGGGAATCTCCCGGCGGTATAGAACCAGCGCGGGAAGCGCCCGCACGATCACGATGAGGACGAAGAACAGGGCCAGGAGCTGCGGAGCCGTCAGGATCGCACCGAGATCGAGCTTGGCGCCGGAGACGACGAAGAACACCGGGGTCAGGACTCCGAAGGCGATTGCTTCGATTTTCGGGAGGAGGCGCTCCGCATCGTCCTCGGGTGTGAGCCGGCGCAGGATGAGACCCGCCGCGAATGCACCGAGGACCGTGTCGAGCTGGAAGCGTGACGCGACAGTCAGCAACAGCACTACCAACAGGACGATCAACCGGATCGACGTTTGGGAGCTCGTGTGCTCGCCGCGGGCGATGATCGCAGCGAGACGCTTCGACTTCATCCGTGATGGGACGAGGGCGACCACCAAGGCGATGACGATGAAGGCCACGAGGGTGAGGAGACCGAGCCAGGTCGACTTTGTTCCGAGCAGGATCGAGATGGCGATGATCGGGCCGAGTTCCCCCCATGCACCCGCCGGCAGGAACAGTCGGCCGAACTTCGTGTCCAGGAGTCCGGAATCGCGCATGATCGGCAGCAAGGTCCCGAACGCGGTCGAGGTCAAGGCCACCATCACACCCAGGCCGTCGGCGATGACGTCGAAGTAGGCGAGTGTGAGGGCGAGCACCGCGGCAAGCCCCATCGAGGCGAACCAGGAGATCGCCCCCAGGCGCCCAGCGCGTCCACGCATGGTGCTGCTACTGATCTCCATACCGGCGAGCAGGAACAGCATCGCCAGTCCGAGCTCGGCTAGGAGGGCGATCGGACGATCGACCGTGATCCACCCCAGGACCGAGGGCCCGAAGATCACACCACCGGCGATGAGCAGCACCACATCGGGGACTCGGATGCGGGTGAGGCCGATGATCAGGGGACTGGCCGCGGCGATGCCGGCGATCACGAGCAGCGAGATCAGGTCCTGGGCCATGGCCCGCGAGCATGGCAGATCGAACCTCCGAGCGGAACAACTGGCTTTTTCCGAAATCGCGGTTTACCCTCCTTGTGGCCTCCCGCCCGGGATCCCGGCTGAAATGGGAGGACCCCATGAGGACTGTCAGGTCCCTCGCTCGAATTTCACCCATAGTTGTGCTGGCCTGCGTGCTCGCCGCCTGCGGCTCGGATTCGCCGGAGATGGAGAGCGCCCCCACGGAGGCCTCCCAGGAGAAAGAGGCCGGGGGCGGGGACTTCACCGACGGGTACCCCCTGCCCGACTGCAACTCGGCGGACGGCGAGCTCTGCATCACGAACGGTTTCGACCCCGCCATCGACGGCTTCGGTTTCGCCAACTGGGGGCAGCCCGGTGCCATCGGAGCCACGGAGATGATCGCCCTCTTCGGGCGTAAGAAGGTGTGCGCGAGCGGGTCCGGGAGTTCCTGCGTCCTGTACCCCGCCGCCCAGGAGTGGGCTGCACAGGTCAACGAATCCATGGCGGGCGGCCACTGCGAGGGAATGGCGGTCCTCTCCGCACGACTCTTCCGCGGAGACGATGCCATCGATCAACTCGATCCCGGGGCCCAAACCACGTTCGACCTCGACCCCGAGGATGGCGATGTCATCTCGGCGATCGAGATGTGGTTCGCGACCCAGTACCTCGATCCCGTGGTCAGCGCCTACAAGGCCTACCAGGAACTCACCCCGACGGAGATCGCCTCAGCGCTGATCGACGGTCTCGAGGATGGGAGCGGCTACACGTTGGGCATCTACTCCGAGGATGGCGGCCACGCCGTCACTCCCTTGGGAGTCAGCTTCGTCGGTGATCAGGTGGCGATCTCCATCTACGACAACAACTACCCGGGCACCGTGCAACGGGTGATGGTCGATCCCAATCAGGAGACATGGTCCTATGCGGGTGGCACCACAGAACCGAATGCGCCGACCAACGGCTGGGGAGGTAGCACGGGAACGATCGAGTTGACGCCGATGGACAGCCGCGCGCTCCCGGCTCCGGCTCCCTTCGCAGAGAATCGCAAGAAGGGTCGCAACGTCGCCGGGAAGCAAATCGTCATGGTGACGTCACCCGATCCGAGCACCAATGCGGGAGCCGTACTCGATGTCGCCGGCACCTCCTACGACCTGACCGACCCGTCGGCGCCCCGTCCGGAGGGCGTGGAGGTGCGGTACATCCGCAGTGACACCCTGACGGCGGGGTCCACCATCGTGGACATCGATCCCGCGCTCGTGTCCGACTACGCGATCAGCGCTACGACGGAGAACCCCTCGGGGGCCACCGTTCCGGTCACCATGTCCATCGACTCGGTGGGTCAGCCGAGGATCACCATGCGAGCGGAATCCCCCACAGGCGAGTCGGGAGCGGCGACTTTCTCGGTGGATGAATCGGGCGCGGTGGCCGCGAGCTCGGCTACTGGAAGCACGGCCCAGGTGTCGATCGCCAACGGGCTCCGGGGCGCCACCTTCGACTTGGACGCCGACAACTCCCTCGTCATCGAGACCGACGATGACGGAGTCGCCTCGGTCGACATGTTCGACGAGGAGGGGGAACCTCTCGGCTCCTACGCCATCGACCCGGAGACCGAGGACGGGGAGGTCGACTTGACCGAACTCTTCTTCGACCCGGAGACCGGGGAATTCGATGTGACGGAGGTGGAGGCCGAATCCGAGGAGGTCGACACCGACTTCCTGGTGTTCGTGGACGACCTCGTCGATGGTTCTGGAGTTGAGGAAGGAACCGACGAGGGTGGCCCCGTCGATGAGGGCACCGACCAGGGTGGCCCCGCCGATGAGGGCACCGACCAGGGTGGCCCCGCCGACGAGGGCACCGACCAAGGTGGCCCCGCCGACGAGGGCACCG
>CAZBWA010000049.1:0-13736 GCA_964495555.1 uncultured Bifidobacteriaceae bacterium | reverse complement strand
AGAGAATGCCGTAAAACACGATCGCCATGACGCCGATCCCGGTACGGACCGGCGCGTTGCGCGGGCGCTCGAGCAGGTTGTGCTCGCGCTTGTCACCCGTGGCCCAGGCCTCGAGGAAGGGGTAGAGCGCCATGAGCGTGAACAGGATGCCCGGGATGATCACGGCGGGGATCAGGATATTCCAGGAGATGGTGTATCCGGCAATCACGGTTTCCCAGTTGGGCATGAGGCGCAGCGCACCATCGAGCCAGCCGATGTACCAGTCGGGCTGCGTTCCCGCGGTCACCTGGTCGGGGGTGTAGGGACCGAAGATCCAGATCGGGTTGATCGTGACCAGGCCACCGATCAGGGCGATCAGGCCGAAGACCACGAAGAAGAAGCCACCGGCCTTGGCCATGTATACCGGCATCAGTGGGTAGCCGACGACGTTGTTGTTCGTGCGCCCGGGTCCGGGGTACTGGGTGTGCTTCTGGATCCACACCATCATCAGGTGAACGGTGACAACGGCCAGGATCAGGCCCGGCACGAGCAGGATGTGGGCGGAGTAGAGCCGGGAGATGATGTCCGTTCCCGGGTACTCACCGCCGAAGACGAAGAAGGCCAACCAGGTACCCACCACGGGAATCGCCTGGATGATGCCGCGGATGATCTGCAGGCCCGTGCCCGAGAGCAGGTCGTCCGGGAGGGAGTAGCCGGTGAAGCCGGCGGCGAGTGCGAGGGTGAGGAGCACCACGCCGATGATCCAGTTGAGCTCACGCGGCTTGCGGTACGCGCCGGTGAAGAACACGCGGAAGGCGTGTACCGCCATGGCCGCAACGAAGATCAGTGCGGCCCAGTGGTGCATCTGGCGGATGAGCAGTCCACCGCGAACGTCGAAGGAGATGTCGAGGGAGGACGCGTAGGCCTCCGACATCATCACGCCCTTGAGCGGGACGTACGAGCCGTCGTAGACCACCTCGACCATGGACGGCTTGAAGAACAGGGTCAGGTAGACGCCCGTGAGTAGCACGACGATGAAGCTGTAGAGGACGATTTCGCCGAGCATGAAGGACCAGTGGTCGGGGAAGACCTTGCCGAGGTTGCGGCCGAGGGCCTTGTTCGAGCCCAGGCGCTGGTCGACGTAGGTGGCGACACCCCCGCCGATCTTCTCCACGGCGGCAGGCTTCTCCAGAGGACTGGTGGTGCTCATCCACGCTCCCAGAAACTCGGTCCGACGGGCTCTTGGAAATCTGCCCTTGCCACGAGGAATCCTTCCTCATCCACGCCGATCGGCAACTGCGGCATGCGCCGGGCTGCCGGGCCGAAGATGACGTCCCCGGAATCGGCCAGGTCGAAGGTGGATTGGTGGCACGGGCAGAGCAGGTGGTGGGTGCGGTGCTCGTAGAGGGCGATGGGGCATCCCACGTGGGTGCAGATCTTCGAGTAGGCCAGGATCCCCTGGTAGTCCCACCCCTCACCCTGCTGCGAGCGGATCTCGCTGGGGTCCATGCGCACCAGGATGATCGCCGCCTTGCCCCGGGCGTTGAGATTGTGCTCCGCCTTCTGGATCTCCATGATGTTGATAGGGAGGGCCGAGACGAGGCCGCCGACGGGGATCTCTTCCGGGCGGATGCCCTTGACGAATTCACCCGTGGACTCACCCGTGTCCGGGACGATCCGCAGTCCGTCGCGCCAGGGAGTCGTGGACAGCAGTTCGACAGGGTTCTCGCCGGGAGGCGTCTGCCACAGGTCACGCAGCATGACCACGAGCGGGATGGGGAAGAGGGCCAGGGCCCCGAGCAGGGTGCGGCGGATGATCTTGTAGCGCGCGAACCCGGACTCCTCCTTGCCCCGCTGGTAGTTCTCCTGGGCAGCTTCGTCCTCCTTCGGCGTGGAGGCGAGGCTGTGACGCTCCTGGACCACCTCGACGTCGGGCATGAGTTTCTTGGCCCACTGGATGGCTCCGGTGCCGATGAGCAGGATCGCCATGCCGAAGGTGAATCCGAGGGCCACCTGGCTCGCACCGACGACGCCGAGCACCGGGATGTACACGACCGCGGACTTGTCGATGGTCACGTAGGCGACAACGAAGAGGACGACGAAGAGCATCGACAGGGCGAACATCGCCGCGACCTGGCGCTCGGCGCGACGAGCCGCCTTGGGATCGGTATCCGTCACGCGAGGCGTGTGCGGGATGTCCGCGATGGGCAGATGATCCGGCTCGTTGTGCGGATCGACGGGGAGAAGGTCCTTGTCCGTGCTCATCGCGCCTTGATCCCGATCCAGACGGCTGCGGCGATGAGGGCGGCGAAGACCGCGGTCCAGAGGAACAGGCCCTCGACCACCGGCCCGAGGCGACCCAGGGAAAGACCGCCCGGGCTCGGAGCCTCCTGCAACTCGTTGACGTAGGCGATGATCGCCTGCTTGTCCTCGACCGGCAGGGTCTCGTCGGAGAAGATCGGCATGTTCTGCGGGCCGGTGATCATCGCCTCGTAGATCTCCGTCGGGGTCGCCTTCATCAGCGACGGTGCGTACTTGCCCTGGGTCAGTGCGCCACCCTGGCCAGCGGCCTGGTGGCACTGCGCGCAATTGATCCGGAAGAGCACGCCACCCTTGGCGACATCGGCATCGGCGAAGTCGACCTGCTCGGCGGTCGGGATCGGCGGTCCGGGCGCGAGTGAGGCGACATAGGCGGCCATCTTGGCAACCTCGTCCTCGTTGTAGGCGGGTTCCTTCGCGACGGCCTGGGCACCGGGTGCAGCCAGTGGCATGCGTCCGGTCGCGACCTGGAAGTGGACCGAGGCGGCACCGACGCCGATCAGGGTGGGCCCGTAGTCCGTTCCCTGTGCATTGAGTCCGTGGCAGGACGAGCACCCCTCGAGGTAGAGCTTCTTGCCCTCCTCGACCTGGGTCTGCGAACCGATCGCGGCGACCGCCGGCTGGGCATTGCTGGCCAGGGAATACACGCCTCCCACCGCGACGAGCGCGAGCAGGAGGAGGGCCGAGCAGCAGCAACGCCAACACGAGCGGATGACGCCTTCTAGCGACTAGCGACTTCACCGTCGACCCTTCCGTTAGCGCAGGATGTAGATCATGAAGAACAGGGCGATCCAGACCACGTCGACGAAGTGCCAGTAATAGGACGTGACGATGGCGCGGGTGGCCTGGTCGTGCGTGAACCGCTTGGTGACATAGGTCGTGGCGAGGACGAAGAGGAAGGCTATGAGTCCACCGGTCACGTGCAGACCGTGGAAGCCGGTGGTGAGGTAGAAGGCGCTGCCGTAGGCGTTGGAGGAGAGTGTGAGCCCCTCATGCACGAGTTCCACGTACTCGGTGACCTGGCCGCCGATGAAGAAGGCGCCCATGAGGAACGTGATGATGAACCACTTGCGCAGGCCCTTGACATCACCACGCTCCGCTGCGAACACGCCCAGCTGACACGTCACGCTCGAGAGCACGAGCACCGTCGTGTTGACGCTCGCGAAGGGGATGTTCAGGAGTTCGGTCTCCTGAGCCCAGAGTTCGGGGTTGACTGCACGGAGGGTGAAGTACATCGCGAACAGCGCGGCGAAGAACATGAGCTCGCTCGACAGCCACACGATGGTGCCGATGGACACCATGTTGGGGCGGTTGGCCGGAGCGTGGGCGTAGGCCGCCGGAATTGTCGCGTTCGCCACGGACTGAGTCTGTCAGATGTGGCGCCACCACTCCCTCCGAACCCCCTCACGGAGGGGCATGGCGTTCATCACGTCACCGGCCCGGACAGCGCCCCCGGGAGGCGCGGCTACAGTGAGGGCGTGCCGGAGTCCGCCACCGCCAAGGTCCTCGTCTATAGCGACGACCGCCTGATCCGCCAGCAAGTGCGGATGGCCCTGGGTCGGCGGCCCGCGGCGGACCTTCCCGCCGTGGACTACACCGAGGTCGCCACCGCCCCGGCCCTGGAGGCCCTGGTTGACGAGAACCGCTACGACCTGATCATCCTCGATGGAGAGGCCACCCCGGCCGGGGGAATGGGCATCGCCCGCCAACTCAAAGACGAGCTCTATCGCTGCCCCCCGATCCTGCTGCTGATCGGCCGACCGCAGGATGCCTGGTTGGCCACCTGGTCGCGCGCGGATGCGGTGGTCGCCCACCCGATCGATGCCATCGCCATGGCACGCGCGGCCGAGAAGTTGCTCCGCCCCCGCGTCAGCGCCTGAGCCCATGGCCGAGAACTCGTGGCCGTCGCTGTTGACTGCCCTCATTGCCGGTCAGGACCTTGCCCCGGACACCGCCCGCTGGGCGATGCAGCAGATCCTCCGCGGCGATGCCACCCCCGCCCAGACCGCAGGGTTCGTCGTGGGGCTGCGCATGAAGGGGGAGCAGCCTGCCGAGGTGCGCGCCCTGACCGACGTCATGCTCGAGTTCGCCCACCTCGTCCCGCGACCGGAGTCACTCCCAGTGGTGCTCGACGTCGTGGGGACGGGCGGCGATGGGTCGCGCTCGGTGAATATCTCCACCATGGCCGCGCTCGTCTGCGCGGCCGCGGGCGCACCGGTCATCAAGCACGGCAATCGGGCCGCCTCCAGTCAGGCCGGGGCTGCCGACGTCTTGGAGCAGGTCGGTGTCACGATCGCGTTGAGTCCCGAGGCCGTCGCGCGGTGCGCGCAGGATGTCGGCATCGGATTCTGCTTCGCTCCGGCGCACCATCCCGCACTGCGCCATGCGGCGCCGACCCGGCGTGAGCTCGGCGTCGCCACGGTCTTCAACATCCTCGGCCCGTTGACCAATCCGGGTCTGGCGAATGCGTCGCTGGCCGGGTGCGCGAATGAACGTCTCGCGCCGCTCGTCGCCGCGGTGTTGCACGAGCGCGGGGTCTCGGCGTTGGTGGTTCGCGGTACGGACGGCCTGGATGAGATTTCGACGTGCGCACCGACCCGAGTCTGGGATGCCACCGGGGATGCGGTCACAGAGACCGAGGTCGCGCCAGCACACCTCGGCGTTGACGCCGTGCACGCCGATCTCCTGCGCGGAGGCGACCCGGCGCGCAATGCCGAACTCCTCGTCAAGGTCCTCGACCCGGTGATCGCCGACGACGATCCCGACGCGCGCGCCGTCGCTGCGATCCGCGACGCGGTCACCGTCAACGCCGCGGCAGCGCTCGTGGCCTACGAGGCAGCGTGCGGGATTCGGGAGGACGGGGAACTCGCTGATCGGATCCGCGCACGCATGCCGCGGGCTCGCGAGGTGCTGACGAGCGGAGCGGCCCTGGCCACCCTCCGCGAGTGGTCGAAGCTCAGCGCCGAGCTGGCCTAGGCGCTCGCGCGGATCCGCGTCACTGCACCGGGGGTCGGCCCCCAGGGCCGCGGCGCCGGATCGGATTCCAAGGCCTGCAGGGATGCGCGTGCATCGCCATAGCGCTCGAGCCAGGCACCGCTTCCGTTCCACGGCAATGCCCACGTCCCGGTGCACGCGATGAGCCGGATGCCGTCGGACTCCAGCCATGTCAGGAGGTCGAGCGCCTCCTCCGCTGTGCCGGCCGGCACCGGGGGTGGCCCGGCGACGACGCTCGCCGCCGTGGCCCGCAGCACCTCGACCGAGCCGATCGCATCGCCACCCTTCGCAACATGACCTGCGGCAGCCAGATAGCCGTGTCGGATCACGTGCACCGCCCAACCCTCGCCGTCGGGTGCGGCGGCGGTGATCTCCGGCTCACCGGCGATGAGTGCGAGCCGTTGTCGGCGCAGGGTCGCCCACATGAAGCAGGTGAGACGTTCCCGCCAGCGTGCGGCTTCCTCGTACCTCTCGGCCTCCGCAAGTTCCTGCATGCGCGCCGTGAGGGTCGACTCCACGTCGCGGACATCCCCGAGCATGGCTTCGCGCACGCAGGTGACGACCGATGCGTAGGCATCGGCATCATGACCGGCGCGGCAGGGTGCCAGGCAGCGTCCTAGCTCACCGAGCGCACAGCCGGCGACGGTGCTGCGCGGGGAGCGGGCCAGGCGCGGCGTGCACGTGCGGATCGGGTAGGTGTATTCGAGGGCTTCCGCGGCCAGACGTGCGACCGCGTGTGAGGTGAAGGGGCCGAGGTACGTGGCACCGTCATCGGCGACGCGGGACACGATGCTCAGGCGCGGAGCGTGATCGGTGGTGAGCTTGACCCACGAGGGTTCGCTGGCCCGACGCGAACGACGGTTGTAGCGGGGTTGTTCCTGCACGATCAACCGACGTTCGCGTACGCGGGCCTCGAGCGCTGTCGCGCATTCGATGGCGCGCACCGCGTGGGCGATGGTGACCATCTCGCTCATGCGACGGCGTTGCTCGGCTGCGGTGAAGTACGACCGCACGCGCTGACGGATGTTCTTGGACGTGCCGATGTACAGCGGACGCCCCTCGCGGTCCTCGAATATGTAGACGCCGGGGCCGGTGGGGAGGCCGTCGGCCAAATGGCGCTTGGTCCGCTGGGCGGTGCTGACCCGCCCGGTGAAGGCGCGCAGGTCCTCGACCGTGGTGACTCCGAAGTTGCCCACGCGCTCCAGCAGTCGGTGGAAGACCTCCGCCGTGGCGCGCGCGTCCGCGAGCGCCCGGTGGGACGGCTCCGTCTCCGTCCGGAAGAACGCGGCGAGCGTGCCGAGTTTGCAGTTGCGCACCTCGTCCCGTTGCAGTGCGGAGCGGGCCAGGCGCGCGGTGTCCACGACAGGACCGTGCTCCCAGACGAGGTCGTGGCGCTCACACGCGGCGCGCAGGAATCCGAGGTCGAAGGGCGCGTTGTGTGCGACGACTGCGGCGTCGCCGGCGAATTCGAGGAACATGGCCACCGCGGTGAGCACGCTCGGCGCTGAGGCGATGTCTGCGTTCGTGATCCCGGTCAACGCTGCGATGAACGGCGGGATGGGGATCCCCGGGTTGACCAGGGTGGTGAACTCCCCGAGGACCTCGCCTCCGCGCACCTTCACCGCACCGATCTCGGTGATGCCGCAGTCCCGGCTGCTGCCGCCGGTGGTCTCGAGGTCCACAACGACGAACGTCGCGTCCGACAGAGGCGTCCCGGCCTCGTCGAGGGACATCTGGTGCTCGTGCGTGGACATCGGCTGCACGTTACGGCCAGCCTGTGACGTGCGCCCGGGGCGCGCCGACCCTCGCTAGGGTTCGGCCATGCCGCAACTCCCCGACGAGCGGACCCGCCTGCGCTGCGCGCACTGCGGGAACCTCACGCGCTTCGACGTCGTGCGGACGATCCGGTCCCGGGAGTTCTGGCACGCCGACATGGCGGGCGAGGTGGCCGTCGACGAGACCACGATCCTGTCGGAGGACGTGGAGGAGATCCGCTGTCGCTGGTGCTCGGCCTCCGACCGCATCGAGGTCGTGCTGCGGCCGGAGTTCGGCGGTCCGGAAACCGAGGGCCCGGGGGACGGCGGGGTCTAGACCGGAACCGCTGCGGTGGACTCCCGCACCACTAGTTGGGGCTGGAACTTCACGCGCTGATGCGCGTGCGAGGAAGGATTGTCGACCTCGGCGATGACCATGCTCGCGGCCGCGAACCCCAACTCGTACTTGGGCTGACGGATGGACGTGAGGGGGACCGCCGCGCTCGACGCGAAGTCGATGTCGTCGTAACCGACGATGGAGACGTCCTGGGGAACCCGGTAGCCACGGCGGGTGAGCGCGCGGATGGCGCCGAAGGCCAAGAGGTCGTTGGCGCAGACCAGGGCCGTTCCGTCAAACCCCTGGGAGACGGCACGCTCCATGGCCTCGTCCGCGGCGGTCGTGGTCATCTGCGCCGCAGGGATGCGCACGATCCGGGCACCGGCCGCGGCCGCCATCAGCCCGGCCTCGCGCTCGGCGACCTGGGGGATGTCGGAGGGGCCTGCGAGCCACCCGATGGTGGTGTGGCCGAGTCCCCGCAGGTGCTCGGCGGCCAGGCGCCCGCCCAGCTCGTCGTCGACCGAGGCGCTGCACGCCTCCGTGGTCGCGGTGTCGTTGTCCAGAAGCGCGACGGCCACCCCCTGGTCGATGAACCGGCTGAGCGGCTTGAGGCTCTTGCGTGCCGGGGTGATGAGGATCCCGCCCACGCGCTGGGATTCCAGCACCCCCAGGTAGCGGTCCTCCCGGGCGGCGTTCTCGTCGGAGTTGCACAGGATCACCGCGAACCCTGCCTCGAGGCAGGCGTCCTCCACTCCGCGCGCCACGGCGGTGAAGAAGGGGTTGGAGATATCCGGGACGATGAGGCCCACCACCCGGGAGCGCCGGGCCCGCATCGCCCGGGCGGCCGCACTCGGCACGAAGTCCAAGGCGCGGATGGCCGCCTCCACGCGGCTGCGCGTCGCCGGTGCCACTACATCCGGACGATTCAGGACATTCGAGACAGTTCCCAAGGAAACGCCCGCCTGGCGGGCCACATCCTTCATACTGGCGGGCACGGGGAAATGCTAAGGCAGAATTGAAACGTATCAATACCGAACGGGGATGATTTTCCGGAATTCATTGACAAGCGCGTCGTGAAATCCGTAGTTTCTCACTCGTCGATCTTGAAACCTTTCAACACTAGGCGCCGTGGGGAGGGCCAGTGCCGGAGTTGCTGCGCGTCTCCGACGCCTACAAGCGCTTCGGCGGGGTCCAGGCCTTGGACGGCGCCTCCCTGACGGTGGACACCGGCAGCATCGTGGGCCTGCTCGGAGAGAACGGAGCGGGCAAGTCCACGCTGGTCAAGGCCCTGGCCGGGCAGTACGAGCTGGACTCCGGGACGATCACGCTCGACGGGCGACCCTTCGAGCAGGGGAGTCCACGCCGCGCGCGCGAACAGGGTGTCGCGATCATCTACCAGGAGCCCTCGCTCTTCCCGGATCTCACCCTCGCGGAGAACGTGTTCGTCGGCCGTCAACCATTACGTGGTGGCGCGGTCGATTGGGCGTGGATGCGAGCGCGTACGTCGGAGTTGTTCGCGCAATTGGGGATCGATCTGAGCCCCACGCAGTTGGCGCGCGGCCTGTCCATCGCCGACCAGCAGATGGTGGAGATCGTCAAGGCCCTGTCCCTCGATGCCCAACTCATCATCATGGATGAGCCGAGTGCTGCGCTGTCGGCCGCCGAAGTCGGGCGTCTGCTGTCCGTCGCACGTCAACTCCGCGATCAGGGCCGCGGCGTCATCTACATCAGCCACCGCCTCGAGGAGGTGATGGAACTCTGCGACACGGTGACGGTGATGCGCGATGGCGCGACCATCGCGGAGGCGTTGACCCGCGACGTGACGACCGGTCAGATCGTGACCTGGATGGTGGGGCGCGAGATCACCGAGCTCTTCCCGAAGATCCCCGCGCAGATCGGCGACGTCGTACTCAGCGTCGACAACCTCGGAAGCCGCGGGCAGTTCCAACACATCAGCTTCACCGTGCGATCCGGTGAGATCGTCGCGCTGGCCGGCCTCGTCGGTTCGGGTCGCTCCGAAGTCGTCCGCGCCATCTTCGGTATCGACGCGCATGACGAGGGGACCATCCAGATTGGCGGCCGCCCGATGCGCGGCCACTCACCGGCCGAAGCGATGGCGCAGGGGATCGCGCTCGTTCCGGAGGATCGACGTCTCCAGGGGCTGTTCATGCCCGCATCGATCGCACACAACACGGCCATCACCGTGCTCAAGCGCCTGCGCAAGGCCCTTTTCATCCGCGTCGCCTCGGAACGCAGCCTGGCGCGCGAGTGGGCGGAGAAGCTGAGGCTGAAGTACGCATCGATCGACGACCCTGTCGAGCGTCTCTCCGGCGGTAATCAACAGAAGGTGGTGCTGGCCAAGTGGCTGGCCACGCAGCCGCGCCTACTCATGGTGGACGAGCCCACGCGTGGGATCGACGTCGGAACCAAGGCCGAGGTGCACCGATTGCTCTCCGAGGAGGCTTCGCGCGGGATGGCCATCTTGATGGTCTCCTCCGAACTCCCCGAGGTCCTGGGCATGGCCGATCGGATCCTGGTCATGCGCGAGGGCCGCCTCGTTGCGGAGATCGAACGCAGCGATGCCTCGCAGGAGCGCATCATGACGGCGGCGGCGGGTGCATTGGCATGAGTCTCAGCGCCATCACCCGTGTCCGCGAGGTGCCGATCTTCCTAGCCCTCGTCGCGCTCCTGATCCTGACCGCGATCCTCAACCCGGCCTTCATGTCTGGTGACGGGATGGACGCGATCCTCACCGAAGCCGCACTCATCGGCTTCCTCGCCGCGGGTCAGACGAACCTCATCATCATGCGGCACATCGACCTGTCTGTGAGTTCCACTGCGGGCCTGGTCTCCTTCCTGGTGGGCAACTACTCCATGAACAACATGGGGATCTCCTTCGGTACCGCCGTGGCGATCGCCATCGGGGTGGGTCTCGCCGTGGGCGTCGTCAACGGAGCCCTTGTCGCCTACCTGCAACTGCCCTCGCTCGTGGTCACCATCGCGACTCTGTACATCGTGCGAGGCATCTTCAACTACCTCGCCGGTGGTACCACCGTGACCGCGGACACGCTTCCCACGTACTTCGCCGAGATCGGCTCAGGCTCGTTCCTCGGCATCCCCTACCTGTTCTGGATCGCGATCATCGCCGCGGTCATCGTGACCCTCGTGCTGCGCTACACACGCTGGGGCCGCGACCTCTACGCGATCGGCTCGAATCCGCAGGCTGCCCAACGTGTGGGCATCCCAGTGAAACATCGTGAGTTCGCTGCCTTCGCACTCAACGGGGTCATCGCCGGACTCGCGGGCCTCGTGCTCCTCTCCCGCTTCTCCTTCGCGGATGCCACTGCGGGCCTCGGTATCGAGTTGTACGTGGTGGCCGCATGTGTGATCGGTGGGGTGGCCATCGCCGGCGGTGTCGGCACCGCGGTGGGTGCGCTCATCGGTGCCGTTCTTCTGCAGACCATCACGTTCACGCTCGGTGCACTCGGCGTCTCCCAGTTCTGGCAGCAGGCCGTGGCGGGCGCACTCCTCGTCGGGGCCATCGCGTTCGATCGCCTCGTCTCGCTCCGAAGTACGTATCGCGTGCAACGACTCGTGGAGGTGCCGGTATGAAGTCCGGTGCGTGGCGCCTCGGCTGGGACAAAGGCATCATCCTGCTGCTCGTGCTCATCATCCTCTTTGGAGGAATGAACAACGAGTTCTTCATGACGGGAGACAACGTCAACTTCATCATCGGAGACATCTCCGAGGTGATGCTGATCGCGTTCCCGATGGCATTGCTCATCATCGTCAAGGAGATCGATCTCTCCGTCGCGTCGCTCCTGACCCTGGCCTCTGCGGTCACCGGGGTGACCTGGCAGGCCACCCAATCGATCTGGCTAGCGATGTTGGCCGGGCTCCTGACCGGGACGATCGGCGGTCTGGTCAACGGACTCCTCGTCACGGGCCTGGGGCTGTCGTCGCTGGCGGTGACGATCGGCACCCTCGCCCTCTACCGCGGCCTGTGCTTCGTCGTACTCGGGGATACCCCGATCGCGGACTTCCCGATGGAGTTCACCGACCTGGGGTACATCCCCATCCCCGGCACCTTCCTGCCCTGGGTGGTCGTGCCCATGGTCATCGCCGGCGCCCTCTTCTGGTACCTCCTGCACGGCACCCGGTTCGGTCGCTGGCTCTTCGCGATGGGGCAGGGGGACGAAGCCGCGGAGTTCTCCGGCATCCCCGTACTCCGCGTCAAGTTGATCCTCTTCGTTCTGACCGGGTTCATGTGCGGCGTGGCCGGGCTCGCCTACACGGTGCGATTCGCCTCCTCATCGCCGGACGGTGCACTCGGCTACGAACTCCTGGTCATCGCCGCGGTCCTCTTTGGTGGAGTGGCGATCGCAGGTGGCGTGGGCACCATCTGGGGTGTCGTCGCCGCGGTGATGATCGTCGGGTTCAGCAGCTCCTACCTGCAGTTGACCGGTTGGGACGCCAACGGTTTGGTCATTGTGAGCGGCGCCCTCCTATTAATCTCCGTAGCACTGCCGCGGGTCCTCGGCCTCATCCGCGAGGAACTCGCCCACAGATCTCCCCGTCCGCCAGGGCGGGGTGAACCTCCAGAGTCTTCCGACTCGGGGGGAGTTGTCACAAGCCCTGCACCATCTGGGCCTGAACAAGGGAGTCACCGAGTATGACCTCATTCACGAAGAAGGTCGTGGCCATTGCGGCAAGCGCAGTGGTCGTGGCCGGCCTCGCGGCGATGCCCGCGAATGCCGCACCGAAGGCGGGGTTGAAGATCGCGATCATCCCCAAGTCCATTAACAACGGGTACTTCACCGCATGGAACAAGGGTGCGCAGAAGGCCTGCAAGGAGATCAAGGCCAGCTGCAAGTACATCGGCCCGACCCAGGCAACTGGTCCGGCCCAGATCAAGTTCATCAACCAGGCGATCCAGCAGGGCTACAACGCCATCGTGCTGAGCGCTGCCGATCAGAATGCCCTCGCCCCGGCCCTCAAGAAGGCCAAGGCTGCCGGCATCTGCGTCGTCACCTCGGACGCTGACGTCACCGACACCAAGACCCGCGAGGTCGCAGTGTTGCCCGCATCCTCCGAGCGCATTGGCGCGGCCGAGGTTGACTGGATTGCATCGCAGATCGGCAACAAGGGCAAGGTCGCGATCCTGTCCGCCGCTGCAACGGCCGCGAACCAGAACGCCTGGATCGAGGCCATGAAGCGTCAGTTGGCCGCCAAGTACCCGAACATCACCCTGGTGGGCGTGTACTACGGCGACGATGACGCTACGAAGTCCGCTCAGCAGTTCAATCAGATCCTGACCGAGCACCCGGATATCGCGGGCATCATTTCACCCACCACCGTGGGTATCCGCGCTGCCGCTCAGGAGAAGAAGTCCAAGGGTGCGAAGGTCGCAGTCACGGGCCTCGGTCTGCCGAGCGAGATGAAGGACTATGTCGTTGACGGGACCGTCACCGAGTTCGGTCTGTGGAACCCGATCGACCTCGGCTACGTCGGCACCTACGCGGCAGCTGAGTGCGCTTCGGGCAACCTGAAGCAGAAGAAGGGCGGCACGCTCGAGGCGGGTGGCAAGAAGTACACCCAGATCGACGGTGGCGTCATCTACCTCGGCGATCCCTTCAAGTTCAACAAGTCCAACATCGAGCAGTTCGCGAAGATCTACTAATCGCGAACTGCCCTGCGGGGCAACGCTGGTGGTGGCGGTCTCGGGCCGCCACCACCAGCACCCCGGTCAGGTCGGCAAGGAGCCGGTGTGCAACGCGTGTGCTTTCTGCTCAAAGTGCGTCCCGCGCGGCTCGACGAGTACCGCAGGCGACACGAACAGGTGTGGCCGGAGATGCTCGCCGCGCTGAGCGCCACCGGTTGGCACAACTATTCGCTCTTCCTTCGGGAGGACGGTCTCCTCGTGGGGTACTTCGAGACCCCGGATCTGGCCGCCGCCCTGGAGGGGATGGCGGCGACGGATGTCAATGCACGATGGCAGGCCGAGATGGCGGAGTTCTTCGAGGACCTCGATGGTCGGCGTCCCGATGAGTCCTTCATGACCCTGCCCGAGATCTTCCACCTGGAGTAGTGAGGAGTCCCATGAACACCGAAGCACTCGAGCGGCAACTGACCCTGCTCAACGTCGAGGTGCCCTCCTGGGCGTACGGCAATTCCGGCACCCGGTTCAAGGTCTTCGCCCAGCAGGGTGTGCCGCGCGACCCGTTCGAGAAGGTGGCCGACGCGGCCGTGGTCCACCGGATGACGGGCTCGGCGGGGTCGGTCGCGATCCACATCCCCTGGGACAAGGTCGACGACTACGGGAAGTTGTCCGACTTCGCCCGCGACGAGGGTGT
>CAZBWA010000048.1:0-13805 GCA_964495555.1 uncultured Bifidobacteriaceae bacterium | reverse complement strand
GCGCCACCGAGGCCGTCATTGGCCGCGAGAACGCCGTCGATCTTGCCACCGAGATCGGTGAACATCTGCTCGAAGATGACGCCGCCCTGCTGGTTATCCCAGTCCGGAACGGACTCATCCTTGACCGGGGTGATGCCCGCGGCCTCGAGGGTGGTCTGGTAGCCCTCCTTGAACATCGCGGCGTTGCCGTCGGTCGGCGAGCCGTTCAGGAAGACAACCTGGGCCGCAGCCGCGTCCACGCCGTTGTCACCGAGGCACTTGAGGAGACCCTCGGCCTGGAGCTGGCCCACCTTGACGTTGTCGAAGGACACGTAGTAGTCGGCCGGAGCGAACGGACGGTCGTAAGCGATGACCGGGATGCCCTGGGCCTTCGCCTTCTCCGCCACCGTGGCGCCGGAGCCGTTGAGGTCCACGAGGATCATCACGCCGCAACCACCAGCGAGCATCTGATCACCGATGGTGAGGTACTGGTTGGTGTCACCCTGAGCGTTCTGGATGTCCACCGTGAAGCCCGCACCCTCGAGAGCGGCCTGGATCGCCGGGCGATCCTGGTTCTCCCAACGATCGGAAGACTGGCTATCGGGCAGGATGACGCAGCCCTTGCCAGCGACAGCGACCTCGGCCGCGGTCTCTGCAGCAGTCTCTGCAGCAGTGGTCTCCGCAGCAGTCTCCTCGGTGGCAGTGTCACCGGAGCTGCATGCGGAGAGAACGAGTGCGGCGGCCGCAACGGCGGCGGCTGCACCAATGAGTTTTCTCGACATGTATTCGTACTTCCTTCTTCTGCAGGATTTCCTGCGTCGGTGTGAGGTGGGTGGGAACCCCGTTTCCGGCATCCCCGTCGTGCAGACCCTCCGATTTCCCGGACGGCCCGCCGAGCCCATGGACCCAAAACCAGCAGCCCCCGGACCCGGCTCTTTTGTTGTGCCCCACAACATATGCCATTGCGGGGGATGTCGGGGCCTTCCCCCGTCACGAAAGGGGACTTGTTCCATAACGAAATGACAACGGGTGCCGAGGCCGCCGAGTGCGGCCTCGGAGCCGACGGACCTAGCCCTGGGTGGTGGGTGGGGCGGGTCGGGACGCCCGTGGGCGGACCACGGCGCAGCGGTTCTTCCAGGGCTCGCACGCCTCCTGGATCCACCGGGCCCCGATCTTGATCGACAACCGGGAATCGGGCAGGCGTGCCTGCAGCGCCTCGGCCACGACCGTCGCGCGCGCCTGACTCAGCGACCGGTCATTCGAGGATGCCCCTGAGGGTTGGACGTAGCCCGAGATCGTGTAGTCGCATCCGCTCGGGAGCTTCGCGAGGGCGCGCTGCATGTCGGTCTCGTCGATGTCCGTGCCGTTCCGCTCGAATCCGACGACCGCGAATTTCGTGAGCGGGAGGCGACACATGTCCGCAACCGTGAAGCCGATGGGCCCTTGCACGAGCTGCCCGTCCGTCGTGCCCACCCGGAAGGTGGTTCGCGCCACACCGGTGAAGCTTCGATGGGGGGTGAAGATGACGCGGCCATTGGTCACGACCCACCGCCCCACCTTGGGATCGCGGAACTCGGTGACCCACGCTTTGCCATTCCAGAGTCGCAGGCTGTCCGGTTGGGGCTTGGCTGCGATACCTGCGAGTGCCTTCCCCACGTCGACAACTCCGCCGTCCGCGGACGCGACGCCTGCCAGCCCGAGAGAATCGATGAGGGGAGTGCGAGACCCGTCGAAGGGAGGAGGCGGCGGTCCCGGGATGGTTCCCTCACCCTGGCTGCCCGGGCGCGCGCACTGTGACGTGAATGCGATGGGTGCCGACCCGGATTTCCCAGCAGTGTCCGTCACGCGGTACGTGGTGCTGGCGCTGCCACAGAATCCAGCCGCGGGACTGAAGCTGACGCGACCGCTGACAACCGACCACGTCCCCACACCCGGATCGGTGAAGGAATCCACCCAGCCGACGCCGTCCCAGACGCGCACCGATGCGCGGTCGATCTCAGCACTGCCACTGGGGGTTGCTCCGTTGGCGACGTCCAACGATGCCGGGCCGGTGCCGTGGGGCGCGGACCGTGGCGGGACGGTCACCCCTGATTGATCGGCCGGCAGGGAGGGCGGACGCGGGATCGGGCCCACACCCTGGGAGCCCCGGTCACCCTCGGTTCCCGCCGGTGCAGCGTCCGGTGCCGTGGGCGCAGTCGGTGTCGGTGTGGGGGTGGGTGTCGGTGTCGGCGTGGGGGGCGGACTCACCGAGAAGCTCACGGGTGTGTAACCCGCGCTCCCGTTCGAGTCGGTGACGCGCGCAGTCGTGCTCGCCGTTCCCACGAAGCCGGGAACCGGGGTGAACGAGATACGGCCGTTCAGGACGACCCAGGAACCGACGCCGGGATCGGTGAACTGCTGCACCCATCGTGTCCCGTCCCAGATCGCAATGGAACCGGGGCTGAAGGAGCCCCCGGGACTCGCCGACCCGCCTGACGTCGGTTCGACGGAGCCGGATCCACCATCGCTGATCGAACCCCGCTGTGGTTGCAGATCCACGTCACCGGCACCCGGCGTGGAGGTCGGCTCCGGAATCGGACCGAGCGCGTCGCTTCCCGGACTGGCCGATGGAGACGGGTCGACGGTGGGGCTCGGTGAGGGTCCCGGGGTCGGCGACGGTGCCGGGCTCGGTGACTGCGTCGGAGTCGGGGTCGGAGTCGGGGTGGGCGTTGCCGTCGCTCTCCATTGCGCATAGAGGGTGTTGTCCCCGGTGAGTTCGGTCGAGCCCCCCGGGGCGAATCCGATCCCGCCTCCGTTTGCCTGCGTGTTCCACCCGGTGAATGTGTATCCCGAACGCGTGCACGCACTCGCTCCCGGAAGCGTCACCCACGTGCCGTCGACATCCGTGACGCTGCTTGCCGTGCAGGTGCCACCGTTAGGCGCATAGGTCAATGTGTATTGAGGCGGCGGCGGAGGAGGCGGAATCGGAGTCCACTGGGCGAACAGCGTCGTCCCACCTGTCACGAAGTTGTAGGTCGCGCCATTCCCATACGCGATCGACCCACCCGCAGTGGTGGACCAGCCGGAAAACGTGTAGCCAGAGCGCGTGAAGGTGTTAGAGGTCAGGGCTCGTGATGTTCCTGAGGTCTGCGTGTAGTTCCCACCCGAGCCACCGTTTGCATCGAAGGTGACTGTGGTGACGTAACTGATCGCCACGACGCCAGCGGCTCCCGCTCCGCCGTCCGAGGAGGGGCACCCGGCGTTGTTCCTGGTACCGCCTCCACCTCCGCCGCCGGAGTTAGCAGTTGCACCCCCAAGGCAGTACGAGTTAGCCGCTCCCAGGCCGCCCCCGAAGGATGCCGATCGCCGGGGATCTGTTCCGCTAATTCCTCCACCGGATCCGCCACCTCCCACCTGACGATTCGTAACGGACCACGTCGTCCCGACACCACCGGTCCCATTGGCATTACCCGCGCCCCCTGCGCCGCCACCTCCCCCCGCGTATGCGGCGCCTCCCGCCGGGGTGCCCCCGCTGTTGCTGCCACTGCTTCCACCGACGCCCGCGGGGTTGGCACTCGTGCCACCGGAACCACCAGCTCCGGTTACGGAGACGCCTGTGCCTGTTACCGAGGATGACCCACCTGCGCCCCCGTTGCCACCCCCCGTTCCAGCCGCGCCTCCCGCTCCTACCGCGATGCTGACGGTGACGGCATCCACAAGCGCGATCGTCGAGTCAGTGGCCACGCCACCACCACCACCACCACCGGAATTGACACCGGAGCTACCTCCTCCGCCGCCGCCCCCGCCACCGACGGCGAGAACCTGGATCGTCGCGCGAGCCGGGATAGCGAACGTGTCCGTGCAGTTAGCCCCCGTGTAGGTGATCACCTGCGAGGTGTACGTGGTCCCGGAAACGACCTGGGAGCCCGTACCCGAGGTCTCCGTACACTCTGCCGCCTTGGCCGGCTCGGCTCCCACCAGTGCGATCAGTCCGAGACCGGTGACCGTGATGAGGGATATCAGCGGGCGAGTGCTGCTCGGACGTCGGCGGAACGGAGCATGGCACGAGGCGTCCCCGATCCCACCGCTACGGGAAAGGCGACGCACTAAGGAAACCTAGGGTGCTCACGATGCCTCCTCCTCACATTTCCTGTCCCCCTTTCGATGACAGGGAGGAGATCGCGACGCCGGGTGACGGAGCGGTGCTCCTGACGTCTCGGAATACAGGACCCAGATCGGGCACAGACCTTCCCGCTCATAACTTCTGCCGCTGATGAACCACACCCTCGGGGATTGATGCGGTGACGCGGGTTCTCGCCTACTCCACGTGACTCAGGGTTCTCCGCTCGATCGTCACGATCACACGTCGATCATTCTCAGGCTCGTCGTTGATCACCACGGTCCACGTGGTCGCCTGCGCTTGCGTCGACTCCACCAGTGATTCCTCAGCCACGCTCACTGTTTCCCGTGCCTGGAAGGACACCGAGAGGAAGTCCCACCCCGCGCTGCCCATGCACTGGATACGGGCGGTGCCATCACCAATGCCCTCAACCAGATCGATGAGTCGATCGACCCATGCGTCGGGGACCATCGACGGGTCACCGGAATCCGAGGCAGCCCCTACGTCGACGGGGACTCCCCGTTCCGTTAGGCGCATCACGATCTCGTAGAGGGATCGGCTAAAACCTCCTGCACTGGCGATGTCGATGGTGACAGCGGCCCGCATTCGGGATGCGAGTCCCATCAACTCCGATCGGTCTTCGGTACTCACCTGACCTGCGCGCGAGACGCTGTCGAGTACGTCGGCGGAGCGGTGGACCAACCGACTGAATTCCTCATCGACGCGGGCCTGCGCTCGCGCGCGAAGGCCCTCAGCCTCCGCCTGCATGTTCAACTCCTCGATTGCCTCGATGGAGGCGCGGTGCTTCCTGGATCCCACCAGAACGATCACCGCGACGACGGGGAGGAAGGTGGCGACATTGAGGATGATCACCGTGGGCGCGGTGGTGCACTCCGCGGGCGTCACCTGCGTGATCCGCAGGGCTCCCAGGAGCCAGATCACCAGTCCCAGGATGAACGGCGTGGGGCCGGACCACAGGCCGAGGCACACGATGGCGAACCCGGCGAGGGAAGCGGCGGCCGAGACCGGACCGATATCTCCGCACGGATGAGGCCACAGCGAGAACACCCATGGCACCGCGGCCGGGATGAGAACGAGGACGGACGCCACTGTCTGCGGCACTCTCTGCCAGCGCACCACCACGATGACGGCGAGGGCACACCCCACGGTCGAGGTGATCACCGCGAGAACCGCCAGCCAGACGGCTGGGTAGGGGATGAAGAAGATATAGAGGGATCCACCGATCAGCGCGCCCGCGAGTGCGCTGGAGATGATCACGGAACCGGCATTCACCGGCAGGCGCACGGTGGAGGGCGCGAAGCGCGGCAGGGGTGGATTCGGCAGGCGCTCGATCGCTGCGCGACCCTGCGCGGCGAGGACTCGCACCCGGGTGGGATCCACGTCGACGGATTCGAGCACCGCGCTGACCGAGTTCAGCATCGTGGCGTGCACGCGGGAGGCGGTCTCTCGCCAATGCCGGGATTCCTCCTGACTTGCCGTGGCACGAAGGATCTGCTGACGCAGGTCCGACCGCTGCGCGTCGACGGTGGCGGCGACACCACGAAGGCGGTTCCACGCCCACCAGAGCAACCATTGCGCCGTCAGCATGCGCACGAAGAGGACCGCACCGCCTGCAACGGAGAACCCTTCCGGGACGACATTGGGCGGACTCGTCGCGAGGACCGCCCACGCGATACAGGGGATCGCCGTAGCCGTGACAAGACCCGCGCGTGATGGCAGCAACATCGATAGCAGAAAGCCGACATAGCCGAGGTAGATCTGCGGATAGGTCCACACGAGGGAGCCGCTCGGCACCAGCGCCGTCGATGCCAGGAGCGCCATTCCACCGACAGCGCACCACAGGGTCCAGCGACGTCGGGCGAAAACTATCGCGGTGACGAAGAGCGCCAGGGCGATCAGAATGCACGCGCGCTCGTACGTGGAGAGTTGCTCCCACCCTGGGAATGTGACGATGAATGTCAGCGTCCAGGACAACGAGATGACGGTGAGGATCACCCACGAACGGGTCGCGTCGAGTGCGCGTGACTCCGGCCCGCGAACGTCTCCCACGTCTCTACCCTGTCACTATGATCGCGACGCGCGAAGGGCAAATTCGAGGGATGCCGGGAGGTGCCGTGCTCAGCATCGCGATCGTGGAAGACCACCCGATGATGCGCGAGACCCTGCAGGCCCGGATTGTCGCCCGTTCGGGTGACGTGCGCTTCGTCTATGTCGGGGATTCGATCGACGAGGCCCGCGACGCCGCCGCACAGACCCCGGTCGACTGCGTGGTCTTGGACCTGGATCTGGGGGACGGCAAGTCGGTTTTGGAGAACCTGCTGACGATCACCAAGATCGGCGCTCCGGTCCTCGTCGTGAGCGCCACCGCAACCCCCCGGTCCGTGCAGACCGCCATTACGAGCGGGGCCAAGGGCTACGTGGCCAAGTCCAGCCCGACGCGCGAGTTCCTCGCGGCATTCGACGCGGTCTGCAGTGGCAAGACATACGTGTCCCCCGACCTCGCGGCCATGCTCGCGTCCGAGGTCGGATCCGGAGTGCACCTGTCCGCACAGGAACAGCGGGCACTCGCCCTCTACTCCTCGGGGATGAAGATCGACACCGTGGCCCGTCGCATGGGTGTGTCCGTATCGACCGCGAAGGAGTACATCCGACGCGTTCGTGGCAAGTACGCCGCATCGGGGACTCCCCTCCCCACGAAAGTCGAGCTCTACCAGCAAGCGCAGCGCGAGGGAATCGTCTAGTCGATGACGACTCGCGTCCTGATCCTCGAAGATCACCGAGCGATGCGGGACGCGCTCGCCGCGCACGTCACGCACATCCTGGGCGACGCCGAGATCACGGCACCCGACCCTGCAGCGGCTCCCGTCGACATTCCGCGCTACGACGTAGCCCTCGTAGACCTCGACCTGGGCGACGAGATCGACACGCTCACCTGTGTCCGCACCCTGGTCTCCCACGGTACGACCGTGATTCTCACGAGTGCCGTGGGCTCCCCCGCCACACTGCAGGCCGGCATACGGGCAGGTGCCTGGAACTACAGCCCCAAGTCCACGGACCTTGCCGAGCTCGCCGCCGTTCTTCGCGCATGGCGTGCCGGACAGCCCTACCTCGGACAGGACCTCGCCGCGAAGTTGGTGACACCCCACATCGACGGCGTCGAACTTGATCCCCTGATGCGTCGCGCTCTCACCCTGCACAGCACCGGTATGACCACGCGAGCGATCTCCACGACCATGGGCCTCACCACTGCAGCCGTCGATGAGCTCCTCGAGCGCGGCGTCGCGGCGTTCCGCGCCGCGGACGATCGGTCATCATGACCCCCGCACCCGTTCCAGGGGCAGCGGAACTGCCTGCTCGGATACGCATGGGCGGAGTCGTCGCAGGCCTCCTGGCGACGTTCATTCCTGGGTTTATCGCCCTCGCGCTCCAATGGAGTGAGGCTGGTGCCCGTGATCGACTGAGCGTGATCATCCCCGCCGCGATCGCCGCCGCGGGATGGGTGAGCCCACGACGTAGCGTGCGCGTCGCATGCAGCTCGATCGGGGCGTTCGCCTACATCGTCTCGATCACCCTGCTCGACACTCCGGCGAGCATCGTGTGGCCACCGATCGCCAGCGCGAGTTTCGCAGCGGCAGTCGTCGTCATCTGCGGAACCCGTGGGATGTGGGGGCTTCTGGCCATCGCAGCCTCCGCGGTCTTCACCGCCATCGGCGTGAACGTCCCACCCATCGCCAGTCTCAACATCTCCGTCTCGTTCCTCAACGGGTGGATCGGTCCCCTCGTCGCCGTCGGACTCGGGTTGAGTTTCTACGTCGTCTTGAACATCTGGGATCGGACGGCGATCAGGTTCAGCCACGACCTGATCCAGGCACGGGAGGACTTCGGGCAAGCACTCACCGAATCCGAGACAGCGAATGCCCGCCGAGCGGTCGACCGGCGCATCCACGAGACCGTCCTCAATACGTTGAATGCGATCGTCGTCTCCGGCGACCGCGCAGCCATCCACGACCAGTGCTGCGCGGACCTCTCCGCCATCGCACGGGCATCCGACGACGCGGCCGAGTCGCTTTCATCGCTCATCGCGGCGGCCGGCGCGAAGGTCCCCGGGATCACCGTCACCACCCACCTCGAGAGCGATCCGGACATCACCGATGCGACCATCCGATCCGTCCTCGGTGATGCGATCACCGAACTGCTACGCAACGTGGAACGTCACGCCGCCGTCCCCGAAGCGATCATCACCACCCAGGTGCTCGGCCACTCCCTCCGTGTCACCGTCGAAGATCGAGGCCCCGGCATCACGGGCACCGAATCAGGGAGGTTCGGCCTGCGGGGAGCTCTCACCGAATCCGTCATGGCCGCCGGTGGCTCCTTCCACTGGTCGGCTGCGCACCCCACGGGTCATCGAGCGGTCGTGGAGTTACCCCTCACGATCCCACCGCCGTCACTTCCGGCTCCGCCATCCTCGGACGTCCTCCTCGATCCGCCACTCGTGCGGGTGGCGCTGCTCCCCACTCTCTGGATAGGCCTCATCGCGGTGCCGGTGGCTGCCCGGGATTTCACCCGCCCACTGGAGATCCTCACGAGCTACCTGGTCCTCGTGCTCGCGTGCATCGCGTTGATCGCTCGATGGCGCACTCCCCGTCGACCACCTCTGGCCATCGTGACGATCTGTGCTTCTCTGCTGCCGATCACGCTCGCGGCCGTCAGTCAGAACGCGTGCCAGAGTGCTGTCGCCTTCCACTGGATCATCTTCAGCGCGGCAGGTTCCCTGGTCTTAAGCACGCTGGCCTTCACCGGTCTCCGTCGCAGGATCATCGCGGCTGGGATACCGCTCGCGGTGAGCGTGGGGCTCGCTTTCACGGCACCATCGACGTGCCGACTGGATTCAGTGGATGCCGCCTTCGAGAACGCAGGGTGGGTCAGCGTGATCCTGATCGTGGTCACACTTCTCACAGCACAATTCGATCGGTACCGAGCGGCGACCGACATCGAGTGGATCGAGGCCAGTCGGCTCCGCGCCCGCACCGCGGCAGGAGATGTGGCCGAGGGACGGTGGCGTCAGGCGCGCGCAACGGTCGACCCGCTGCTCCGGGGCATCTGCGACGGCAGTCTCGACCCCACGGCCGAGTCCTCGAAGCAGCGCGCCCACCTGAGTCAGATCCGGCTCCGCTCACTCCTGGAGTTGAGCCTCCTCCGGGACGAGGACACCCGACGCCAGTGGGAGGACTTCCTCGATGATCTCGGTGCCACCGCCATGGAGACGCGGTTCGAGGTGCTCGACGGCGATCACGTCCTCACCCATGGGTCGCAGGTGGCGGAGCTCCGGCGGATGGTGGAGGCGTCGCCACGAGGCCAGGCGCGCGTCTCCCTCGTGGCCGAGGGGGTCCTGGTCAGGTTCCGGGATGCGGACTTCACGTCCGCGGACTTCGGAGAGTGGGCGATTCTCGACACGGACGGCACCTCGACGTGGCTGGTGGAGAGCCCGCGGCGGTCGCCCGTCACAGCGGACTGATCCATGCCCGTGGAGCTGAGGGGATTCGAACCCCTGGCCTTCTCATTGCGAACGAGACGCGCTACCAACTGCGCCACAGCCCCGGAGGGCAGCAGGGTAGCAACTACTCGTTGACCGCCTTGCGGACGGCGGGAATCTCGGCTGTGGCGTCCAGGTCCTTCGGTGGCATCACGCCGTAGCGCTCATCCATGAGGTCGTCGACGGTGATGCGCGGACGGCGCATGCGGCGGGCCGCCGAGACCATGGCCTCCCCGCTCCACTCACCGCCGGCAGCGCGATCGATACGACGCGGCACCTGCGATGCGCGGGGAGCCGAGACGTAGGTGGGCAACGTGGTGGGCACGGCATCCCAGGAATCGACGTCTTCCTCGGCCCACGGATCCCACTGCGCGAACTCCTCGAGTTCCTGCTCCAGGGACATGCCACGCGGGCGGGGTGATGCCTCGACCCGGCGTCGGGCAGGACGTGCGGCCTCGGGCTCGACCTCGCGGCGTACCCGACGCGCCGGAGCCGGACGGCGTCGCTGGGAGGCGGTGACCGCCATCGCCACGACGAAGCCGAGCAACGGGATCGCCGTGATCACCGCGAAAGCCACGGGAAGGGATCCGAGCATGGTCAGCCCGAGGGCGACCAGGAAGACGCTGCTGAGGATCGCCAGGACCGTGATCCGCCGGCGGGATGCGTCGCGGACGGGAATGGCCTGTGTCATGACTACCCCCGACTCACTCGAGCGGGTGTTGCGACCGAGCGTTCGCATGGCGGAGGAGAACCGCAGGGTCGAGCGCACCTCGCTGATCTGATCGTGACGGCGCAACCACATGGGAATGAGAACGGCAGCCCACAGGGCGATGATCACGACGTAGATCAAGCCCGTCACGAAAACACACGGTATGGGCGAAAGTCACCTATTCAGCGGACGTTGTCCCATTCGTCACTTCGGCGTGTCGCTTGCGATGACATGCGCAACAACGCCCCCAGGCATCTCTCCCGCCATCAAGACGTAGGTCACGTGGTCGCGCCAATCACCATTGATGTGGAGATAGGCCCGTCGCTCACCCTCCGGTCGGTACCCGCACTTGCGCGCGACCGCGAGCGAGGCGGCGTTCTCCGGACGGATGTTGAGCTCTAATCGATGGAGGCGAAGGGTCGTCAGGCAGTAGTCCGACGCGAGGGCGACGGCCATCGTCATGTTCCCCTGACCCGCCTGACGCTGGTCGATCCAGTAGCCGAGGTAGGCCGAGCGCAGGGATCCGTAGGCGATACCGCCGACGGTCACCTGGCCAGCCAGGGCGTCGCGCACGGTCAGGACCCAGGGCAGCGACCGGCCGGCCCGCGCCTCGTACCGCATGCGTCGCACCATCTGACCGAACGTCGGGATCACCTCTCCCTCGGCGGCGGCCTCGGCGGGCAGCGTCGCCTCCCACTCGCGCAGCCAGGCGGTGTTGCGGGCGCGGACCTCGCGCCAGGCGGAGGAGTCCGACCACTTCATGGGCCGGAGCGCCACGTCACCGTGACGCAGGGTGACCGGCCACCGGGTCACGACGGGAGGGTCGCGGTGAAGTCGCGCAGCCAGGCCCGTAGATCCGGACCCAGGTCATCGCGCTCGACAGCGAGCCGGATCACGGCCTGCAGGTAGCTGAGTCGATCACCAGTGTCGTAGCGGCGGCCGCGGAAGATCACGCCACGAACGCCGCCGCCGGCATCGGCCGGCATTGTCGCGAGGACGCGCAGGGCGTCGGTGAGCTGGATCTCGCCACCCCGTCCGGGCTGGGTGTCACGGAGCACCGAGAAGACGGCCGGGTCCAGGACGTAGCGGCCGATGATCGCGTAGGTGCTGGGGGCATCCGCCGAGTCCGGCTTCTCCACCAGGTCGGTGACGTCGAGGACATCGGGGGCCGAGGTCGGGGACACCGCGGCGCACCCGTAGAGCGAGATCGCGGCGCGCGGCACCTCCATGAGGCAGATCACCGAGCCGCCGTGCTGGTCGCGGACCTCGATCATGCGGTCGAGGACCGGGTCGCGTGGGTCGATCAAGTCGTCACCGAGCAGCACGGCGAATGGCTCGGGCCCGACGTGGTTCTCAGCCATCAGCACGGCGTGGCCGAGCCCGAGGGGGTCCCCCTGGCGCACGTAGTGGATGCGCGCGAGATCCGTGGACTCGCTGGCCAGGGCCAGGCGCTCATCGTCGCCCTTGCTGCGCAGCACGGTCTCGAGTTCGAGGTTGCGGTCGAAGTGATCCTCGAGCGCGCGCTTGTTCCGGCCGGTGATGAACAGGACGTCGTCGATGCCGGCCGCGACGGCTTCCTCGACCACGTACTGGATGGCCGGCTTGTCGACGACGGGGAGCATCTCCTTCGGCGTCGCCTTGGTCGCGGGCAGGAAGCGAGTGCCGAGTCCGGCCGCGGGCACCACGGCCTTGCGGACTGCGCTCATGGCGCACGACCCTACGGCACGCGCGGGGGCCCTGGATCGGGCACGCTGGAGGCATGGAGCACACCAAGGAGGGGCTGCGCGCGCAGGTCCGCGCGGCCCGACGGGCCCGGACGGAGGACCCCGCCACGGCCGCAGCGATGGCCGAGCGCGTCATGGATATAGAGGTGATCCGCGACGCCTGCGCAGACCATGGGGTGGTCGCCTGCTACGTCTCCCGCCCCGAGGAGCCCGACACCTCCCTCCTGCGGCAGGCCCTCCAGGCGACGGGGGCCCGCGTCGTGGTCCCGCGCGTGGTCGGGGACGACCTGGTCTGGTGCGACGACGATCCCCTGGTCGCGTGGGCCGCCAATGACTTCGGGATCCACGAGCCGACCGCCGCACCTGTGGACGTGGATCCGGCCGCCTACATCGTCCCGGCGCTCGCCATCGATGCCGTCGGCAATCGCCTGGGGCAGGGAGGCGGGTACTACGACCGTGCCCTCGCGGACGTGCACGGACCGATCGTCGTCGCCTTGGTGTTCGAGGACGAGGTGGTGGACGCACTGCCCACCGAGCCGCACGACCGCGGGGTCGACGTCGCGGTGACCGACCGGCGGGTGCGCTGGTTCACGATGCCCGATTGAGGTGCGGAGCGCTCAACGAGCGATCGCGTAGGCGAGCGCCGCGACGGCGATGCAGCCGCCGGTCATGCCGACGATCGTCAGCCACGCGGCGCGCCGATCCTGCGCCCACAACATCTGGACCGCTGCGCCGAAACCGGAGTACGTGGTGAGGGCTCCGCACACACCGACGAGAAGGAACGTGCGCAGCAGACCCGAGGTGCCACCGAGAACTGCCCCCGCGATGGCCGAGCCGACGAGGTTCACGACGAACAGCCCCCACGGGAGCGCACCGCGCTGACGCCGACCGATCGCGCGTTCGATCAGGTGGCGCACGGTTGCGCCGAGGGCACCGCCCACGGCGATGACTGCGATCAGGGAGAGCGTCATCGCCGGCCTGCGATCGCGGCGCCGAGCGGCACGGCCACCAGCCCGATCGCCAGAGTGGCCGCAACGTAGATCAGCGCGATCATGGGGGCGGCGTCGGCCACGACCACCGTCTCGATCGCGAGGGCCGAGAAGGTGGTGAAGCCGCCGAGCACGCCGGTGACGGCGAACGGCCACCAGGTGGATGCCCGTGGTGAGTCCTTCAGGGTGACGAGCAGGTAACCGATGGCCAGGCAGCCGAGGACGTTGACCAGCAGGGTGCCCCACCACGGCTGGTCGCCGAACGCGGCGACGATCCCGGCGCGGGCGAGAGCCCCGAGGGCACCGCCGACCGCGACGAGGGCCACCGTGCGCATGGCGAGCACCCTAATGTCGCGTCGTTAGCACTCTCGGTAGTTGAGTGCTAAACTCTCCTCTCCCCGAGCCTGGAGAGTCGACGTGCCCACCTACGAATATCGGTGCGCTGCCTGCGGGGCCGACCACGCCATCGTGCAGAAGATGACCGATCCCACCCTGACCACGTGCCCGGACTGCGGCGCCGAGGAGTTGCGCAAGCAGTTCTCCGGAGTCGGGGTGATGTTCAAGGGATCGGGCTTCTACCGCACGGACTCCCGGGACAGCGGTACGAAGAAGGACGCGAAGAAGGAGTCCACTCCCGCGAAGTCGGACTCGGGTGGCTCCAGCGCAACCCCGTCGACATCGTCCTCGTCCTCCAGCTCGTCCTCGAGTTCGTCCTCGAGTTCGTCCTCGAGTTCGTCGTCGTCCACGACCT
>CAZBWA010000047.1:0-13820 GCA_964495555.1 uncultured Bifidobacteriaceae bacterium | reverse complement strand
ATCCTGGCCCTCACATGCGTGCTCAATATCGCCGTGTATCCGCTCACCGCGATGGCCGCGATCCCCGGACTTGGATACCGGGCCGCGTTCGTCGACCGACAGGCGGGCTTTCTCGTGAGCAACGTGATCCCGGGTGGCGGCGCGGTCGCGGTCGGCACGCAGTACGCGATCCTCGGCAAGTACGGAGTGCCTCCGACGAAGTCGGCGGCCGCCGTCAGCGCGGATGCGATCTGGACCTACCTGATGGTGCTGGGGACTCCCGCGCTCGCGGTGATCTTGCTCGTGTTCGAAGGACGCTCCACGGCCGGCTTCCTGACCGCGGCGATCGTGGGAGCGGTCATCGTGATCGCATCGGTGCTCGGCATCTGGCTGATGCTGCGCAGCGTGGAGAGTGCGCAGGCGCTCGGCCGTCGGCTCCAGCCCCTGGTGAACTGGGCCTATCGGCTCATCAAGAAGCATGCGCCAGACATCACGCCCACCCTGGTGAACTTCAGCGCCGAAGCAGGTGAGTTGTTCAAGACGCGGTGGCTTCCCCTCACGGTGACGAACGCTGCGGCCCAACTCACACCCTTCTTCGTCCTCATCGCTGCACTCGCCGCACTGGGTGCGTTTCCACACCCGATCACCCCCATCGAGGCCTTCGCAGCGTTCTCCCTCGCCCTCCTGTTGACGAGTTTTCCCATTACGCCCGGTGGGCTAGGGACCGTCGACGCGACGCTGGTTCTGCTCCTCACGGGGTTCGGGATCGCGAACTCGACTGCCGTTGCCGCGGATCTCATTTGGCGTCTCGTGTGGTTCCTGCCGCAGATCGTGGTGGGACTCGCTGCGTTCGGTCTCTATTCCTTCGATGCTCGCCGCTTGCGGCGAAACGACCAGGGTGCCGCAGCGTCATCCTGATGGGGTCTAGGCCAGGGCCAGAGATCCCGCCGCGATGAGAGCCGCGACCACCCCGGTGATCTGCAGTCGGTTGAGACGCTCGTGGAGGAAGATCCGGGCAAGCACCACGGTGGCGGCCGGGTACAGCGATCCGATGACCGCGACGATCGCAAGCAGTCCGCGTTGCGTGGCGAGTTGGAAGATCCCATTCGCACTTGCATCCAGCAGGCCGGACACGATCACGAGCAACCAGGGGAACCGGGATCGGGTGAAGGAACGCACGACCAGGACGAGTGTCGCGATCATGACGATCGTGGACACCCAGCGACCGAGGGTGGCCACCCAGATCCCGGAGTCCTGCGGAGCCAGACCGATCGCGGTCAGGTAGAGGCCGATGGCGGTGCCGCTGGCGATCGCGAGAAGGAGGGCGCTGAGTGGGGTCCGCTCGTGGACGTGACCACTCTCGCGGCTCACCAAGATCACGGCAGCGACGGCCAGCACGATGCCCACGATCGCGAGCGGTGCCAAGGACTCGCCCCGCATGAGTCCCACGGCCACGGGCACCGCACCGGACATCACGGCGGTGATGGGTGAGACCACTCCCATCGGTCCACGGGTGAGTGCCGCGTAGAGAAGACCGATGGCGAGAGCACCGATGGCTCCAGCGACGACGGCGTAAGGGATGACGGCCGGAGTGAGGTTGCCCGGGATGATGAACAGGGCGATCAGGGTCAACAGGAGTGCGCCGGCCGGATAGGAAACGGCGAGGACCTGCACAGGCCCCGCGCGACGCGATGCGATGCCGCCGAGGAAGTCCGCAACACCCCACGACAAGCTCGAGATGAGCGCCAGCAGCGCCGCCATGACCCTCCCCTTCCGGTAGCCCGTGCACGCTATCGGAGACTGCGCACTACCGTGCAGACATGGCTTCGCCACGCATCACGTCGGGTCCCTGGGACCTGGAGACGATGACCACATTCCTCCGAGATACGCGCATCCCGATGCGACTAGCGACCAACGGATCGAAGGGGCCGCTGGTGCAGTCACTCTGGTTCGACCTGGACGACGGTTGTCTCTGGTGCGCAACCCAGGACTCCTCCCTTCTCGCCCAACGCGTCGCACGCGACCCCCGCGTCGGCTTCGAGATCGCACGTGATGAGCCTCCCTACCGCGGTGTGCGCGGGACAGGTCGCGCAGAAGTGCTGCCGGACCAGGCGGCCCGCATCCTCCCCGCGCTCATCGAGCGCTACCAGGGGAACGAGCGCACCTCGCTCAGCGACTGGTTGCTCAGCCGGCTTGAACGCGAGGTTGCGATCAGGATCGAACCCGCCACGCTCACGTCGTGGGACTATTCCGGTCGCATGGGCCGCTGACGCTGCCGCCTTGGCACAATCCCGACGATGGAGAGCATCCTCGCCGGACTGAGCATCGGCCTGGCGTCGGGTATCGCCCCAGGACCCATCACCATCCTGGCGATCGCGGCAACCCTGCGACGCGGCCGCCTCGCAGGAATCCAGATCGCAATCGCGCCGCTGCTCTCCGACACTCTGATCATCCTCGTGTCACTGACACTTGTCAGTCGCCTTCCCGTGGATGTCATCACATGGCTCGGACTCGCTGGCGGCGTCGTGATCGCGATCTTCGCGATCGAGACTCTCCGGTCTGCTCGTCAGGCGGATCCGGCCACCCTCGTGCATTCGGCTGAGACGGGGACGCGTCGCTTCTCGGTACCGCTGTGGATGCAGGGGTTCCTCACCAATCTCGTGAATCCCGCGCCGTGGATCTTCTGGATCACTGCGGGCTCGGCCTTGCTCGTGACCACGTGGCGTGCCTCCCCACCTGAAGCTATCGGTTTCCTCATCGCCTTCTACGTGACGTTGGTCGGCGGCAAGATTGCGATCGTGATGCTCATAGGAGCTGCGCGCCATCGCATGCCCCGGACCGGGTACCGGGTGGCCTTGACGATCTCCGGCCTCCTCCTTCTCCTTGTCGCCGCCAGCTTCCTGGTGTCCGCGGTGACGACGCTCATGGAATAGTGCGCCGGGTGCTGCGCCTGGTCTGCCTGGGGGATTCCTTCACCGAAGGAGTCCACGACGGACTGCGCCCAGATGGCCGGTTCCTCGGATGGTCGGACCGGCTAGCCCAGGGCTTGGCCGTCGATGCGCAGTCCCGTGACGAGACCGTCGCCTACGCGAACCTGGCAGTGCGAGGGAAACTTCTCGACCAGATCGTCGACATTCAGATCCCCGATGCCATGCGGCTCGAACCCGACGTCCTCACCATCCATGCCGGGGCGAATGACGTGTTGCGCCCCTCCACGGATCTGGACTCCCTCATCGAGCGCTACGACGCGGCGATTGCCGGTCTCGTCGCACCGGGCAGGACGGTGGTCATGTTCACCTCGATCGGCCGCGCCGGCGGCACAGGGAAACTGGCCAACTCCCTGGCCGATCGATTCGGTCGCTACAACGCCGGCATCCGCGGCATCAGCGAGCGCCACGGGACAGCCTTAGTCGACCTCGAGCGCATCCCCGTGCTGTCGGATCGACGGATGTGGCACGAGGATCGACTCCATCTCAATCGCCAGGGCCACGCGCGGGTGGCAGCGGCGACCCTGGACGTCGTAGGCGTCCGTGATGCCCAGATCCTCGGCGGGGAACCCGGCTGGTGGTCCGAACCCCTTCCACCCGACACCCAGAGCGCCGTGGTCAAGGCGGGTTCGGATGCGCAATGGATCGCCCAGCACCTCGTTCCCTGGGTCTTTCGACGACTCCGAGGCGTGAGCAGCGGCGACTCGGTCACTGCGAAACAACCGTCGCTCACGCCCGTGGACCCCATGAGCCGTCCCTGAGTCACCACTCACCGGGACTCCCCACGTGGGGCTGAATACCCTGCAGCCATGGGGAGGACAGACAAGTCGGCGCGCTTCCCGAAGAAGGTGTACGACGAGGAGCTCTATCGACTCCAGGCCGAACTCGTCCACCTGCAGGAGTGGGTGCGGGCCGAGGGTAAACGCCTCGTCGTCCTCTTCGAAGGCCGCGACGCAGCGGGCAAGGGTTCCACGATCAAGCGCGTGACGGAGTACCTCAATCCCCGCAGCACGATGATCGTCGCGTTGCCGACACCGACGGAACGTCAACGTGGCCAGTGGTATTTCCAGCGCTACGTCGAGCAACTACCGGCCGCGGGAGAAATCCGCTTCTTCGATCGCTCCTGGTACAACCGTGCAGGCGTTGAGCATGTGATGGGCTTCTGCACCCCGGAGGAGTACCGACGGTTCCTCCATCAGACACCGATCTTCGAGCGACTCCTCATTGAGGACGGGATCATGCTGCGCAAGTACTGGTTCAGCATCAGCGATGCTGAGCAGGAGCGACGATTCCGTTCACGACTCGAGGACCCGATGCGTCAGTGGAAGCTGTCACCGATGGATCTCGAGTCGCTCAGCCGCTGGGAGGAGTACTCCAAGGCCAAGGACGAGATGCTCGCCCACACCGACCTCCCCGACTCACCGTGGTTCATCATCGAGGCTGATGACAAGCGCAAGGCTCGGCTCAACATGATCCATCACCTGTTGAGCACCATCGACTACACGGCCCCGCCCCGTCCGACTCTGAGGATCCCCTCGCGTCCCCCGTCCACCGGGTATCAACGCCCACCGCGCGAGCACAACCACTACGTGCCGGACTACGCAGCCACACTCCTTGAGCACCACCCGGGCAATTGACCTGCTAGACATCTGCCATGGGATCGCTGTCCTACGAGACCACGATGTTGACCGTGGCCCAGTTCTTCGAGGTCACCGCCGCCATCGTCATCCTGGTCGGGCTCTTCTGGTCCGTCTTCCTCTCCCTGCGCGTCTATCGGACGACGAGGAGCGGCACCGCCTGCTACAAGATCATGCGTCAGGCGTTCGGCGGTGCGATCCTCCTCGGATTGGAGATCCTGGTCGCGGGAGACCTCATCAGGACCGTGGCCGTGGAGCCCACCTTGGACAACGTGATCGTCCTGGGCATCATCGTGCTGATCCGCACCTTCCTGAGCTTCAGCCTCGAGATCGAGATCAACGGCGAAGTGCCCTGGAAGCGGGCACTCGTGAGCGGTGCGACCGTGATGAACGAGGCGCGCAAGCAGGCCAGCACCCCTACCTCGCAGGACTCGGGGATCTAGCGCTCCCCTTACGCGTTGACGGTGACCGGGATGCTCTCGTAGCCGCGGATGACGTGCGAGGGATACCGCTGGGGGGGCCCGGCGGATTCAAACTCCGGCATCAGCGCCATCAATTCCGATATGCCCGCACGGGCCTCCAGGCGCGCGAGGGGCATGCCGAGGCAGAAGTGCACGCCTTCGCCGAATGCGAGGTTGCGACTCCCATCACGAGTGAGGACCAGGCGATCCGCCTGATCGAACTCACGCGGATCCCGGTTGGCAGAGGCGAAGATCATGAGGACACGCGAGCCCCGGGGAAGAACAGTCCCATGGATCTCGGTCTCGCGAGTGGTCACGCGCGACAGCCACTGCGCAGGTGCGTCGAAGCGGAGGAACTCGTCGATAGCCCCCGAGGGAAACTCTCCCCCGGCATCGCGCAGCTCTCCACGGGTGACCTGCCTGGTCGCGAGACTGTCGACGATCGTCCCCATCAGACTCGTCGTGGTCTCCATGCCCGCTGCGATGAGCAGCAGGGTGAGTCCCTGGATCTCCTCCACCTGCATGATGCCCTGATCGATGGCCTGCGCGATGTCGCCGAAGACGTCGTCGGGGTAGTCACCGCCTCGTCGTATGCGCACCTGCTCGACCATGTAGTCGACGAGGTTCGCACGCAGTTCGTGGGCGCGTGGCGAGGGGCCCGACTCCCCCGGCGGCCGATTGAGCATCTCGAGACCGGTCTGCATCGTCCAGGGAATGTCGGCTTCGGGGATGCCGAGGATGCGGAAGATCGTCAGGATGGGGAGTCGTTGGGTGAACCTCTGCCCGAGATCGACGTCTGTCTCGCCCCGGAATCCCTCAATCAACTCCCGGGCGGACTCCCGCACCATCCCCTCGTACTCCTTGATGCGACGGTTGAGGAAACGGGGTGCGAGAACTTTGCGGAGCACGTCGTGATGCGGAGGGTCGAGTTCCTGGATGCTGCCGGGGCCGAAGAACTGCACGTATGTACCGAGCTCCACGCCCTGGGCGCTGGAGAACAACTCCCAGTCCCGCAGGCCCTGCTTGACGTCGGCGTAGCGCGACAACGCCCACACGTCGTGACTCTCGATGTAGTACAGGGGGTACTCGTCCCGCAGACGCTCATAGGCCGGGTACGGGTTCTCGTGGGACTCCGGCGACACCGGGTCGTAGACGGGATCCGAGGACACAGCGGGAACCTAGTACGCCTTTCAGTCCTGCGCGGCGGATTCCGAACGCTTGCGCCGACCATTGCGGTAGGCCCTGCCGAGCTCGATGAAGATCGGAATCGCTGAGATCACGACGATGGCGATCAGAATGGGCTCGATGTAGTTCTGCACGAACTCGAAACCACCCAGCCAGTAGCCCAGCAGCGTCACGCCCACGCCCCAGAGGAGCGCTCCGACGATGTTGTAGGTGACGAATGTCCGGTAGGGCATCTTGGCCACGCCCGCAACCACGGGGGCGAATGTACGCACGATAGGAATGAAGCGGGCGATGATGATGGTGCGCCCACCGAAGCGCTCGAAGTACTCGTGGGTCTTGTCGACGTACTCCTGCCGGAAGAACCGCGAGTCGGGTCGCTTGAAGATTCGGGGCCCCGAGGCTTTGCCGATCTGGTACCCCACTTGATCGCCGATGAATGCCGCTAGACCGATGAGCGGCGCCGCGATCCAGATCGGGGTCTGGATCACGCCGGTGGCCATCAGCAGGCCCGCCGTGAAAAGCAGGGAATCACCGGGGAGGAAGAACCCGACGAGCAGCCCCGTCTCGATGAAGACGATCGCGCACACGCCGAGGATGGCGAAGGTGCCGAAGAGGCCGATCAGGTTCTCCGGGGATAACCACTCCGGACCGAGGGCGACGACACCGTGGATCACGCCTTCCACACTATCCCGGTGCAGGCAAACCGCTAGGAAGGCCGCGGCGAGGGCATCACCCAGCGTGCCGTCGCGGAGGCGCCGATCTTCCCCCGCACGTGGATGTCCGTACGCACCGTCATCTCCCGAGGCCCTTTCGACAGGATCTCAGCGGTCAGGTGACTGACCTCGTCGAGCGGAATCGGTCGGATGAAGCGGACGTCGATGCGCGCCGTGACCCAGACCCCCGGAGCCCCTCCGTCCATCTCGGCCTGGTGCATGACGGCCGCACCACCGTGGCAGTCGAGGAGTGTGGTGATGATCCCCCCGTTGAGCACACCGATGCCGTTGTCCAAGTGCGGAGAGGGGAGGAAATCGGCCACCACTCCCTCGTCCGTCACGAAACTCTTCAGACGCAGACCCTGGGTATTTGCGGGTCCGCACCCGAAGCACAAGATTTCCGGGAAGAGCCGGTCCTGGATGCTCTCGGTCACGGGCACAGGGTAGGGAAGTCCCTGCCAAGCCGGCGGGGCGTTCGGAGGAACCGCGACGCGTAGGAGTTCTAGACTCGCCGCATGCAGGCGACCATTTACGACGGGAAGACGTGGAAGGCCTGCACCGTCGATGATGCACAGGCAGCCATGAAGGACACGACGTTGTCCTGGATCGACATCCGCCTGGATTCGGTGGATGACACCGGTGCGACGACGATCTTGCAGGCGCTGGGAGTGGACCCGGCAGCGCTCCTCGACGCCCTGCGCTCAGGCCAGGGCACGGATTTCACCCTGTCACCCTCCGACATCACAGGGGATGCATGGCTCGCCGGGGACGGGGACACGGCTCCCGAGCGCGCGCGCTTCGCCTTCGATCCCCATCGCCTGGTGACGGTGCGGACGGGTGGGGACACGGCTTTCGCGGAGGTCCAGAGCAAATTGGAGACGCGGGTGGGGCTCGCGATCCATCAACCGAGCAGGCTTCTCGGTTTCGTCCTGCAGGCTATGCAGACCACACTGCAGCAGGCTTTGACGGACTTGAGCATCCAGGTCGGAGTACTCGACATGGAGATCATCACCACGGTCAATCCCAGCCCTCTCCAGAGCGGGCAATTGGTCGGCTTCCGGCAGACGTTCCAGCCCTTCGCCATGCGATTTCCTGCCTACGCCATCAACGTCAGCAGCGCACTCCTCGACCCCGACACCATCACCGTCATCGATCAAGCGGGTGTCAAGGAGTTGCAGAGCTTCGCTTCCTTCACGACGAGCACCGAAGGCATGATCGACAGCCTCACGGACGCCATGAAGGGTGCGGTCCAGGATCTTCAGGGCCAAGTGTCGAACTGGCAGGGAGCCCGCATCAACCAACTCACGATCGTCACCATCATCTTCCTGCCGATCACGTTCCTCACTGGCTACTTCGGCATGAACTTCCAGTGGATCGACAACTTGATCGAAAGCGACACCGCCTATCTCGTCCTCGGCGTCGCTCTCCCGATCCTTTTGATCGTGTTCAGCGTGCTGTGGCTCGTGCGACGTGGGTACCAGGTTTCGCTCAAGCCGCGCACCAAGAAAGCTGCTAGCCAGACCCCTCAACCGTGACATCAGCCACCAACTCGTAACGCTTGCCATAGATCTCCAGCAGCGACAGCAGCATCGCGGTGACCGGGATGGCCAGGAATGCCCCCGCCACACCGAATAGTGCGGCACCCAGAAGTACGGCACCGAATGCGACCGCAGGATTGACGTCGACCGCACGGGCACTGATGCGCGGCTCGATCGTGAGGTTCTCGACCTGCTGGTAGACGATCGCCCAGCCAAGGGCGATAACGCCCACCCAGGGGTTCGGGCTGAGCAATCCGACGATGACCGGCAGGATGATGGAGATGTACGTCCCGATCGTCGGCACGAACTGAGCCACGATCCCTGTCCACAGGGCCAGTGGCAACCAGTAGGGCATATCGATGATGACAAAGACGATCGCGGTCGTGATGGAGTTGATGGCGGCGAGGATCACCCGGGCGCCGATGTAGTTGCCCGTCTTCTGGGAGGTCAGCCTCCAGACGGTCATCGTGAACTCCTGACCGCGTGCGGGGAACAGGCCCGCAACCCAACGCTGCAAGCGGGGTAGATCTGCGGAGAAGTAGAAGAGGAATAGGCCGAAAACAAATAGCCCGAAGAAACTCCCCACGATGGAAGCAATGAATCCGACGACGTTGAGGGCGATCTGCCCGGCATAGCGGGCGAGGTCGGCGGTCTCCAGGTCGAGCATGGCCAGCACATCGTTGGCCTTGTAGTCGGTTCCCAACTGATTGTTCGCCCACACCAATGCCTGCTCGGCAACGGTCGGGACGGCCAGAGCGAATTCCACCAGTTGGGTGACGAGCAGGTTTCCGAATGCGGCGATGAAGACCACGAGGAAGACGATGAAGGCCAGCATCACGAGGAACGTGGCGAGCCCGCGTTTCATCCATTTCGCCAGGTAGTTCACGAGTGGCGCCATGGCCAGGGCGGCGAACCAGGCCATGATCACTGTGAACAGGACTCCGCCGCCATCCTCAAGCACGAACCGGATGAAGAGGAAGAGGAACACCAGGCCGATCACGACCAACCCGATCCGCCACACGTTGCGTGGATCGAGTCGAATCTCGCGGAAGCCGGATCCGCCGGTCTCACTAGTCATGATGTAGGTATAGCAGTCTCTGTGGCGGACAGGGCGATTTGGGGCAAAGCCTCAGCCCGGTTACGGGTGCTACGGTCCCCCTATGGTCCATGTTTCTTCTTTGGATCCGTCGCGGGCGCCAACCATCGTCATGTTCATCCGCCACGGCGAGAAACCCAGTGACCACGGTGCCCCACTGGGCATCAATCACCACGGGGAACATGACAACCACTCGCTATCCGTCCGCGGGTGGATGCGCGCCGGAGCGCTCGCTGGGCTCATGGCACACGCCCCGACCACCAGTCATCCCCATGTGCGTCCCCCCGAGCGAATCGTCGCAACGAAACCCACCCCCGAGGCGAAGAGCCGGCGCGAGGTCAACACGGCCGACCCCATCGCTCGCCGCTTGCACCTCGTCGTAGAGAGCGACCTCGAGCATGGGAGGGAGCGTGAGGTGCGCGAGGACATCCTGACCGATCCCCGCGTGACCCTGGTTGTCTGGCACCACGGAACCCTCGGCCACCTCGTCCGCGGCTTCCCGATCGCGAACGTCGACGACGTTCCACATCATTGGCCCGACGACAGATTCGATCTCATCTGGGTGCTGACTCGCGACCCCGCCGATGACATGTACACGTTCACCTCTGTGGATCAGGGTCTCTTGGATGGGGATGTGACCACCGGATCGTGAGCTCTGCTGAAGGACCCGCACCACCTCCCGATCAGAATGCGGCGCATACGGGTCACCATGCGGCGCGTGATCGCCGGGCGATCACATCAATGTCCATGGCCGTGTTCGTCTGTTGGCTGGGGAGCACCGCTTTTCTCTCCTCGGGCGCATCCGTGGCCACCACGCTCGACACCACTCGGACCGATGTATCCCTCGCACTGAGCTCCTACCCCGTCGCACTGATTCTGGTCTGCGTTGCCGGCGGCCGATTGGCCGACGTGGTGGGTCGCAAGCGGATGTTTCTCTGGGCCGGCGGTGTCTTCGCACTGATCGGCTTCGTCGCACCCCTCGTCGACTCACTCCTCGGTCTCTTCGTGCTGCGCGCCCTCATGGGTGCTGCCGCCGGCATCATCCTCTCGTCCTCGGGTGGGGTTCTCGTCACGACGATGCACGGGGACACCCGTCACCGAGCGTGGCTCTGGTGGCGGGCGGCCGGTATGGCCGGGGTCGTCATGGGGCCTGTGCTCGGACCACTCATCACGGAGACCATCACATGGCGTTGGATCGAGCCTCTGAGCTCGATCGTGATGGTGGTCGCCGTGGTGATCGGCGCATTCAACCTGCGGGAGTCGCACGATGAGGAAACAGTCTTCTCCCCGATCATGATCATTCCCACCGCGCTTCTGGGAGTAGGGCTATTGGCGCCCTACCTGCTCATCATCTTCGCCAAGCAATCCATCGGCAATGTCGTCCTGTGGGGGGCGGTCGTCGTCATGGGTGGCGTCGCGCTCACCGGGTTCGTCGTCTTGAATCGCAGAGTCCGCAACCCCGTCTTCGATGAGGACATTGCGATCCACAACCCGCGCCTGTGGCTCACCGACACTTTCAGCGCGATGCACATCTGCGGCCTCTTCATCGCGATCACCGCCTACTCCATCGCTCTGGAGATCGGAGCAGGCCTCACGTCCGGCCAGACGGCCCTTGTGATGCTGTTCATGGCGTTACCCACGATCGGCTTCCATCTCAGTGCCCACCACTTCCGCACCACGCGAGGGCTCACCCGACAGGTGCAGACTGGCATCGGCTGCGTGCTGCTCACGCTGTCCGTGGTTTTCTTCTATCTGCTCAACCGGGACCAGGTCAGCCTGATGAGCATGCTGCCCACCCTTCTCCTCGCCGGATCGGGCTTCGGAATGCTGCGCCTGTTCGGACACATGGGCGTGATCAAGACGACGGGAACACGCTGGGCGGCGACCCTCTTCGGCACCCGCACGTTCGGCAACCACACGGGAACGGCACTCGGCGGTCTCGTCGTCGGTCTCGTCCTCGCGTCGAACAGCTCGGCCCTCCTGGCCAGAGATCCCTCGATCGTGTGGCAAGCAGCGCTGGTTGCGAATATCGCAATCGTCACGGTCGTAGTGATCACGGGCATCTTCGTACTCCTCAAGCATGAGGTCTTGGGGTTCGAGGACGTCCACTGGCACCAGGGGAAGCCTGACATCGTGGAGACCTCAGCCAGCGCCCCACCTGCGGCGAACTGACTCTCGCCGCGAAGCCCTGCAGACCCCGGGCCCTACTCCGAACTCGCGGGGCGGAGAACGCAGTCACTCTCGAGATCGTTTGCCATGACCAGGGTCAAGCGGGCTTGGCAGTTGGTCAGAGTGATCGTGGACTCATCCGCGTCGAATATCCCGCGCAGAATGCCCGGGGACTTGTCGAAGGATCCCTTGCGTGCGGTGATGCGCACGCGGTCACCACGTGTCACGACGCGGACCGGAGTCCTCAGGCCTTGGCGCCCATCCTGATACGAGAACTTCAAGGTCCCGACGTAGGTCGCATCGCTGTTGGGGACCGGGGTGAGCTCCAAGTAGTAGCCGACGCGATTGTCGCGAAGGGAATCCGAGTCCCATCGGCCGGCAAGGCTCCCGTCTGCCCGTGCGGGTGCGGCCACGCCCACGACGAGAAGAACAAGGGAGAGGACCGCGGCAGACCGACGCAAAGGGAGCACGCTCGAGTATGGCACGGCAAGGAGTAGGGGTGACGGGAATTCACCTCAGGCCATCGGCGCCTGCTCGGGGCCGTGGATCCACAGCCGAACGCGCGGGGTGAGGGCTGAGAGTGCGACGGGCATCAGGATGACGATGGCGATGGTGCCGGCGCCCCACGCCCCTCCGGCGATGAAGGCCAGGAGTACGACCACGCCGTCGAAGGCGAGGCGGGAGGCCCACAGGGGTATTGAGAAGCGCTCATGCGCCGCTCGAATGATCTGGTCGTAGGGGTTGGCTCCGAGATCGGATGACATCGTCGCGATGACGCCTAGCGCAAAGAGCGCGAATCCGATCAACCACAGCAGTACGCGCAGCACGATCAGCCATGTGTCCGGGGAGAGTCCGATCCACTCGAACATCAGCAGGTTCCACGCATCGACGATCACCCCGACACCCACGAAAGCGATGAGCGTTCCCCATCCTGGACGGGACCCGAGGAACCACGCACCCACGAGGAAGAGGCTCGACGTCAGGATGATGACCGTCCCGATGGTGAGCCCGGTGAGACGTGACATCCCGGCGATGAAGGCATCGAGGGGAGCCACACCCCAGCCCGCAGCCAGCATCCACGCCAGACCCGTTCCCAGCACCGCCGCGCCGAGGATGAGCGCGACCCAGGAGCGTCTGTTGCGATGCGGGGAAACGCGATCCGCGGTCATGCCAGCGCACCGAGTCGGTGGGGCACTCTGAACACCGTCCCGACGTCGTTCCGGGAACCAGTGTGCGTCCGCACGAACTAGCCGCCACTCGCCCACGTGAGGAAAGCCGAAAAGACGAAGCCGGCAACTCCGATGATGCCGGCCCATCCCTTGATCGAACGCACAGCGATCGGGATCATCTCGTTGATCACAACGACGAGAAGTGCCCCCGCGGCGATCGACTGGATGATCGCCTGAGTGGAATCCGATGCTCCGTACAGGAGGCTGTACCCGACTGCAGCGAACACCGCGCCAATAATGACGATGAAGGAGAAGCGCAGGAGGATCGCACCGAGGGCAATGCCGCCGGCCAGCATCGCCGCTGCGATTCCGATGGCTTCGGGGATCGCCGCGATGAAGATGGAGCCGACGAGGGCCGCAGACACCCCCACTGATGCCGTGTGCAACGTCAGGCCGACAGCGACAGACTCGGGGACACCGTCGATGACCATCCCCACAGTGAGGTTGCGCGCTTCCTTCTTCGTCGCACCGTGCACGTGGGCCTCACCGTGAGCATCGTGGGCGGCGTCTCCTTCGATTCTCTCCCCCGGCTGCTCGTCCTCTCCTCTGCTCTCCAGGAACTTGATGATGAGGAAATAGATCAGGCAGCCGATGCCGATGCCAAGGGCTGTGGGAAGCTCCCCGGCCTCCTCATACGAGACGGCCACGAGGTCGATGGCAACCGCTGAAATCACGGCTCCGGCACCGAAGGCCATGAGCCCACCGACGATGGCGGGCTTCTTGAGTTTCGGGAACTTCCAGACCAGGAGCGCCCCCACCAGGAGCGCTGATTGCGCAATTGCGCCGAACAAAGCCGCCTCTAACACGGCGCGAACCTACACCCCGA
>CAZBWA010000046.1:0-14312 GCA_964495555.1 uncultured Bifidobacteriaceae bacterium | reverse complement strand
GGGCGGTGGACAGCACGCCGTTGGGGTCCACGCGAGGGGAGGTGACCCCGTAGCCCACGTAACTTGCGTCGGCACCGTTCCAGGTGAGGGCCGCGACCTCGTCGGGTGTGGCCATACGCGACCAGGTGGGCGCACCTAGGGGTGCGTCGAGAACGAGGAGGGCGAAGTCGCGGCCCGTGGCCTCATCGTTGTCGTCCGTGTCATCCCAGGACTCATCCATGATGATGCTGGTCACCCGCACCGATGACGGTGATGTGGTGGTGCTCGCCCCGGGTGACCAGAGAGTGATGTCCTCGGGATCGACCCGGTTCCCCTCGTCGTCATAGAGACAGTGCGCAGCGGTGGCGAGGAGTCGCGGTCTCCAGAGTGACGCGGTGCACGCTGACGCGCTCGTCTCGAATGCGACGGCAGCTCCCCCCAGTGGCGGGTTGGGGATGCCGCCGATGACGCGCGGGCTGACCTCCGGCGCTGCGTGGGCGGGATGACCGAACGCAACCCCGAGCACCAGGGCCGCCGTCGCGAGGCGGGTCACGCGCATCACGTGAGCATTCCGCCTGGGTCTGACGTTCAGCACGCCGCACACCGGCCGACAGCCAGGCCGATCGAGACTCGACTCATCATGCGGGTGCGCACGCTCACATGGGGATAGTAGGCCGGCTACGGGGTAGAGCCGGCCGGATTCAGCCCGACGTGAGGACGGGTAGCGCTTCTGCCATGTCGGCAATTAGCCAGTCCGCCTCTGCGAGCGTGGTGGCCGGGGTCTGGAGGGCGAACCCGATGACGCGCATACCCGCGGCGTGCGCCGCCTCGACGCCGAACGGGCTGTCCTCGATCACGATGCAGTGCGCGGGATCGACGTGGGCGCGCTCGGCGGTGGTGAGGAAGAGGTCGGGAAAGGGTTTGCCTCGGCTCACATCGTCGGCGGTGGTGATGATGGAGTCAGCGAAAAAGTGATCGATGCCGGCTGACGTGATGCCGAGGTTGACGCGCTGGGAGTTGCCACTCGAAGCGATGGCGATCGGTTGGTTCGCGTCCTGGAGTCGGCTCAGGAGTTCCGGGATACCAGGGATAGGGGTGAGCCGCGCGCGGAAACCGGCGAAGAGGTCGTCGTGGAACTGGCGGTGCAGCGCGTCGCGATCGATCGTGGCTCCTTGACTGCGGAGGTCCTCCACCACGTAGTCGAAACTCGTGCCGAGGTAGCGGTTGAAGGCTTCATCGGGCGTGATCTCGAAGCCGAAGCCTGAGGAGATGTCGGCGAGGACGGCCATGGCGATGGATTCTGAGTCCACGAGCACGCCGTCGTGGTCGAAGATGACGAGAGCCGGTGGCGTCATGCGCTGACGCGCGATTCGACGAGGTCGTGCAGTTGCGGTAGATCAGCCTGGCCCAGAAGGACATCGATCCCTAACTGGGCGCCCCCCTTGAGGCCCACGCGCGATCCCAACGTGCTCGGCACCAAGTTCAGATCGTAGGTAGCCAAGGGCAACGAGTACTGGTACACACCTTCGCGGATCGCGGACAGCACCTGGTCACCTGCACCGAGCATTTCACCCGAGATCACCACGGTGTCCGGGTTCAGCAGACTCACCGCTTGAGCCACCGCCTGACCCACCACCTTCGCTGCCGCCCGTACATGGGAGGACGCGACGGGATCCCCGTCACGCACCAGACGCGCCACGTCGGACACGTTCGTCACGTCAAGCCCGCGCTCCTGTAACTCCTGCACGAGGGCCCATCCACCGGCAACGGCCTCGACGCACCCGATGTGACCGCAGCGACACTGAGAACCATGCGCGCGAGCACTCTGCGTATGCCCGATGTCCCCCGCAGCACCGCGCGCGCCCCGGAGGACCTGGCCATTGATGACCAGGCCACCGCCGACGCCGGTTCCCAACTTGATGACCAGGAGCACGGCGGACTTCTGGTGGGATAGACGCTGCTCGGCGAGTGCGATGAGGTTGACGTCGTTGTCGATGACGATCGGTGCATCGAACCTGCACGTCAGGAAGTGGCGGGTGTCGAAGCCCTGCCATGTGCGCATGATGGGCGGGCTCACAACCGACCCGGTGGTGAAGTCCACCGGTCCGGGCAGGCCTGCGACGATCGCGATGCGTGACCGGCCCCCGGACTTCCACGCCGGTACATGCGCCGCGAACATGCGCTCGAGCTCCGTTGCTGCCCACCCCATGATGTCCTCGGGGCCGGAATCGACAGGGATGACGAGCAGAGAATCCTCGAGGATCACTCCGGACAGATTCGCCATTCCGACCCGGGTACGACTTCCTCCCACGTCGATGACACCCACGAAACCCGCACTCGGGTTGAGCGTGAACGTCTGCGGGGGGCGTCCCCCCGAGGATTGCGACACCGCGTCTCCGGAGACGAGGCCGAGCTCGTCGAGCGTGGTGAGGGCCTCCGAGAGGGTGGCACGGGCCACGCCGAGGGACGCTGCGAGTTCCGACCGGCTCACTGGGCTGCGGCGGCGGCGGAGCTCCTGCAAGATCGCAGATGCGCGCTCGCCCGGGATGTCCACTGTGGCCCACTCCTCTTCTCGGTCCAGATTCCGATCTCGCGTCCCCCTGCGGTGACACTGCCCCCGAGCATTCGTGATCACTTCGTTACCGCGGACTCACTGTCGCGATCGTGCGTCCGCTACTAATGTGGATATTACCGTAACTTATGTCAAATTCTGACATAAGTCGTCATGTCAAGGAGGATCTATGGCTCGTCGACCACGCGCCGCAGCTCTGCTCGCCGCAGTAGCCGCGGGTGCGCTCGTCCTGAGCGCTTGTTCGTCCAGCTCTGAGGAGGCAGCAACAGAGGAAACCGCTGCCGCCGAAGAGACCGCTGCTGCCGAAGAAACCGCGGCCGCCGAGGAGGCCCCCGCGGGGACAGCCCTCTCGGACATCCGCGTCGCGGCAGTCATCAAGGACGAGGCGAACCCGTTCTTCGGAACGATCGCCCAGGGCATGAAGGACGCAGCAGCCGAGTACGGCGTCGACCTCACGGTCGAGTACGCGCCGTCACTCAACGATGAGGTGGGTCAGGCCAACAAGGTCGACACCCTCGCCGGACAGGACTACGACTGCTTCGTCGTCATTCCGATCAGCTCCAACAACCTCAACCAGAGCCTCGGCCGTGTGTCGCAGGCCGGTGTCCCGATCGTCAACATCGACTCGCCCGTCGACGCTGATGGTCTGGCTGCCGCCGGTGGCAAGGTGACCGCGTTCGTGGGCACCGACAACTACCAGGCTGGTGTCAAGGGTGGTCAGAAGATGGTCGAAATCGTGGGCGATGGTGCGACCATCGGCCTGATCGCGGGACTCGCCGGTAACGTCACCAGCGCCGCCCGTATCGACGGCTTCAAGGAAGGCGCCGCAGGCGCCACCTTCGTCGGCCCGGTGAACGCCGACTGGGATACCGCGAAGGCGCTCGATGCCGCCAAGGCCATGATCGCCGACAACCCCAACATGACCGCGATCTTCGCCGCGAACGACACCATGGCCCAGGGCATCGCCCAGGCCGTGGCCGAGTCCGGCAAGGACATCAAGGTGATGGGTGTGGACGGCATCGAGCCGATCCTCGCCGACATCGAGGCCGGCAAGGTCACGGGTTCCGTATCCCAGTACCCGTGGGTGATGGGCAAGCTCGGCGTGGAGGCGTGCATCGTCGCTGCGCAGGGCGGCACTGTGACCGAGTTCGTGGAGTCACCGGCCGTTGTGGTGTCCGCGGACAACGTGGCAGAGGCCATCAGCAATTTCCCGAAGCCTCCGGGCGAGTACGACAATCCCTTCCCCGCACAGATCCAGAAGTAGTAGAAATTGACGATCACCTGCCCCCAGGTGCATTGTCGACAGAGAAGGAACTGCAGTGCAGATGCCTGATCTGAAGGGCTCGGGGGCCGCCATCATGGCGGCCCCCGATTCCCCTTCGTTCTCTCAACGGACCGCCTACACCCTGAAGAGTCCCTACTTCTGGGCGGACTGGACGGTCGTGTTCGCGCTGGCCATCGCCACGGCCGTCTTCTGGTCACTCGAGCGCGAGAACTTCATCACCGCGTACAACATCAACACGATCCTCACCGCGTCCACCGTCCCCGCGATCCTTGCCCTCGGCCAGGCCTTCGTCGTGATGACAGCCGGGATCGACCTCTCGAATGCGGCGATCGTGACGCTCTCCGCAGTCAGCTTCGGCACCATGTTCGCTGCGGGTCAGCCGCTGTTCATCTGCATTGGCGTCGCCGTGCTCGTGGGCCTGCTGGCTGGCAGCGTGAACGGCGTCATCATCGCGCAATTCAAGATCAACGACTTCATCGTCACCCTGGGCATGTTGAGCCTCGCCCAGGGTGTGGCCCTGGTCATCTCCAATGCCACGCCCGTGCAGGTGATCTCGGAACAACTCGCGTCTTTCGCACTCGGCAAGATCTGGGTGATCCCCTACATGATGATCCTGGCCATCGGCCTGTTGATCATCGCGCAGGTGGTCCTCACTCAGACGCGATTCGGAACGCACGTACTCGCCACGGGTGGCAACCCCGATACCGCGCGAGCACTCGGCGTGAAGACCAAGGCCATGAAGATCTCGGTGTACGCGATCTCCGGCCTGTCGGCGGGTATCGCCTCCGTCGTCCTGATCTCACGAATCGGAGCGGCCGAACCGGCCATGAACACGTCGTTGCTCCTGAACTCCGTCGCCGCCGTGGTCCTCGGTGGCGTGTCGCTCTTCGGGGGTCGCGGCAACATGATCGGCCCCTTCATCGGCGCGATTCTGCTCACCATGATCATCAATGGGTTGATCGTCGCCGGGGTTCCCCAGTACTACCAGTTCATTGCGATCGGCTTGATCGTGATGGTCTCCGCCGCGCTCGTCAGGACAGCGAAATGACCGCGGCCGTGGAGACCGGTGTGATCGCCGTCGAGACGAAGGACATCGTCAAGAGTTTCGGGTCGGTCCAGGCACTGCGAGGTGTCTCGATCACCGCCCGCGCCGGCGAGGTCACCGCCATCATCGGCGACAACGGAGCCGGCAAGTCCACCCTGATCAAGATCATCGCCGGCGTCGACAAGGCCGACTCAGGGTCGGTCGAGCTCTTCGGCGAGCGCGTGGACTTCCATTCCCCCGAGGCTGCTCGCCAGGCAGGCATTGAGACCGTCTACCAGACCCTGGGCCTGATCGAGGACCTCGCGATCTGGCAGAACATGTTCCTGAACCGGGAGCAGACGGTGGGCTTCCCACCTTTCCGATTCATGAACAAGAGGGCGATGCGCAGCGAGGCCGACCGCATGATGTCGGAGCTCGACGTGTACATCCCGAGCGTGAAGGCGCGGATCAGGGGGCTCTCCGGCGGGCAGCGCCAAGCCGTCGCTATCTGCCGTGCCGCAGGCTGGTCCAGTCGTGTGGTGATCATGGACGAGCCCACCGCGGCACTCGGCGTCCGCGAGACCGCCAAGGTGGAGGAGTTGATCCAGCGACTGAAGTCCAAGGGCCTGGCTGTCATCGTCATCAGCCACAACTTCGATCAGGTTCTGCGACTGTCCGAGCAGATCTGGGTCATGCGCCAGGGCAGCCTGATCGCGGGATTGCGGTCCGCAGACACCAACGGCGACGAACTCGTGGCCCTCATTACCGGCGCGGCCAACGCGCCGCGCTCCTGAGACGGGAAGGAAGAGCAGATGAACAACCCCCTCGGAGTCCACGCGCTCGTGTGGACGGGCAGTTGGTCTCCCGATGACGCGGAGGCGGCCATCTCCTCGACGAAGGCCGCCGGGTTCGACCTGATCGAGATCCCGGCGCTCGATCCCTCGCGCATCGACGTCGCAGACACCCGGGCACGCCTGGAGGCCCACGGCATCAAGGCGGGGTTCTCCCTGGGGCTGACACTCGAGACGGACATCAACTCGGACGATCCGGCCCGGGTCGCCGCCGGACGCACCACGCTGATGCAGGCACTGGAAGTGGCCCGCGGTGCAGGATCGACCTACCTCGGTGGCGTGTTGTTCGGAGCATTGGCCAAGTACCCGGGACCGACGACAGACAAAGCACGGCGGAACAGCGCAGCGGTCATCAAGGAACTCGCCCAGGAGGCCGCAAAAGACAACATCACCATCGGGCTGGAATTCGTCAACCGCTACGAGAGCAACCTGTTGAACACGGTCCAGGAGACCCTGGAGTACATGGACATCGTCGACGAGCCGAATGTGGTGGTGCACGCTGACGTGTATCACATGAACATCGAGGAGGATGGGTTCCGGAAGCCCATCCTGCTGTGCGGGGATCGACTCGGATACGTGCACGTGGGCGAGTCGAACCGCGGATACCTCGGTACCGGCACCATCGACTTCGACCAGTTCTTCGGCGCCCTGGCCGACATCGACTACACCGGCCCGCTGACCTTCGAATCCTTCTCCTCCGCTGTCGTCGATCCGCAGTTGTCCAACACCTTGGCCGTCTGGCGGAACCTCTGGACCGATGGCATGGACCTGGCCGTCTCGGCCCGGGAGTTCATCTCCTCCGGGATGGAGCGGGCACGAGCCACCCGAGGGTCCCGCTAGTCGGGAACCCTCCCGGTGCGCCGGACGTCCGACCGGGTGCTGGCCTCGTAGCCTCAAGACCCGACCGGAGGAGAGTCATGAATCGTCGTCATTCGCGTATCGGAGTTCTCGCCGCCGGCGCTATGGGCCTGGCGACCCTGAGCATGGGGGCCGCCGCGCCCGCCGCATCGGCAGCCGAGAAGCCCGACCCCGGCAAGACCTACATCGTGGACTGCCAGGGCAATCTGGACTACAAGCCCAAAGAGATCGTCTTTGCATGCGGAGACGGCGGCGTCTACTTCGGGAAGATCCGCTGGTCGTCGTGGGACATGAACGGTGCCACCGGAGTCGGCACGCTGTACTACAACACCTGCGTGCCGAACTGCAGTGCGGGCAACGTCTACACCTATCCCAAGACGAAGATCACCCTGGGCGGCTCGGCATCGGGACCCGGCTTCGGCACCTTCGTCAACACGTTCAGCCAGGTGACCGGGACATTCAAGAATCAGGGGCCGGCGATGGCACAGACCTCGAGCTGGACGATCGACAACCCGATCAACGACTGACGGGTCCGTGCGGGTTTACTCCGAGACCCGCACCACGACCTTCATCGCCGCCGGATCCTGCTTGTAGTAGCTGAGGGCATCGGCGACCTGATCGAGCGTGAAGGTCTTGGAAACGAGGGCGTCCAGATCCACCGCGCCGGAAGAGACGAGGTCCACTGCCGTCGGATACGTGTTCGCGTACCGGAAGGTGCCGGTGACCCAGATCTCGCGCCCCTGGATGACGTCGACCGGGAGTTGGACATTGCCATCGGGCGCCATGCCCACGAGGACCGCGGTTCCGGCCGGGCCGAGTGCACGTATGCCCTGCGCGATGGCGGCGGGCGCACCGCTGCACTCGATCAGCACGGTGAAGCCCTCAAGTGCGGCTGCCGACCCGGCTGTCGGATCCGCAGTCGTAAAGCCCAGGCGTGAGGCGTGCGCCAGGCGCTGGGAATTCGTGTCCGTGACAGTGACCTCGGCGGCCCCGGAGGCGCGGGCGACGAGCGCGCAGACGATGCCGATGGGTCCGGCGCCGGTGATCAGCACACGCGACCCGAGGCCGGTCTCGGCCTTGCGGTTAGCCCAGATGCCCACGGAGAGCGGCTCCATCAGCGCTGCCGCGTCGTAGGAGACGTGGTCGGGGACCGGGTGCACGAAGTCACGGTCGAGGGCCACGTACTGCGCGAAGGCGCCGTCCACCGGCGGCGTGGCGAAGAAGATCACATCCGGGCACAGGTTGTAGCGGCCGGCACGGCACTGCTCGCACTCCTTGCAGGGCACACCCGGCTCCATCGCCACGCGTGTCCCCGGGGCTATGTCCTCCACGTCGGATCCCACCGCCACGATCTGCCCGGACGCCTCGTGGCCGAGAACGAGCGGGGTCTCCACCACGTAGGGGCCGATTCGACCGTGCTCGAAGTAGTGGATGTCGCTGCCGCAGATGCCCACGGACTTCACCTCGACGAGGACCTCGTTCGGCCCGGGGACCGGAACGGGGCGCTCCTCGGTGGTGATCGTGAGGGACGGGGAGAGGACGCTGGCCCGCTGATTCATGACGACTCCGTGTTCGTGGTGGCTCCAATGCGGGACTCGGCCAGATTCCTCAGGGTGGCACGGGCCCCGCTCTCGTGCAAGGCACGCAGGGTATCGACGTAGGCATGGGTGAAGCGCGGATCGTCGACCAGGTCGCCGAACAGGCGTCGGTTGGCGATGAACGCAAGTTCATCCTCCCGTTGGCTGCGGGCGATGGGGATCAGTTCATCCTTGAGCGGGTCCACCACGGCGATCGGTGCTCCTGACTCGTCGACGCCCTCGGCGTATCGCGCCCAACTGGCGACGATCGCCGCGGACAACGCCACCTGACCACCCGCTGCCAACTGGTCGAAGACGACGGGGATGAGCCACTTCGGAATCCGGTCACTGGACTCCGCACACAGACGCGCGATGGTGTCCCGCACCTCGGGGTTCTGGAACCGCTCGATGAGCTGGGACTTATAGGCCTCGAGGTCGACTCCCGGCACGGGATCGAGGGTGGGCGTGGCCTCCTCGTCCATGTAGCGGCGCAGGAAGGTCGCCATGTCCGGCTCCTGGGTCGCCTCGTGCACGAGGTCGTGCCCTTCGAGGTAACCGAAATAGCACAGGCCCTGGTGGCTCGCATTCAACAGCCGCAACTTCATCTTCTCGTAGGGAGCGACGTCCGTGACGAGTTGCACCCCAGCCTGGTCGAGCGGGGGACGCCCCTGGGGGAAGGCATCCTCCAAGGCCCACTGGAAGAACGGCTCACAGACAACAGGGCAGGCGTCATCCAGACCGATGATCTCCCGCACCGCGTCGATGTCCGGCTGCGTGGTGACCGGAGTGATGCGATCAACCATCGAATTCGGGAAAGCCACGTTGGCCACGAGCCACTCCGCGAATTCGGGATCCTGGCTCCTGGCGAACGCCTCGAACATGCGCTGGGCCACGTGACCGTTGCCTTGGATGTTGTCGCAGGACATGATCGTGAAAGGCGCGACACCTGTATCCCGACGCTGACGCAGGGCCTCGGTCACGACTCCGAAGAACGTCCGCGGCACAGCACCCTGTTCGAGGTCCGCCGCGATTGCCGGAGTGTCCGGCATGAACTCTCCGCTCAGCCGATCAAAGTTATAGCCACCCTCGGTGACGGTCAGCGAGACGATCCTGATGTTCGGCTCGCACAGCTTGGCGATGACCGCAGCCGGATCGGCCGGTCCGAAGATCACCTCGGTGATGCTGCCGATGATCCGGGTGCTCCACGTCCCATCGGGGGACTTCTCCACGAGGGTGTAGAGCCCGTCCTGCTCCTGCATCTTGCGGGCGAGCGGTTCATCGCTGGGCAGTAAGGCGACGCCGCAGATCGCCCAGTCGTGGGCGACGCCCTCGGTCATCAGCCGATCGATGGCCAGGGCCTGATGGGCGCGGTGGAAGTTGCCCACACCGATGTGGACGATCCCTTGGGTCAGGGCCCCACGGTCGTAGGAGGGGACAACGGTCCCAGGGAGCACCCGGCTAAGGGTGGCGGTCGACAGTCGCGTCACTTGATGGCCCCCATGGCCAGACCACGGACCAACTGCTTCTGCGCGACCCATCCAGCGAGGATCACGGGGAGCGCGGCCACCATCACAGCAGCAGAGAGTACGGCGAGGAACTGGCCGCGGCCGTCAACGAAGGATCCGAGGAACGGCGGCGTGGTGCGCGCATCGGCGCTGGTCAGCAACGTCGCCAGGAAGTATTCGTTCCACGAGAAGATGAAGACGATCAACCCGCAGGCCGCGACACCAGGAAGGATCAGAGGCATCACGATGCGGACCAACTCCCGGAGGAAGCCCGCGCCATCGATCTGCGCCGCCTCGATGATCTCCATCGGGATCTCCATCAGGAACGAACGGAGCATCCAGATCGCTATGGGCAGGTTGATCGCCGCGTAGATCAACACCAGGGTCCAGATGCTGTCGAGCATGTTCAGTGTCTTGAGGATCATGTACAGGGGAAGCACGGAGGCAGCGACCGGCATGAACCGCGTCGAGATGAAGAAGAAGAGTGGATCACGGGTCTTGCGCACAGGGCGGATGCTCAGCGCGTACGCGGCCGGGATGGCAAGCAGGAGGATCACGATCGTGGCGCCGATCGCCGCAATGACGGAGTTCACGAGGTAGGACGACATGCCACGTTCCTGAACCACCTCGAAACCGGTGGTCACCGGCGTGAAGATCAACAGCGGGGTCGTGGACGCAGCGTCGTTCTCAGACTTGAAGGCATTAAGGAACATCCAGAACACCGGGAAGAAGAAGAGGATCACCAGAATCCATGTCACCGTGGTGATGATCGATGCCTTACCCCGAGAGGTGCCGATGGCGTTCATCGCTTCACCCCCTCGACGAAGACCTTGAAAAGCGTGCGCAGTGCCACGGTGGCCACGATGATCGTGAGGATCACGATCACGACACCGTAGGCGGCGGCCTCCCCCACATTGAGCCCGATGAAGGCTCGCTCGTAGAGCAGGTAGGCCAAGGTCTTCGTGCCGCCCGTCCCCTTGGTCAGGATCGCCACCGGGTCGAATACCTGAATGATGATGATGGTCCCCAGAAGGACCGCGATCTCGATGTACATCCGCAGATGGGGCAGCGTGATGAATGCGAACGTGGTGACCGGGCCGGCGCCATCGACGGAGGCGGCCTCGAGAACATCGCGCCCCTGACTCTGCAGGCCTGCTAGCAGGATCAACATCATGAACGGCGTGAACTGCCAGGTCAGAACGATGATCACGGTCAGCATCGGGAAGTCGGTGCTCCACTCGACGGGAGGCAGCCCCACCGATGTGACGACGAAGTTGATGATCCCGATGCTGGTGTCGAACATCGAGTACTTCCAAATCAGTGCGGCCGCGGCCGGCATGAGCAGGAAGGGGGTGATCATGAGCGTCCGCGCCACGGCACGGCCCTTGAACTTCCGATCGAGAAGGAGGGCGAAGGCCAGGCCCAGAAGCAGCGAGCAGATGACCGAGAGCGCGGTGATGAGGACCGTGGCGATGATCGACGGGAGGAGATCACCCGTCTGGAACACGGTGACGTAGTTGTCGAAACCAGTGAAGCCGAAGTCCGTCGGCTTGAGCAGGTTCCACTGCAGGGACGAGTAGACGATCGTGACCAGGAACGGAACCTGGGTGAGGATGATCGCGAAGATCAGTGCCGGGAAGAGCAGCCCGCGGGACAGCCACGGCGATCGACCCCGATGGGGATCGGCCTCCGGGATGACCTCGTCCTGCTCCCGATCCAGAACCGTCGTGGACATACCTACCTTCACACGTCAACCGATGGCGTTGGGGGTCGGTCGTGAACGACCGACCCCCAACGTACCCATCGAAGGGTGACTTCCGGGACTACTTCTGAGCGTCTCCGGCCGCCTGGGCAATCTCCTGGCACTGGGCCAAGGCATCGTCGATCGACGTGCGATCCGCGATGTAGTCCGCCATCAACTGGGCGCACTGATTGCCGACGTCCTGGAACTCAGGAATCGCCACGTACTGGATACCGACCCACGGCTGCGGGTTGACACCGGGCTGCACCGGATTCACCGCGCTCATCACCTCGAGGGTGATCGGAGCGTAGGCGGCTGCCGCCTCCTTGTACTCGGGGATCGAGTAGGTGGAGGTGCGAGCACCCGGAGGCACCAGCGACCAGCCGAGCTTCTCGCCCACGAGCTGGTGGTAGTCCTTGCTGGTCGCCCACATGATGAACTTCACGGCCTCGTCGACCTGCTTGGTAGACGAAGGCACCGCGAGGTTCCAGCTCCAGAGCCAGCCCGACTCCGTGGTCTTCACCACGGGCATGTGGGCGTAACCCATCTTGCCCTTCACCGGCGAGTCATCCGCCTCGAGCATGGAGGCGGCGACAGACGCATCCGCCCACATGGCTACCTCACCGTTCTTCAGGGCGGTCAGGCACTCGTTGAAGGAGTAGGACACCGGATCCGGCTGCCCGGACTCGTCCAGCATCGTCTTGTAGAAGGTCACTGCTTCCTTCCACTCTGGGGAGTTGACCGTGGCATTCCAGTCCATGTCGTACCAGCTGCCACCGAAGGTCTGCACCACCGTGGTGAGCGGAGCAAACAGATCGCCCCAACCCGGCTTGCCGCGCATGCAAATGCCTGCCATGTCGTCGGTCTTGAGCTTCTTGGCAGCGTCGGCGATCTCCTGCCACGTCGGGTTGTTCGAGATCGTGATGCCCGCGGCGTCCGTGATCTCCTTGTTGTACATGAGGATCGAGGACTCACCGTAGAACGGCACCGCGTACTGCTGACCGTTGTAGGACAGCGCATCGCGAACCGGGGTAAGGATGTCCGCAACGTCGTAGTTGGGATCGGCCTCGAGGTACGGGGTGAGGTCGACCAGCCAGCCGTTGGCGCCCCACTGGGGCGTCTCGTACGCACCGATGGTGACGATGTCGTACTGGCCGGCACCACTCGCGACGTCGGCAGTCACCGAGCTGCGGAGGTCGCCTTCCTCCATGACCTGGAAGTTGACCTTGACGCCGGGGTTGAGCGCCTCATACTCCGGGGCCAGGGACTCCATGTCCTTCATCTGTCCGTTGTTCACCGTTGCAACGTTGAGGACGATCTCCTCGCCGCTGGCAGCCTCTTCAGCAGGGGCTGCCTCGGCCATGGTCTCCTCGGCCGCTGCTTCGGTCTCCGTGCTCGTCGCGGTGTCGCCACCGGACGAACAGCTCGTGAGCACCAGTGCCGCGGCCGCCAGACCGGCGCCGAACACCGTCGCTCCTCTCCATCTGCGCATGCAATCTCCCTTGTATCTGGATTGCGCCCGCAACCGATTCGCGGGCCCACACCGTCACTGCGACCGGTGTGGCCGCTGCAAGGGTCCTGTAACGCTCCCCGAACGGGCTACAACAATGCGATTAAGTTCTCGTACTTTCTTGCAGCCATGAGGAGGCTCGGATAAAGATTCGATAACAGGAAGGTCGCGAATCCCTTCGTGATTCCGTCGAACCGCGGGCGGGGAGTGAAAGAAGGCGATACAAATAAGTACTAGGAAGCTGAGAGAAAGTATGAAACGAGGGTTACATGGCCAAGACCCGGCCGAACTGGCAGAGCCAGGCCCGACAGCGGGTCGCCACCTACGTGGGGACGCCCCCGCCCCTGGAGATCATCCCGCCCCATCCGCAGCGCTCTATCCGCACGCTCACCCACGATTACCCCAGTGAGATCTGCGGGTGGCATTGCCACCCCGAATACGAGATCCACCTGATCACCAAGACCAGCGGGAGCGTGATCGTGGGAGACCACATCGGCACTTTCGAACCGGGTCAGATATCGATCTGCGGACCGAACCTCCCGCACGACTGGGTCAGTGACCTCGAGCCTGGAGCCGTCGTTCACGACCGCGATGCGGTGATCCAGTTCACCGATGAATGGATTCGGTCCTGCATGTCCCTCATCCCGGAGCTGAGCAACATCGACGAGGTCTTGGAACAGTCGCGGCGAGGACTCTCCCTCGATGGACCCACAGCCAAGGACGCCGCCGAGCTCATGCTCGAGGTGGTGTCCACGACCGGATCCGAGCAGGTAGGCCTACTCTTCCAACTCCTCGGCATCTTCGCGAACACACCCAAGTCCGAGCGCGTCCTGCTTGCAGGCGAGTGGCTCGATCCCGGCAGCGACATGATCGCCCAGCGCGCCGTGGAGGAGGGACTCAACTACGTGTTCGAGAACTTGACGGGCACGGTGCGCCTCTCCACCGCAGCGTCACTGGCGCATATGTCGGAACCCACGTTCTCGCGGTATTTCAAGCGGGCTTCGGGCATGACGTTCAGCGACATGGTCAAGAAGTTGCGCATCGCGCATGCCTGCCGGCTCCTCGACAGCACCAATGACTCCATCTCGAATATCGCCACCGCTAGCGGTTATAACAACCTCGCGAACTTCAATCGACAGTTTCTTTCCGAGGTGGGCATGACCCCACGGGCGTATCGGCGTCTCGACGTGAACCTGCGTCCCCGTGGGCCGGTGTTGAGCCTCGGTCGCCGGGCGCCGGAGGATGCGCTGGAAGCGATCCAGTGACGACCATGCGCGCGGTCGTCTACGACCGCCCCACCGAGCTGACCGTGCGCGAGGTCCCCGTCCGCGAGCCGGACACCGGCGAGGTGCGCCTCCGCATGACCCGTGCAGGGATGTGCGGCACCGATCTGCACCTCCACGAGGGTCA
>CAZBWA010000045.1:7263-14693 GCA_964495555.1 uncultured Bifidobacteriaceae bacterium | reverse complement strand
TCCAGGCGGCGTTGTCCATCAGGCGCTGGTTGTCTCTGATGGTGGGAAGAGCCGATTTCGACCGCTGCTGCGCGCGGGAACCGTACCACCCGGTGCTGGTACCCATCACCGATCCCCCGCGGGTTCCACGTACAAGACCTTGGTCCGCGCGAACACCCACACCTCGGCCCCGGTCCACGCCAGCGTGCCCGCCACGATCGTTGCGGCGAACACCTTCGTGTCGAAGAGCGTCGTGCCCGCGAACAGGATGATCAGGAGCAACAGGACGCCCACTTTGACGAGGTAGATCATCAGGGCCACGGTCAGCGCCATCTGGGGGTTGTTGCGCAGCACGGCCCCTAACGTGAACTGCCCGATCGAGAAGAAGACCACCACGATCACCGTGGCGATGACCGCGCCCAGCAGGCCCTTACCGCCTCCCACAAGGAGGCCGATAACCGCTGCAATCACACCGACCACAACCGTCACACCGCCGGCCGCGCGCAGCACGAGCGCGTCGATACTGCGGGGGCTGGCCATGCTGCTGATCTCGTTCCGTCCGAAGGTGTGGAGAATGACGCTATCGCAGCGCCGGACGCCTGCCCACCCGAGGATCTCGAGTATCGAACGTGGCTTTCGTCACCCCGATCGTCGCCGGGACATCTCGATCACCGGAGCCTCCGGCGCGGAGCCCGGGCGTCGCACGATGAAGATGAGCAGGACCACCCCCACGGCGAATCCGGCGATCGCGAAGGGCAACGGAACGAAGGCCGCGGCCACCGCGGCGCCCGCCAGGAGCGCCGTCCACGCGTACATGATGAGGACAGCGCGACGTTGGGAATGACCCATCTCCATGAGGCGATGGTGAAGGTGCTGCTTGTCGGGGGCGAAGGGATTGCGACCGGCACGCGTGCGGCGGACGACGGCGAGGCCCAGATCCACGAGCGGCACAGCCATGACGGCCACAGGGAGCAGGATCGGCAGGAGCGTGGGCAGGAGGGCGCCGCCGGCAACGGAGCTGGGGTCGATCTGGCCCGAGAGGGTGATGGTGCTGGCCGCCAGGAGCAGCCCCAACAGCATCGAGCCGGTGTCCCCCATGAAGATGCGCGCCGGGTACACGTTGTGCGGGAGGAACCCGACGCACATGCCCACCAGCAGGACGCTCACCAGGGTCGCCAAAGTCGCCCGCTCCAGCCCCTGCTCCACGCTCAGCAGGTAGGCGTAGGCGAAGAAGGCCCCCGCCGCAACCGCCACGATCCCGGCCGCGAGTCCGTCGAGGCCGTCGATGAAGTTGATGGCGTTGATGCTGATCAGGACGATCAGGACGGTGAAGAGCACGCTGGTGATGGGGTCGAGGACGAATGTCCCACCGATGGGGAGCCAGATCACGGCGATGCCCTGCAGGGCCATCAACCCCGCGGCCAACACTTGGCCGGCCAACTTGGTCGGCGCGTCGAGGCCCCACTTGTCGTCCACGATGCCGAGGGCGACGATGACGGCCACTCCGGAGAGCAGCGCGAGGGGCGTGGATCCTCCCTCGAAGACCGCGCTCATCATCGGCAGCTTGCTGGCCAGCAGCAGGCCGGCGAGCAGCCCCGCCAGCATGGCCAGGCCGCCGAGGCGCGGGGTCGGGGTCGCGTGGACATCGCGATCCCGGACGGGCGCGATGAACCCGCCGGCGAGGGCCACCCGTCGGGCCAGGGGCATCGTCAGGTAGGTGACGGCCGCTGCGGCCAGAAGGCACAGGACGTACTCCCGCACGGTCACCTCCCCTTCGGGTAGGGCTCCATGGTCCCCTATGGACGGGGATAGGCGGGGAACCGGGCCACGAGGGCGCTGACCTCGTCGGCCACCCCGTCACCCTCGCCGCTCACGGCTCGGGAGATCAGGTCCGCGACGACGTCCATCTCCGCCGGGCCCATGCCCTGGGTGGTCACCGACGGGGTACCCACCCGGATCCCCGAGGCCACGGCCGGCGGGGCGGGGTCGTAGGGGATGGCGTTCTTGTTCAGGGTGATACCGACGGCGTCGCACCGCTGTTCGGCCTCGGCCCCGGTGACACCGACGCCCCGCAGGTCGATCAGCGCCAAATGCGTGTCCGTTCCGCCGCTGGTCGGCCGCATCCCTCGCTCGGCAAGGCCCGCGGCGAGGGCCTGCGCGTTGACGATGACCTCCCTGGCATACGCCTGGTAGGCGGGGCTCGCAGCCTCCCGCAGCGCAACGGCTTTGGCGGCCACCGCGTGCATGAGCGGACCACCCTGCATCATCGGGAACACGGCTTTGTCCAACGCCGCCGCGTGCTCGGCCTTGCACAGGATCATCCCCCCGCGGGGGCCGCGCAGGACCTTGTGCGTGGTGAAGCACACGACGTCGGCGTAGGGCACGGGGCTCGGGATGGCTTTCCCGGCTACGAGGCCGATGAAGTGCGCTGCGTCGACCATGAGGATGGCGCCCACCTCGTCGGCGATCGATCGGAAGGCGGCGAAATCGATCAGCCGCGGGTACGCGGTCGCTCCGGCGATGATCATGCGAGGCTTATGGGTGAGCGCCAAGGCCCGCACCTCGTCGTAGTCGATCCGTTCGGTGTCCTCACGCACGCCGTAGGACACGACGTTGAACCACTTGCCGGAGAAGTTGACCTTGGAGCCGTGGGTGAGGTGACCGCCGTGCGGGAGGCTCATCGCCAGCACCGTGTCCCCCGGCGACAGGAACGCCCCGTAGGCCGCGAGGTTGGCGCTGGCCCCACTGTGCGGCTGCAGGTTGGCGTGCTCGGCCCCGAACAGCTCCTTGGCGCGCGCGATGCCGATCTCCTCGGCGTCATCGACGACGTCGCATCCCCCGTAGTAGCGACGCCCGGGGTATCCCTCCGCGTACTTGTTACTCAGTGTCGACCCGAGCGCAGCCAGGACGGCGGGCGATGTCAGGTTCTCGCTGGCGATGAGCTGCAAGCCACCGCGGAGACGTTCCAACTCGGCCAGGATCACGGCGGCGATCTCGGGATCCTCCGCTTGGAGGGCATCGAAATCAGGTCCCCAGAAGGGTGTGGTGGACATCAGCTTCCTTCACGCGAGTAGAAGCCCACTCTAATCAACGCGTCATTGGGCTGCAGCGATCGCCGCGCGCACGCGCGACTCGGGCACGGCACCGTGACGCAGGATCACGGGCTCCTCCCCCCGCAGGTCCACGACGGTGCTCGACAGACCGGGATCCTCCGATTCGGACCATGCGGCATCGACCGTTCCAGCGTCGAGCGCGATCGCCGCCTCCGGGTGGAGCTCCATGGCGCGCATGCACGAACGCACCAGGTCCCCGTCGTCGGTGACGGCGCTCGCCACCACCGGACCCGTCTCGCCCACCACGGCGAGTGCCACCGGGTGGGCGGGCACCCGCAGCGCGATCGGACTACCCGGCGGGTGGTCCCAGGCCAGGGTCGGTTGTGGGTCGAGAAGCAGCGTGACCATGCCCGGCCACAGGGCCGACATCACAGCCCGGGCTGGGCCGGGGACGTCCGCGGCGAGTCCCGCGACCGTGCCGGCGCGCGGGACGAGGACTCCGAGGGGCGTGTCCTGCGACTGTCCCTTCGCGCGACGTAGGGCGTCGGATCCCCGCGGGGAGAAGGCGTCCGTGGCCAGCACGTACGTGTTCTCCGTGGGGATCAGGACCAGATCACCACGCCGGATGGCCGACATCGCCGCTGCGACAGCTCGCGCCCGATCGCGGCCGTCGGCACAGTCGATATGCAGAGTCATGCGCGCGTGGCGACCGTGAAGCGCGGGCGACCGTTGAAGTCCGTGCGATCGACGACCTCGGTGAAAAGGGGTCGGCCATGTCCGTCACGAACCTCGCTGACGACGCGCGGAACGCCGCCCTGCGCGCCGGCCGGACCTTGAACGTCCGCGTGTTCGATGATCAGTCGTCCACCGGGGCGAAGCAGGGTCGCAGCTCCCGTGACGATCCCCCGAACGAGATCCATCCCATCCTCGCCCCCGTACAGGGCGATGCGGGGCTCGTGGTCGCGCACTTCGGGCTCACGCGGCACCATGCCCACCGGGATGTAGGGGGGATTGGAGACGACGACCGCGCACTGCGCTGCCCAGAGCGCCAGGGCCGAGTCCGCCACCGTCGTCGCGTCGTCGTGCACCACCTCGACGACACTGCCCACCGCATCGAGTTCGGATCGATGTGCGGTGACGTTGGCACGGGCCCATCCCACCGCGGAGTCGTCGAGCTCGACGGCCCAGACGCGGGCGCGAGGGACCTCGAGTCCCAGCGAGATCGCGATCGCACCCGATCCAGTGCACAGGTCCACAGCAATCCGCGCGTCCTCGGGATACTCGGCCAGGGCGCGGATCGCCGCCTCCGCGACGAGTTCGGTCTCGGGACGCGGGATGAACACTCCCGGACCGACGCTCACCGTGATGCGGCGAAACGCCGCTGTTCCGGTGATGTGCTGCAAGGGGACCCGATTGAGGCGCTGAGTGATCAGCTGCTCGACACGCACCCGTTGGTCGGGGTCCAGACGGTCATGGAGGAAGAGGCGCGTCCGCGTGGTTCCGAGGGCGAAGGCCACGAGCTCACTGGCGTCCACGGACGGTGAGGGAACTCCAGCACGCTCGAGACGACGTTCGGCATCGACGAGGACGTCACGGACAGTGGTGCGGCCACCCTCGGTGAAGTCGGTCATGCGGAGGACTCCGCCAAACGACTGTCCTGGTCGGCTGAGACGCAAGCCTCGATGACCCCGTCCAGGTCCCCGTCCAGGATCTGGTCGAGGTTGTGCGACTTGTAGCCGACGCGATGGTCGCTCAGCCGATTCTCCGGGAAGTTGTAGGTCCGGATGCGCTCGCTCCGATCCACGGTGCGGACCTGGGACTTGCGTGCGTCCGAGGCTTCCTGCGCTGCGGCCTCTTCGGCGAACGCCAGCAGCCGCGCACGAAGGATGCGCATCGCGGACTCCTTGTTCTGGAGTTGGCTCTTCTCGTTCTGACAGGACACGACGACGCCGGTGGGCAGGTGGGTGATGCGCACCGCCGAATCCGTGGTGTTGACGCTCTGACCTCCCGGTCCCGACGATCGGTACACGTCGATGCGGAGGTCGTTAGGGTCGATCGTGACGTCGACCTCCTCTGCCTCGGGCATCACGAGCACGCCGGCCGCCGACGTGTGGATGCGGCCCTGGGACTCGGTGACCGGGACCCGCTGCACCCGGTGCACTCCGCCCTCGAACTTGAGGCGGGCGTAGGGGGCTTCGCCCGGTTCGGGCACGCCGCGGGCCTTCACTGCAATGGACACGTCCTTGTAGCCACCCAGATCGGACTCGACCGCGTCGATGATCTCGGTCGCCCAGCCACGCCGCTCGGCATACCGGAGGTACATGCGCACCAGATCGCCCGCGAACAGCGCGGACTCCTCACCGCCCTCACCCGCCTTCACCTCGAGGATGACGTCCTTGTCATCCATGGGGTCACGAGGCAACAGCAGCGTGCGGAGTCGGTCGGCGGCCTCCTCGGCCCGGATCGCGAGCGAATCGGCTTCGGCAGCGAACCCGGGGTCGTCATCGGCCAACTCGCGCGCCGCCACCTCGTCGTTGGTGAGACTGCGCCACTCCCGATAGGCGGCGATCACGGGACGGAGTTGGGCGTAACGCCGACCGAGCGCCCGTGCCCGTGACTGATCGGCGTGGACGCCGGGATCGGCGAGCGCGCGTTCGAGTTCGCTGAACTCTTCTTCGAGTTCGACGCAGGTGTCGAACATGCTCACCCCTTCAGACGACTCGGGCGCCGGTCGGGGACCGGCCGCGTGACGGGGGAGACACGCGGCCGATCCCGGGCCGGCGCCCGGGTGGTTGTCTACTTGTCGCCTGAGGCGCCCTTGCCGTAGCGCTTATCGAACTTGGCCACGCGTCCACCGGTATCGAGGATCTTCTGCTTTCCGGTGTAGAACGGATGACACTGCGAGCACACGTCGGCGTGGATGACGCCGTTCTTCGCTGTGCTTCGCGTGGTGAAGGTGCTCCCGCAGGTGCAGGTCACCGTGGTCTCCACGTACTCCGGATGGATGTCGGCTTTCACGGTCTCTCCTCATTCGAGTCCGGGTCGGAGGCCGGGTGACCGCCGTGAACCGGAACCTGGATTATGCCACCCGCGCCCACAGGGCGGGCCTCTCCCCTAGTCGTCGGACGACCCTGGCGCCGACGGCGTGGTCTTCTGCACCTGGAGCAGGAAGTCGTAGTTGTTCTCGGTCTCCCGGAGTTTGGTGAGGAGCAGCTCGATGGACTGCTGCTGGTCCAGGGCATGGAGCACCCGGCGCAACTTCCAGACGATCTTGAGCTCTTCGGCCGACATGAGCAGTTCCTCCTTGCGCGTGCCGGAGGCATCGACGTCCACCGCGGGGAAAATGCGCTTGTCTGCCAGTCGACGATCGAGCTTGAGCTCCATGTTGCCGGTGCCCTTGAACTCTTCGAAGATCACCTCGTCCATACGGGAGCCGGTCTCCACCAGCGCGGTCGCGAGGATCGTCAGGGATCCACCATTCTCGATGTTGCGCGCAGCGCCGAAGAACTTCTTCGGGGGATAGAGAGCTGTCGAGTCCACGCCGCCGGAGAGGATGCGTCCCGAGGCGGGGGCGGCCAAGTTGTAGGCGCGGCCGAGTCGCGTCATCGAATCCAGCAGCACGACGACGTCGTGACCCAACTCGACAAGGCGCTTCGCTCGCTCGATCGAGAGTTCGGCGATGATCGTGTGGTCCTCCGCGGGACGGTCGAAGGTCGAGGCGATGACCTCACCCTTCACCGAACGCTGCATGTCGGTGACCTCCTCCGGTCGTTCGTCGACGAGGACGACCATGAGATGCACCTCGGGGTTGTTCTCCGTGATCGCGTTCGCGATGGCCTGGAGCACCATCGTCTTGCCCGCCTTAGGAGGCGAGACGATCAATCCGCGCTGCCCCTTGCCGATCGGCGCGACGAGGTCGATCACGCGCGTGGTGAGGTTGTTGGGGGCGGTCTCGAGTCGCAAGCGATCCTGGGGGTAGAGGGGCGTGAGCTTCGAGAACTCGGGCCGATTACGAGCCGTCTCGACATCACTGCCATTGACGGTCTCGATGCGCACGAGCGGGTTGAACTTCTCGCGACGCTCCCCGTCTCGCGGCTGGCGGACCTGGCCGGTGATTGCGTCGCCCTTCCGCAGGCCGTGCTTGCGGACCAGCGCGAGGGACACGTAGACGTCGTTCGGACCGGGGAGGTAGCCGCTCGTACGGACGAACGCGTAGTTGTCCATGATGTCGAGGATTCCGGCGACCGGGAGCAGGACGTCGTCCTCGCTCACCTCGGGCTCGGACTCCTGGTACCCACCACCGCCTCCGGGACCGCGGCGGTCGCGGCGGTCGCGGAAGCGATCACGGCCCCGACGCCGACGGCGTCCGCCGTCGAAGTCATCGTCCCGGTCGTTGCG
>CAZBWA010000045.1:0-7163 GCA_964495555.1 uncultured Bifidobacteriaceae bacterium | reverse complement strand
TCCCCGCGGTCGTTGCGATCCCCGCGGTCGTTCCGGTCTCCGCGGTCGTTGCGATCCTCGCGGCGGGCCTCCGTCGGGGCGCCGTTGGCCTGGGCGGGACCAGCCTCGCGGCTCGCGGAGCGGCGGGGACTCCCCGCGGCCTTCTGGCGGTCCTGAATGGCGCTGATGAGCTCACCCTTGCGCATGGCGCTCGATCCGGAGATGCCCAGCTGCTGCGCGAGTTGCTTGAGCTCGGGGAGCAGCATGGAGGAGAGGCCGTTGGACGTACCGGCGCTCGTGGTGGTTTCTGTCACGTGATGTCCTATCGGGATCCTGGAATGGAGCCTCGGTCACGATGCAGTGGCGATCAGATTTCAATCGGGGAAGATCATCAGATCGTCGGATTGCCGGGCCAGTACCCGCGGCCGAAGTGTTACGAGCCTAACACGAGGCGGTCTCAGGCCCCGCCCGGGTGCACCGGCACCTGGGTTGCGCCGGCGGTGGCCACGGGGACGTCCAACACCTGCCATCCCTCGGGGGCCACGGATCCGAGCGTTGCCGCGGAGTGCGCATCCTCGTAGCCGAGGACCAGGACCGAGGGTCCCGCTCCGGAGACGAGCGCAGGCAGACCCCGGGAGCGCAGCGAGTCGAGCAGCCCGATGGACTCCGGGTAGATGGCGGCGCGTGCGCGTTGGTGCAATGCGTCCTCCGTCGCGTCAAGCAACAGGTCGGGACGTTCCCGGAGGGCATGCGCAAGAAGACTCGCCCGCGAGAGATTGAAGACCGCGTCACTGAGAGCCACCTGGTCCGGGAGTGCCGTGCGTGCGGTGGTGGTCGCCATGCGATGGGGCGGGAGGAACACGACGGGCCGTATGGACTCGTGGATGGGCACGCGAATGGCCCGCGCACGACCGTCCTTCACCCATCCGATCGTCGCTCCCCCCAGGAGCGCGGCCGACAGGTTGTCCGGATGAGACTCCAGGGGCAGCGCCAAGGTGAGCAGCGTGTCGTCGTCGATGCGCTCCGGGCCGTCTACAACGAGGGCCCGTGCCACAGCCAGCCCGCCCATGATCGCCGCTGCCGAGGACCCCAGGCCGCGGCTGTGGGGGATCGCGTTGCGGCAGCGCAGGACGAAACCCGCGGGCTCGGCTCCGACGTGAGCGAACAGAAGCTTCATGGCACGGACGACGAGGTGCGTCTCATCGCGCGGCACCTCGTCGGCTCCCTCCCCCATCGCCTCGACGAGGACGCCCGGATCGTCCGACACCATCGCCACCAGTTCGTCGTAGATCTCGAGACCCAACCCGAGGCAGTCGAAGCCCGGGCCCAGGTTTGCGCTGCTCGCGGGTACGACGATGCGCACCGGCTCGCGCGTGAAGGCGACGCTCATGCCAGATCCAGGGCCGCCGCGGCGGCATCGGCGTCTGCCGAGATCACCAGGGGATCGGGTGCACCCTCGAGAGCCCACTGTGGATCCTTCAACCCGTGCCCGGTGAGCGTGCACACGATGCGTTGCCCCCGATCCAGACGTCCGCTCTCCCTCATGAGCAGCAGCCCCGCCACGCTCGCCGCACTCGCGGGCTCACAGAAGAGTCCCTCGTGGTCGGCGAGCAAGCGGTAGGCGGCAAGAATCTGCTCGTCGGTGACCATGTCGATCAATCCGCCGGACTCGTCGCGCGCGGCGATGGCTTGGTCCCACGAGGCGGGGTTTCCGATGCGGATTGCGGTGGCGATCGTCTCCGGCTGGGCGACGGGCGCTCCGAGCACCAGGGGAGCTGCCCCCGCTGCCTGGAACCCCCACATGCGTGGCAGTGATGTGCTCACACCATCGGCGTGGTACTCGCGGTAGCCGCGCCAGTAGGCGGTCACGTTTCCGGCGTTCCCCACCGGCAGGCAGTGAATGTCCGGTGCGAAGCCGAGGAGGTCGACGACTTCGAATGCGGCGGTCTTCTGCCCCTCGATGCGCACGGGATTGACGCTGTTGACGAGTTCGATGGGGTAGCGCTCCGCCAGATCACGAGCGACAACGAGACACTGATCGAAGTTTCCTTCGATCTGAAGTATCCGTGCCCCGTGCACGATCGCTTGGGCGAGTTTGCCCATCGCGATCTTGCCTTGCGGTATGAGCACGCCGCTGACCATCGATGCCTTCGCCGCATAGGCCGCGGCACTGGCCGAGGTGTTGCCCGTGGAGGCGCAGATGACGGCCTTGGCTCCCGCCTCGGCTGCCTTGCTAATCGCCATCGTCATTCCGCGGTCCTTGAAGGACCCGGTGGGGTTCGCACCCTCGAACTTGACCCAGACCTCACAGCCCGTCATTTCGCTCAGGGTGCACGCGTATACGAGCGGGGTGCCGCCCTCGCGCAACGTCACGACCGGAGTCGCTGGACCGACGGGAAGCCGATCCCGATACTCCTCGATGACCCCTCGCCACTGGTGCGCCATCAGTCACCCGCCTCGCCCTCGACGCGCATGACGCCGACGACCCGCTTGACGGTGTCGAGTTCCCGCAGGGTCTGCACCGTCGACTGGAGGGCTGCATCACTTGCACGGTGGGTCCGGACGATGAGGCCGGCCTCGGCCCCGTGACCGTCCTGGCGCACGACCTGGATGCTCACCCCGTGCGCGGCGAACGCGTTCGCGATCGATGCGAGCACACCCGGACGATCGGCGACGTCGAGATTGACGTAATAGCGGGTCTGTGCGGCGCCGATACCGAGGACCGGGAGGTTCGAGTACGTGCTTTCTCCCGGCCCGAGCCCGCCGGCGCGACGATTCCGCGCCGCCGCGACCAGGTCGCCGAGCACAGCACTGGCCGTGGGATTCCCACCGGCACCGCGGCCGTAGAACATCATCTCCCCCGCGGCCTCCGCCTCCACGAACACGGCATTGAAGGCGCCGCGCACACTGGCGAGCGGGTGTTCGCGCGGCACCATCGCCGGATGGACGCGCACCACGATTCCCTCGCCCACGCGCTCGGCGACCGCCAACAGCTTGATCACGAACCCCATCGCCCGCGCCGCACGCATGTCATCGGCCGTGACATCCGTGATCCCCTCGACGAACACGTCATCCAGGGTGACGCGGGTGTGGAACGCCAACTCCGCGAGGATCGCCGCCTTCGCCGCGGCATCGTGACCCCCGACGTCCAGGGTGGGGTCGGCCTCGAGGTAGCCGAGCGCCTGGGCCTCGGCGAAGACGTCGGCGTACTCCGCGTCTTCCTCGTCCATCTTGGTGAGCATGAAGTTCGTGGTGCCGTTGACGATCCCCATGACCGACACCACACGGTCACCCGCGAGCGACTCGCGCAGAGGACGAAGGAGCGGGATGGCGCCCGCGACCGACGCCTCGAAGTAGAGGTCGACCCCATGTTCCGCGGCCGCGCGGTAGAGCGACGCCCCGTCCTCGGCGAGAAGGGCCTTGTTGGCGGTCACGACACTGGAGCCCGCTGCCATCGCGGCGAGGATCGCTGTCCGTGCCGGCTCGATCCCCCCCATCACCTCGACGACCACGTCCGCGCCCGAGCCCGCAAGCCCGAGAACGTCGGTGGTCAGGAGTTCGGGATCGATCCCGTGCCGCGCGCGCGACGCATCGCGCACTGCGACGCCGGTGAGGACGAGGGGGGCGCCTACGCGCTGAGCGAAGTCGTCGGCGTTCTCGGTGAGGAGGGAGGCAACGGAGGTTCCCACCGTGCCCGCACCGAGCAGGGCGACGGTGATCGGGCGGTGCTCCGCCGCGGCGGCCATGGCCTCTCCTCACCTGATTACGGGTGCATAGCCTCTCAGGCGCATGCGGCCCGCGCGTCACGCACCCGGGTCGAGGTGCAGGAGGTCGTCGAGGGTCTCGCGCCGCAAGATCACCTGGGTCTCCCCCTGACGCACGCCTACCACCGCGGGCCTGGGGAGGTAGTTGTAATTCGAGGCCATCGAGCGGCAGTACGCGCCCGTCGCCGCAACTGCGAGGAGGTCGCCGGGGCTTAGGTCCTCGGGCAGCCACGCGTCCCGAACGACGATGTCCCCGGACTCGCAATGCTTACCCACGACGCGGCACAGTCGCGCTGGCGCCTCCGAGGCCCGCGATGCCAGCACCACTGTGTACTCGGCGTCGTAGAGAGCGGTCCGAATGTTGTCGCTCATGCCCCCGTCGACGGACACGTACCAGCGGATGTCACCGTCATCCAGGTGCACGGGCTTCACGGTGCCCACCTCGTAGACCGTCACCCCGGCGGGACCGATGATGGCCCGGCCAGGCTCGAACGCTAGCGCCGGACACGGAATCCCCACGGCTTCGCACTGCGCTGCGACGATGGCACCAATCTGGCGGGCCATGGTCGCCGCGTCCAAGGGGTCATCCGACGCGAGATAGGCGATGCCCATGCCACCACCGAGGTTGAGTTCTTCGATTTCCACGCCCTGCTCATCCCAGATGCGGTGGGCGATCGCCACGATGCGCTCGGCTGCCACCTCGAATCCCGAGGCGTCGAAGATCTGAGACCCAATATGCGAGTGCAGACCCACCAGGGTGAGCGAAGGAAGGGCGCTAATGCGACGCACCGCCTCATCGATGTCATGCGTGCCGGAAAGACCGAACTTCTGGTCCTCATGAGCCGTGGCGATGTACTCGTGGGTATGGGCCTCGACCCCCACGGTGACGCGCACGAGAACCTTCTGCACGATCCCGGCCCGGGCCGCCGCCTCGGCGATGCGCACGATCTCCTCGAACGAGTCGATGACGATGCGATCCACTCCGTGGGACATGGCTTGCTCGATCTCGACCATCGACTTGTTGTTCCCGTGCATGACGATCATGTCGCCCGGGACCTCGGCGCGCTCCGCCACGCTGAGTTCGCCGCCGCTGGCCACGTCGATGCCCAACCCCTCCTGAACCATCCACCGCGCGACAGTCGTGGCAAGGAAGGCCTTGCCTGCGTAATACACACGTCGCGCACCGGCGGCGGTATAGGCCTCCGCAAAGGCTCGGGCGCGTGCCCGCACGTCGTCCTCGTCGATCAGGAGGACGGGGCTGCCGAATCGCGCGACGGCGTCGCGCACATCGACTCCACCGACAGCAAGGCTTCCGTCAGGGGTGCGATGAGTCCCCTGGGGCCACATCGATCCGAGTGGTTGCGCGCACACAGCGACAGGCTAGTGCCGCTCACATGCGTTCCGGCGCACTCACACCGAGCAGTCCGAGGCCGTTCGCGAACGTCTGCAGGGCCGCGGCGCACAACCACAACCGGGCGATGTGAATGGGCTCGAGCGCTTCGTCGGACCTCGGGAGGACCCGACAGGAGTCATAGAACCGGTGATAGCTCGTCGCGAGCGTCTCCAGGTACCTCGCAATGCGATGCGGTTCGCGCAGCTCGGCCGCGCTGGCCACAACCCCCGGGAATTCGGCCACCAGCCCGAGGAGGTCGTTCTCCTTCTCGTGGGTCAGGAGGCCGGGATCGAAGGCGGAGTTGCGCCAATCCACACCGGTGTCGCGGGCATTGCGCAGCACCGAGGCAATGCGTGCATGGGCGTACTGCACGTAGAAGACCGGATTGTCATTCGTCTGCGCCGTGATGACGTCGAGGTCCATCGTGAGCGGGGAGTCGACCGGGTAGCGGATGAGGGTGTAGCGCGCGGCGTCGACTCCCACCTCTTCGACAAGGTCCTCCAGGGTGACGATCGTTCCGGCCCGCTTCGAAAGGCGGACCTCCTCCTCACCTCGGGTGATCTTCACGAGCTGGCCGATCAGGATCTCGACGTGGGAGTCCATGTCGTCGCCAGCGCATGCGGCAACTGCACGCAGACGGTGGACGTAGCCATGGTGGTCGGCGCCGAGGAGGTAGATCGCGAGGTCGAATCCCCGGGAGCGCTTGTCCACGTAGTAGGCGGTGTCCGACGCGAAGTATGTGTATTCACCGTCAGCCTTGCGGAGCACACGATCCTTGTCATCACCGAATTCCGTGGTGCGCAGCCAGAGGGCCCCGTCCTCTATATAGGTGTGTCCCGCGGCCTCGAGCACGGCGATTCCACGCTCGACCGCGCCGGAGTCATGCAGAGTCCGCTCGGAGTACCAGACATCGAAGTGCGTGCGGAAGATCTCGAGGACGCCCTGCTGCTGGGCCAACTGCGCCCGGTAGGCGGCCTCGCGAAAAGCGACGAGCTGCTCGTCGGGCGGGAGGGCCGTGATGCCGGGCTGCTCGCGCACGATGCGGGCAGCGAGGTCGGTGATGTATCCGCCGTGATAGCCGTCGTCGGGCACCGGGCGCCCGTGAGCGGCCTCCATGACCGAGGCTCCAAAACGATCCATCTGCACGCCACGGTCGTTGATGTAGAACTCCGTCGCCACGTCAGCTCCGGCCGCACCGAGCACCCGCGCCAGGGCGTCGCCGACCGCTGCCCAGCGGGTGTGACCCAGGTGCAGCGGTCCCGTGGGATTGGCCGAGATGAACTCAACGTTCACGCGCACACCCGCGAGCGAGGTGCCCTTGCCGAAGTCTGATCCGCGTTCGACGGCTGTCCGGGCGATCTCTCCCTGGGCTGCGGTCTCGAGGCGGATGTTGACGAATCCCGGCCCGGCGACCTCGGCCGAGGCGATCCCGGCGGCCTGTGCAAGTCGTGATGCCAGGGCATCACCGATGCTCCGAGGCGGTCGACCGCACGCCTTGGCGAGCGTGAGTGCCGCATTGGTTGCGTAGTCACCGTGCTCCCGAGATTTGGGCCTCTCCAGGACCGGTTCCCACGAATCGGGCACCTCCGCGCCGACCTCGCGAGCCCACCCGCGCACCTCTGCGTCGACGAGTGCACGGAGTTCATCGACGGTCACCGCGCGAGGGTATCCAGTGACCGCGGTACACGGGACCCCTGGATGTGGTTATGCTGCCTGTAGGCAGAACCATGAGCACGACCGTTGGGCGTGACCTCCGGGTCACGAGTCTCTGAGCATCATCAGATCCCGAACGTAGGTTTGCGGATCTGCCGGTGTCGGGCGAGGTGTCCGGCGCCACCTACTGCAAGGAGAACGCGCATCATGGCTCAAGGAACCGTCAAGTGGTTCAACGCCGAAAAGGGCTACGGCTTCATCGCCCAGGCCGACGGTGGTCCCGATGTATTCGTCCACTACTCCGCGATCGAGGCCGATGGCTATCGCTCGCTGGAGGAGAACCAGCTGGTCGAGTTCGAGATCACCCAGGGTCC
>CAZBWA010000044.1:0-15075 GCA_964495555.1 uncultured Bifidobacteriaceae bacterium | reverse complement strand
GCCAGGCGCGGATCCCACTCGTCGTCGGCGACGATGTCGAGGTGTCCGGCCAGTGCCGTGAGCAGGGTCGGGAGCACGGGACGGTGGCACACCACGACGGTGGGCTCCCCTCGGTCGTACAACTCGATGATGCGTCGGGCGGCTGCTTCGGGGTCGAGGGAGTGCGCGGTTTCCGTGAGCGCAGGCTCTCCGACGATCTCGAGGTCAAGACGCCGAGCGAAGGGGCGCGCGGTCGTGACGCAGCGCTTGGCCTCGGAGGAGTGCACGTGGGTGATCCCCCAGGACTCGAGCAGCGGCGCCAGCGCCTTGGCCTCCCCGCGGCCACGTCCGGACAGGGGCCGCTCGGCGTCGTCATCCCCGGAGAAGTCGGCCCTCTTGACCGCTTTGGCGTGGCGGAGGACGACGAAGGGTGTCGTCTCCGGGAGCGCGGCCGCCCGCTGCACCAACTCCACATCCGCCGGGTAGGTGAGATGGGTGGCCGCGTCCTTGACCGGCACCCAGGCAATCTCGTCCACCTCGTCGTCGGGTGCGAAGCCCTCGTCACCCGCCACCTCGGCCCGCCAGTAGTCGACGCGCTTGGGCCGACCTGCGGCGACGTACTCCATGCTCCCGATGTAGGGCCCGAGGGTCACCTGGTAGCCGGTCTCCTCATCACACTCGCGCACGGCGGTGGCGAGGGTGTGCTCTCCGCTCTCCACCTTGCCCTTGGGCAGCGACCAGTCCGCGCGCGCGGGTCGATGCACGATCAGGACCTCCCGCTTGCGCCCTTTCCCCCGAAGCACGACGACACCGGCGGCCCGGATGACAGCCTCGACCACGACTACTCCAGGCCCGCACGACGCGCCGCGTGCACGACGTCAGGCCACATGCGTCGGAAGTCCTTGCGGAAGTCCGACTGTCTCTCAGCCTCGTGCTGACTCATCATGCCCAGCGCGAATGCCTCGGCCGTCGTGGTGTCGGATCCTTCCGCCAGGGAGCGGAGCGTTGCGCGTGCCACGTGCGCATCCTGGTGGACGCCCAGTAGGTCCGTCACATCCCCGAGGTTCTCGGCGCATCGGCGCATCCGTGTCCCCATCACCGAGCTGAGGCCCTCGGCGGCATAGCGGGCCTTCTTCGCGCGGATGCGCACCTGGTGCCATTCGTCGTCGGAGGCGTGTGCGGTCAGGGCCGCGACCCGTTTCGCGAGACCCTTCCACGCACGCTGCACCCGGGGGAGTAGCACCTCGTCGACGGGTCGGAAGGCCTCGTCGGTCACCGGGGGATCGCTCACGAAGCCGATCAGTTCCTCGAGAAGTTGGTCATGGCGATCGGTGCGGAGGGCGGCCATAACGCTGGCGCGAGCCGCGGGCATGCGGCGTGCGAACCACCGATCGATCGCGGAGCGCGCGGTCGTGCGATCGATCTCCTCGGGGAGTGAATCGACCAGGTCCAGGAGGAGCTCGTGGATCACCTCGGTGTCCCGCACGGCGCCCAACTCGCGGGCCAACCACGCGAGGTCCTCACGCGCATAGGCGATCGCCTCGGGGTCGAGGAGGGTGCGGTAGGTGCTGAAGGTGCTTCGGAGGCGACGTGCCGCGACCCGCATCTGGTGCACCGAATCCGGTAGATCACGTCGTACCGCGACATCCGCGGTCAGGAGGTGACGGACGTGGCGTGCGAGCACGCCACGGAGTGCATCGACGGCCAAGCCGTCGGGGCCGACGGGCGGGAACTCGGGCACATCGGGTGGACCTACCTGGCCGAGTGCTGACGCTGCCTTGCTGAGCGAACTCGGTCGGGCACCTCGCGCCTCGAGGGCTGCTCCGATGTCGGCCGCGGCCCGGGAGGCCTCCGGGGAGTCGGTGACGACCTCGAGTTCGAGTTCGCGGAAGGTCGTGCGCCCACCGTTCGCATCGACGTCGACATGATCATCGACCAGTTCGAGGAGTGCCTCATCGGTGGCCGAGGAGATGACGATCGGCGTCCGATGCGTCCGGACATGGGCCCGGTGGAGGAGGTCTTGGCCGCGGAGCAGCGGGCTGAGGATCTGCACGAGTGCTGCAGGGATCGACCCGTCGGTGGAGGGCACGCGTATCTCGTCGCGTGTCGATGCGGATGCTCCCGCGACGGGGACCTTGGCATGCCATCCGTCATCCACGCCTCCTGTGCGGTGGCGCACCGTGATCCCCCAGCGCAGGAGAGTGGTCGCTGCGGTGTCGAAGTAATCCGCCTCGAGTGTCATCGGCTCGTGGGGGTGGATCCGGTAGCCGTCACCGAAGTCGGGGAGGGTGAAGTCGGGGTCGACCCGGTACTTGAACTCGGTTTCGCGCACTTCCTCGGTCACAGCGACAATCCGCGCTTGCTCGTCATGTCGATGAGCGTCTCCTGGTACTCACGGAGATGATGGCCCTGAGGATCCAGGAGATAGCGCGTCCACGTGCCATCGGTTGTGAGTTCCCACCGGGCGGTTCCGGGATCGAAGGCGAAGTCCAGGAGGGACTCGACGTCCGCGATCTGCTCGGGATCGATGAGGCTCACCAGCGTCTCCACGCGACGATCCAGGTTCCGGTGCATGAGGTCGGCGGACCCGATCCAGACCGAGGGGTTGCCTCCGTTCACGAAGCAGTACGCGCGTGAGTGCTCGAGGAATCGTCCGAGGATGCTGACCACGCGGACGTTGTCACTGAGTCCCGGCACCCCCGGGCGCAGGGCGCAGATGCCCCGAACGAAGATCTCGACGGAGACGCCCGCCTTCGAGGCGCGATAGAGCGCGTCGATGATGGCCTCGTCCACGATCGAGTTGCACTTGAAGCGGATGCCGGCGGGGCGCCCCTCGCGCTTGTGCTCGATCTCGCGATCGATCCGCTCGATGAGCCCCGAGCGCACCGAGTGCGGCGCGACGAGGAGTCGCTTGTAGTCGGTGTTCATCGAGTAGCCGGACAGCACGTTGAAGAGGTTGGACACATCCTCACCGACGTCGGGGTTGCAGGTGAGGAGTCCGAAGTCCTCGTACAGTCGCGCGGTCTTCGGGTGGTAGTTGCCGGTTCCGATGTGGCAATACCTACGCAATTGGTCACCGTCGTTGCGGACCACCATGGATAACTTGCTGTGCGTCTTGAGGCCGACCAGTCCGTAGACGACGTGCACGCCGGCCTGTTCGAGTTTGCGTGCCCACTCGATGTTGTTCTGCTCGTCGAAGCGGGCCTTGATCTCCACGAGTGCGAGAACCTGCTTGCCGCTCTCGGCGGCACGGATCAGGGCATCGACGATGGGGGAGTCACCCGATGTGCGATAGAGGGTCTGCTTGATTGCGAGGACGTTGGGGTCGGCGGCCGCCTGCTCCAAGAACAACTGCACGGAGGTGGAGAACGCGTCGTACGGGTGGTGCAGCAGGACATCGCGCTCCCGCACCACAGCCATGATGTCCGGCGCGGTCGCGGTCTCGACTCCCGAGAGTTGACGTGAGGTCCGCGGAACGAACTTGGGCTGCTTCAACTCCGGACGATCGAGGTTCACCAGTGTCCACAGTCCGGTGGGGTCCAGCGGCCCGGGAAGACGGAACACCTCCTGGTCGCTGACGTCGAGTTCGCTGACGAGCAACTCCAGGACGTGGTGCGGGATGTCCTCGACGACCTCGAGGCGCACCGCGGGGCCGAAGCGACGACGCACCAACTCCCGCTCCAACGCCTTGAGCAGGTTCTCGGCGTCGTCCTCCTCGACCTCGACGTCCTCGTTACGCGTGACGCGGAAGGCGTGGTGCTCCACGATCTCCATGCCGGGGAAGAGATCGCTGAGATGGGCCGCGATCACGTCCTCGAGTGCGACGTAGCGCTGGGGTCCCACTTCGAGGAATCGCGGCAGCAGGGGCGGCACCTTGACGCGCGCGAACAGCGTGGTCCCGGTGAGCGGATTCCGGACCACCACGGCGAGGTTGAGGGAGAGGCCGCTGATGTAGGGGAAGGGGTGTGAGGGATCCACGGCCAGCGGGGTCAGCACCGGGAACACGGTCGAGTCGAAGAGGAGGTCCATCTCCTTCTTCTCGAGGGGCGTCAGCTCGTCCCACGCCAGGATCGCGATCCCGTTGCGGTCGAGGTCTGGCCGGATCACCCGGGCGAACAGGTCCGACTGCGCGACCTGGAGTTCGTACGCCCGCTTCCAGATCCCCTCTAGTACCTCCTTCGGCCCGCGCCCACTCGCGGACGGACGCGCGATGCCGGTCGCGATGCGACGCTTGAGACCGGCCACGCGCACCATGAAGAACTCGTCCATGTTGCTCGCGAAGATGGCGACGAACTTGGTCCGGTCGAGGAGGGGCAGCTGCTCGTCCTCGGCAAGTTCGAGGACCCGCTGGTTGAAGGCGAGCCAGGACAGCTCCCGGTCGAGGAACCGCCGGTCCTTCGACTGGTCGGGGTCCTCGAGGGCGGTGAGCGTCGCGGTGTCCTGGATGGCCACCTAGCGATGCTCCCATAAGGAGGTGAACGACGGTCGGGCGGTTCTCGGGGGTCAGCCGGAGCGGCGGTAGAGCACGTCGGTGTCCCACCGGAGGAACCCGAGGCGGGTGTAGAGGTCGATGGCGGCCTGGTTGGTGTTGTCCACGTAGAGCATCACCTGGTCCAGTCCGCGCTCGCGCAGGTGGAGCAACCCGGCCAGGGTCAGCGCCTGGCCGAGACCGTGGCCCTGCCACTGCGGGTCGACGCCGAGGACGTAGACCTCCCCGATGGGTGCGTGCCGGTGGTGGTCCTCCCCGTGCACCTTGGTCCAGTGGAAGCCGACGAGCGCGTCGCCGGACCACGCCAGGAGGAACCCGGAGGGGTCGAACCACGGCTCGGCCATCCGAGCCGCGAGGTCCGCGTGGGTCCACGAGCCCTGATCGGGAAGGGTGGCGAAGGCGCGGGCGTTCAGGTCCAACCAGGCCTCGTCGTCGATCCCCGGGCGGAAGGGGCGGATGTCCACACCGGGGGTCGCCGGCGTCTCCGGGAGCGGGGAACGCAGTGAGCGCCGCATCTGCCACAGCACGCGCAGCGTGTCGAAGCCCATGCTCGTCGCCAGCGCGGAGGCCGCGTCCCCCTCGCTGTGCGACCACAATCGCAGGCGCCCATCGGGACTCGCGGTGATCAGGCGCTCGACGAGCATGCGCCCGAGACCCTGGCGTCGCGAGTCGGGGGAGATCACCAATTCCGCGGAGGAACCGGCTACCGCATCGGTCGTGTCCAGGTGCGCGTAACCGACCACCGCGCGCCGCGCATCGCGCACGAGGAAGTGGTGATCGTGATCGTCGCCCCCGTGACGCAGGTGCAACCACACGTGCTCGCTGAGGGGGGAGACCCCGTCGACGCTCGTCGCCGAGCGCACGAGATCGGTGACCGCCGTCACCTCGGCTTCGTCGAGGCGCTCGCGCACCTCTATCTGTGCGACGTCACCGTCACCGGATGTAGGCGGAGTCATCGGCGTCGAGGGAGGCGAGGGTCGAGGAATCTGGACGCTCGGGTACGAATCGGTAGCCCACGTTCCGCACGGTGCCGATCAGGGATTCGTATTCCACCCCGAGTTTCGCCCGGAGCCGGCGGACATGGACATCGACGGTGCGCGTGCCACCGAAGTAGTCGTATCCCCACACCTCCTGCAGGAGCACCGCGCGCGTGAACACCCGCCCAGGATGCTGCGCGAGGAACTTCAGCAGTTCGAACTCCTTGAACGTGAGGTCGAGCGGTCGGCCCTTGAGGGTCGCGCTGTAGGCACCCTCGTCCACGTGCAGGTCACCACTGCGGATCTCCTCGGTCGCGTCCGCGGGAGACGATCCGGGCGCCGCGGTGCGCGCGACGCTGAGGCGGAGTCGTGCTTCGAGCTCGGCCGGTGAACAGGTGTCGAGGACGATCTCGTCCATCCCCCAGTCCCACTGGATGGCCGGGAGTCCGCCCTCGGTCGCGATGAGGAGGACGGGCTGGGTGATCCCGCCCTGGCGGAGCAGCCGGGTGAAGCTGCGCACCGCTGGCAGATCACGTCGGCCGTCGACGAGCAGGGCGTCGGCATCCGGAGCGCTGAGAAGGGCCGTCGGCTCCGCTGCCATCGTGCGGACGTGGTGGGCGAGTAGGGCGAGTGAGGGCAGGACCTCCGCACTGGACTCCATGCCGCGCGTGAGGAGGATCAGGCGCATGCTGCCTCCCCGTCCCGAGTGAAGGCGTCAGGATAGTGGACCCCTGGTGAACAATCCTCCCGTGGCAGACGTCCGCCTCCGGGCAGCCGATGGAGTCGAGATCGCGGCCACCTGGCTGCCCCGCTCCTCGGAGACCGCGTTCGTCGTCGCACACGGATTCACCGGCAGTCGTGGCACGGAGCGGATGACGGCCATCGTCGACGTCCTCCAGCGACACGGATCTGTCTGCGCGATCGACATGCGTGGACACGGCACCTCGGGTGGCGCCACGACCCTGGGCATGGACGAGGTGCTCGATGTCGACGCGGCGGTCGCCTACGCACGCAGCCAGGGTGCCGAACGCGTCGTGACGATCGGCTTCTCGATGGGCGGGGCGGTCGTGGTGCGGCATGCCGCGGGCGCCGCCGCCGAGCGGCACACTCCCGTGCATCCGGTGGACGCGGTGGTGAGTGTCAGCGCACCAGCCTTCTGGTTCTACCGCGGAACGCGGATCATGCGCATCGTCCACGCTCTCGTCGAGAGTCCGGCAGGACGCCTCGCCCTGCGTGCGCGGGGGACGAGGATCACGCAGCGTCCGTGGTCGATGCCCTATCCCGCATCCCCCGAGGAGTCCGCGGCCCTGATCGACATCCCGTTCCTCGTCGTGCATGGAGACATCGACCATTACTTCCCACTCGAGCATCCACGTGCCCTGGAGCGCGCATCCGCACACAATCCCCGACGCTCGGTCGTGATCGTGCCGGGATTGCGGCACGCCGAATCGGGCATCAGCGAGGAGTGGGTTGAGCGAATCGCGCTGTGGGGTCGGCAGCCTGCGCCGCTGTAATGTGGCACCGTGCTGGAGATCTTCACGACGGGACTGTTGATCGTGGCCATCGCGTTGGTCGCATGGTTCAGCGTCACCGTGGTCTTCAGGCTCTTCAAGGGCCGGGGGTAGACGTGTCCGCGGGGGAGCTTCCCGAGCCGATCATCCCGTTGTCCTGGTTGATCGGGTCCTGGGTGGGAGTGGGCACGGGCCAGTACCCGTCGATCGACGACTTCCGCTTCGGTCAGGAGGCGGTGTTCCGCTGCGACGGTCGTCCCTTCCTCTCGTACTTCTCCCGGACGTGGATGCTCGATGACGACGGCAATCGCGTGCGCCCCCTGGGCACTGAGGCGGGCTTCTGGCGTCCCCGCCCCGACAACCACGTCGAGGTGACCCTCGCGCACCCGACCGGCTACGCCGAGATCTGGCTGGGGACCATCGAGGTCACGGGGATCGAGAACGCGGTCATCACGGGAGCTCGCGCGACACTGAAGACCGACGTGGTGGCCCGGACCGACTCCGCGAAGGAGTACACGGGCGGCGAGCGCCTCTACGGTCTCGTCGACGGCCGTCTGCTGTGGACCTACGACATGGCGGCGATGGGGCATGCGATGACCAACCACCTGGCCGCGACCCTGACGCCCGTGGTGGGAGATCTCGATGAGTGACGGGTGGGAGGCAGTTCTGCGTGAGCGCGGTTACCGCGTGACCCCGCAGCGCCAGCTCGTCCTCGAGGCCGTCGATCGGCTTCGCCACGCCACGCCCGAGGAGATCCTGCTCGAGGTGCAGTCGACAGCGAGCGGCGTGAACCTCTCCACCGTGTATCGAACGCTCGAGGTACTCGAGGCGGTCGGACTCGTCACTCACGCACACATCGGACACGGTGCCCCGACGTACCACGCGGTGGACGAGCACGTCCACATCCATCTGGTCTGCGATATGTGCGGATCGGTCAGCAGCATCCCGGCATCGGTCGCCGATCCGTTCATCGGCGAACTGGATTCCTCCTACGGGTTCTCCACCGACATCTCGCATGTCTCTATCCACGGTCGCTGCCTCTCGTGCCGGGACCGCATGCCGGAGGACATCGAGGAAGACCCACTGTGACGCGCGGGGTGCCCCCGCCCGACGGTGACCGGGACGCGGGCGTTGCCTGGCACTACGGCGACCCGCACGGAGAGCAGCGCATGCTCGCGGCGGGCCGCGGTGCAGTGGATCTCTCCCATTTCGACGTGGTGACGATCACCGGACCGGATCGGCTGACCTGGCTACATGCATTGACGACACAGCATCTGGAGCGCCTGGAGCCGGGTGGGAGTGCGCTGGCGTTGATCCTCAGCCCCCACGGGCACGTGGAGTACGAACTCCACCTCGTCGACGACGGGACGACGACGTGGATCATCACGCAACCTGGAACGGCAGACGGACTCGTCGCGTACCTGGAGTCCATGAAGTTCATGACGCGCGTGGAGATCGAGGACCGCTCGGCGGACTACGCCGTGATCTGGGAGCCCGTGCAGCAGAGCGATCCCGACCATCCGACCTGGCTGGAGCCGGCCGACTTCGCCGGGACCGGCCGCGTGGACGCGGGCAGCGATCGCGGGGGAACCGCCGATAAGTACGTACCGCAGCGTCCCGCGGACTTCCCGGGACGCGAGGTGATCGTCACGCGTGCTGATGCACCCGCACGCCTGAGCGGCGACGTCGCGGGAACCTGGGCGTGGAACGCACTCCGCGTCGCCGCGGCGGTCCCGCGCATGGGTTTCGAGACCGATCACCGCACCCTCCCGCACGAGGTGGGGTGGATCGGCCCCGCGGTGCACCTATCCAAGGGGTGTTACCGCGGCCAGGAGGCCGTGGCCCGCGTCCACAATCTGGGCAGGCCACCGCGCCGCCTCGCGTTGGTCCACCTCGACGGCAGCGAGGAGGTGCTCCCCGCTCACGGCGATCCGGTCATGCTCGACGGGGCGGAGATCGGTTGGGTGGCGAGCGCGGTACGCCACTACGAAGTGGGTCCGTTGGCCACCGTGGTGGTGCGTCGCAGTACGCCGGACGGTGCGACCGTCATCGTCCGCCACGGCGAGACCGACATCGCCGGAACGATGGAGTCGGTCGTCGCCTAGTCCGCGCTGTCGATCAGGATCGTCATCGGTCCATCGTTGACGAGACTCACCTGCATGTCGGCACCGAAGCGACCGGTGTGCACGGTCGCCCCCTCCGCGCGCAGGGCGTCGACAAAGGCTTCGACGAGCGGCTCGGCCACGGAGCCCGGCGCCGCCGCATCCCACGTGGGTCGTCTCCCCTTGCGGGTACTGGCATAGAGCGTGAATTGACTGATCACCAGAATCGGCAGTGCACCATCGCGCGCGGACACCTCTCGGCCGGCATCGGCCGGAACCGGCCGCCCCGCCTCGGTCAGGTGCGCGTGGTCGAAGATCCGCATTCCGTAGACGCGTGCGGCGAGGGTCGCGGCGAGGTCCGGGGTGTCGGTGTGGGTGACCCCCACGAGGACGACGAGGCCCGGGCCCGCGAACGACCCGAGGACCTCCCCGTCGACGCTGACCGAGGCTCCCCGGGACCGCTGGACCACCACGCGCATGGGCCCAGCCTGGCACCGCCCTACCGCTAACAGGGGCAAGCGCCCCCGCTTGCATCTGCAAGCACTCTGTGGCACCCTCCTTCTATGGCACGAATCGACGTGGGATCCCTGGGGGACTTCATCCGCGAGCAGCGGGACCAGGCCCAGATGTCCCTCCGGCAGCTCGCGAAGGCCGCCGAGGTGTCCAACCCGTATCTGAGCCAGGTCGAGCGCGGTTTACGCAAGCCGAGCGCGGAGATCCTCAACCGCATCGCCCAGGGCCTACGCATCTCCGCGGAGACCCTGTACGTCCAGGCCGGCATCCTCGACGAGCGCGCGGGGGATGCGGCCGTGACCACGGCGATCGCCGCCGACATGACGTTGACCGAGCGGCAACGCACCACGTTGCTGCAGATCTACGCGGCCTTCCAGGCCGAGAACACCACCACCCGTGGCGCAGAGGACTCTGCGTCGCCAGCGAAGGAGCACTGAAATGACGCAGTACCTCAACCCCACGTTCGTGATCGGCACCGCCAAGGACGTCGCCAGTGCGGCGGTCGGTGCGGTGTCCAAGGTCCCCACCAAGCAGGTCACCCTGTCCGTCCCGGACATCACCCTGCCGAATGTCGACGTGCGCGCGTTGGCCACCTCGACCCGCGAGAACCTCGGCAAGACCGTCGTGCTCGTCCGCGAGGCTGTGGGGATTTGACGGAATCGAGGAACGCGTTAGCGTGGACGTATGTTCGATGCCGTCCAGAACCTCGTGGTCCTCGTCCTGTGGGTCCTCTTCCTCGTAGTCAAGGGCTACGCATTCATTGACTGCATCCGACGTCCCACCGCCGCATTCCCGGCGGTGGGACGTCAGTCCAAGATCCTCTGGGTCATCCTGACCGGTGTCGCCCTGCTCACCGGCCTCCTGCCGAACATGACGCTGAATCTCCTCGGCATCGCGGGCGCGGTCGCCTCGCTCATCTACCTCTTCGACGTACGGCCCAAGATCCGCGAGATCACCGGGCGCTAGCCCGACTCGAATCGACGCGCACCGCGCCGGTGCTCAGGATCACGCCTACGAGCAGGACCGTGCCGACGACGATGGCCATGAGGCGTTGGTCCACTCCCTGAGCAACCTCCGTCATCAGGCCGATGGCCAGCAGCACCGCCGTCACCGCCCCCAGGATCACCGTGACCCGCGCGTGGAACGGGCGGAGGGACAGGGCGATGACGGTGAATCCCAGATAGGTGAGCATCACGGAGTACGTGAGCTGCGTCCCGTAGAGCACGTCGATGGTCGTCGTTTGCTTGGAGATCGCGATCGAGGACAGGCTCAGGCTGGCGGTTCCGATTCCCAGGATCGCGATCGCGTGGCCGAGCAGGTAGAGGAGCAGAAGCCGTGCGGTCGGCGGTGTACCCCGGTTCCACAACACGTCGAAGTACTGCGCCCAGGTCAGTCCGAGGAGGAGCACGACCAGCACGATGCCGATGATGTTGGGCTCCCCGCCGAGTTGGAATCCGATGGCGATCTCGAGGAACGACTCGCCCATGACGATGAGGAGGAGTTGTGCCAGGCGCTCGGCGAGGTGCTCGCGATCGATGGGCATCTGCTTGTCGATGCGCGGGAGGAAGAGCAGGAAGTAGCCGATCACGATGATGAGGAAGGCGAACCCCATCGCGACGAGGTTGTAGGACTCCGGCGTGAAGGCGTTGACCCCGATGATGAACGCGGCGATGAACGCACCCCATCCGGCATAGCGCTGAAGCTCGGCGGGGGTGCCCGCCTGCCGTGCCACGGTGCGGGCGAGGGCACCGAGGGTCAGGAAGACGATCGCGAGGAAGAACAGCCCCAGGTTGTCATCGATGCTGCTCGTCGAGGCGGCGATGAATACCGTCACGATGAGTGCGCCCATCTGCGCGAACACAAGGGTCCGCACCCACGTCGATTGATCCCGAAGCCGGTTGAGCGCGAAGGTGGTCATGAGCCACACGCTGAAGAGCAGCAGCACCACGAAACTGAGCCACCACTGGTTCTCCGCGCTGAAGTCCTGCTTCATGGACATGAAGATGACGAGCGTGCTGGCCGCGAAGATGAGGTCGTAGAACAGTTCGAGCCAGCCGACCTTCCCGGGGTGGCTCACTCAGGACTCCAGGGCGATGCGGATGCGGCGGAAACCCTTACCTTTGTTCTCGATCTTCAGGACGCGGATGACGCCGATCGTCGCGGTGGAGGCGACGTGCGTACCCCCGTCGGCCTGGACATCCAGACCAGCGATATCCACGATGCGCACGATTTCGATGGTCGGTGGGAGCAGGTTCGTAGCGGTGCGGATGACATCGGGGATCTGGAATGCCTCGGCTCGTGGGAGTTCGTATGCCGTGATCGCGCGATCGGCCCGGACCTCGACGTTGCAGGCTTCCTCGACGGACTCCTTGAACCCCTCGGGAACCTCATCGAGGTTGAAGTCGAGGCGTCCGCTCAGGGGGTCCATGTTGCTCCCGGTGACTAGGGCGCCGAAGTCACGGAAGACGACCCCGGAGAGCAGGTGCAGGCCCGAGTGGGTGCGCATGAGTGCGGTCCGGCGCTCGTCTTCGAGTGCACCGGTCACCTGGGTTCCGACCGGGGGGAGCGGGTCCCCCTCGGCGGGCACCAACCAGTAGTCATCGGACCTCCGCACGTCCACGATCCGGGTCTGCACACCTCCCCAGAGGAGGACCCCGTGGTCGGGTGGCTGCCCACCACCGCCGGGGTAGAAGGCCGAACGATCGAGGACAACACCCTGATCGGGGTCCGACGCGAGGACCGTGGCGTTCCACTCGCGCAGGGTGGAGTCCTGCAGGTCGAGTCGTTCAGTCGTCACGCGCGTCCCTGTGCCGCGACCGCAGCCGCGGCCGCCTGGGCGGCCTGGGGGTCGAGGTACTCGCCTCCGGGAACGAGCGGCTTCATGTCGTCGTCGAGTCGGTAGACGAGCGGGATGCCCGTGGGAATGTTCAACGCGGCGATGTCGTCGTCGGAGATCCCGTCGAGGTGCTTCACGAGTGCGCGTAGCGAGTTCCCGTGGGCGGCGACGAGGACCGTGTCACCGCGACGCAGACCCTCGGCAACGATCACGTCCTCCCAGTAGGGGATCAGTCGACGCACAACATCCGCCAGGCACTCGGTGCTCGGTCTGGCCTCGGGGGGAAGGGCGGCGTAACGCGGATCGTGCGTCTGCGCGAACTCGCTATTCGGATCGATGGGCGGTGGTGGGACGTCGTAGGAGCGACGCCAGAGCATGAACTGCTCTTCCCCGAATTCCTCGAGTGTCTGCGCCTTGTTCTTCCCCTGCAAGGCCCCGTAGTGGCGCTCGTTGAGGCGCCAGTTGCGCACGGTGGGGATCCACAGCCGATTGCATTCGGCGAGTGCGAGGTTGGCGGTGGTGATCGCGCGGGTGAGCAGGCTCGTGTGCACGACATCCGGGAGGAGCCCCGCCTCGGCGAGCATGCGGCCACCCCGCGCCGCCTCGGCGCGTCCCGTGTCGGTCAGACCGACGTCGACCCAGCCGGTGAAGAGATTGCGGGCGTTCCAGTCGCTCTCGCCATGTCGCAGAAGGATGAGGGTGGACGTCATGGGCCCCATCCTGCCGGATCAGTCGTGCGGCTCGAGGGGTTGGAGCAGGTGGGCGAAGGCGGCGAGATTGTCCGTGGAGAGTCCCTTCTCCGTGCGCCATTCCCACTCTCGACGAATGGCGCTGGCGAAGCCGATCTCCAGGATCGTGTTGAACGACGTGTCGGAGTACTCGACGACGCATCCCAGGAGCCGGTCGATCTCCTCGGCGGACACCGCGCTCAGGGGCACGCGCCCGGTGAGGTAGATGTCGCCCAGGTGGTCGAGGCTGAACGCCAACGCGTAGAGCCGACGGTTCTGCTCCAGAAGCCAGCGGTACACCGCGGCGTGGTTCTCGTCGGGACGCCGGGAGACGAAGGCGTTGACGGTGAGTGCTGAGGTACCCAGCGTGAGGCTGCAGGTGGTCTGCAGTTTGCGTTCGCCCGGAAGGGTGACGACCACGGTCGTCGCGGTGACCTCCTCCCACGTGACCCCGGCGTCGTCGAGGAGCCGTTCGAGTTCGGCGAGGGTGGTCATGGGGATACGAGGCTGAGGTGGGGACGGCTGTCCGCCACCGCTGCGCGATACGTCTCGAGCAGCCCGCTGGCCGTGCCCGCCCATCCGAAGCGCGCCGCATGCATGCGCGCGCCCGCGCGCAACTCCTCCATGCGCGCCGGCTCCTGCAGGAGACGCAGGACGGTCTCGGCGTACATGCGTGGATCGTGACCCGGGATGAGCACTCCGCTCACACCATCGGCGACCGCGGTGCGCAGCCCGCCCACCGCTGCGGCCACGACGGGGGTCCCGCACGCCTGCGACTCCACCGCCACGAGACCGAAGGACTCCGAGTGGGAGGGGACGATCGTGAGGTCAGCCGCGCGATACCAGGCTGCGAGTGCCTGACGGTCGCCTGGAGGTTCGAACCTCACGATGTCGTGGATGCCCAGTGCGCGCGCTTGATCGACGAGGGCGTTGGGTCGATCCAGGCCACTGCCCGACGGTCCCCCGCAGACGACCACGCGTAGCCGGGCGCGGATCTCGGGGTCACGCGCCATGACCGCAGCGGCGTTGAGCACCACATCCGGCGCCTTGAGCGGCTGGATGCGACCGACGAAGAGCAGAACGATCGAGTCCGACGCAAGACCCTTCGCGCGACGTGCCTCGGCGCGGTCAGCGGGGTGGAAGGTGTCGAGGTCGACGCCGGGGTGCACCACGTCGACGCGTCGGGGATCGGCGGAGTAGAGATCGACGAGTTGTCGTGCTTCGTCGGAGGTGTTCGCGACGAGGCGCGTTGCCGCGTCGACCACCTGCTGCTCACCGATGACGCGCACCTCCGGCTCCGGGGTGTCGCCGTCGGCCAATTCCGCGTTCTTCACCTTCGCCATGGTGTGCATGGTGTGGACCAGCGGCACGTTCCAGCGTTCGGATGCGAGCCACCCCACCTGACCGGAGAGCCAGTAGTGGGAGTGGATGAGGTCGAACCATCCCTCGGGGCGGGCGGCCTCCGCGCGCAGCAGTCCGGCCGTGACCGCGCACAACTGGCCGGGGAGCTGATCCTTGGTCAGGCCCTCGAACGGACCGGCGGTCACGTGCCGCACGGTCACGCCGGGGGCGAGCTCGACGACGGGAGGGAGGCTCGAGGTCGTGGCCCGGGTGAAGATCTCCACCTCGATGCCGGCTTCGGCGATCCGGCGGCTGGTTTCGACGACGTAGACGTTCATGCCCCCGGCGTCGCCCGTGCCCGGTTGGTCCAGGGGAGAGGTGTGAATGGACAGCACGGCAATCCGATGCAACTGCCCGCTCATGGGGAGAAGTGTGACGTATGGGCCCGCGGGCCTGCTAACCGTCCAGAGTGACGGCCACGTAGGGCTCGCCGGTGACGATGGTGACCACACGTCGGGTGACGGAGACCGCATGGTCCGCGTACCGCTCGTAGTAGCGGGAGAGGAGCGTCACGTCGATGGCCGCCTCGACCCCGTGGG
>CAZBWA010000043.1:6875-15087 GCA_964495555.1 uncultured Bifidobacteriaceae bacterium | reverse complement strand
CCGACCTGCGCGATCCGACCCTCGTTGAACACGGCGATGCGATCGGACATGGTCAGGGCCTCGTCTTGATCATGCGTCACGAAAACGAAGGTGATCCCTACCTCACGTTGGATCTCCTTGAGCTCCACCTGCATCTGCTCGCGGAGCTTCAGGTCCAGGGCTCCCAGCGGCTCGTCCAGCAGGAGGACCTTGGGTCGGTTGACGAGGGCGCGCGCGAGGGCCACACGCTGACGTTGACCGCCGGAGAGTTGCGACGGTGTGCGCTTCTCGTAGCCGGAGAGTCGGACCGATTCCAAAGCCTCGAGAGCGCGCTGCAGGCGCTCGGCCTTCGGAACCTTCTTGACCATCAACCCGTACTCCACGTTCTGCAGGACGGTCATGTGCGGGAAGAGGGCGTAGTCCTGGAACACCGTGTTCACATCGCGGGCGTAGGGCGGCACATCGGTCACATCGACCCCCGCTAACTCGACCGTCCCTGCATCCGGGCGCTCGAATCCCGCGATCATGCGCAGCACCGTCGTCTTGCCCGAACCCGAGGGTCCGAGGAGGGTCAGGAATTCACCGTCGTACACATCGAGGTCGACATCGTCCACGGCGACCACATCGCCGAACACACGTCGTAAGCCTCGGATCCGGATTGCCACAGAAGCCATGGGCCGCGCTGACACCCTTCGTAGAGATCGTTCCGGACTGTAGTCCTCACGTCGCTCCGATCACGGGCCTTCGAAGATCACGGATTCATCACGACGGCGGCCGCCCGCTAGCGGACGACCCGACCGCGCCCCTCGAGGGCGATCCCCACACGGTCACCGGGAGCCACCCGTGCCCGACCCGCCACACGCACGGTCATCGGCACTCCCGGATCGGTCATGACGTCCACGAGGGAGTCATGTCCCTGGTACCGGATGGAACGGACCACGCCACCGGGAAGGCTCGACTCGTGCGTCGGCACCAGGTGCAACTGCTCGGGCCGGAGTACGAGCACACCTTCGGCCTCGTCCGTACGCACGACATCGATGACGCCCAGGGGTGTGTCCGCTCGATCCGGTGCGATCAACGTCGCGGGGATCTCCACGACCTCCCCCAGGAACCGTGCGGCGTCCAGGCTCGCGGGCTCGGAGTAGAGGTCTGTCGGAGCACCGGACTGGATGATGCGACCGGCGATCATCAGCGCCACCTGGTCGGAGATCGACAGGGCCTCCTCCTGATCGTGTGTCACCAGAATCGTGGTGGTGCCGACCGATCCGAGAACCTCGCGCACCTCCGCACGGAGCTCCGTTCGGAGACCGGCGTCGAGCGCCGAGAAGGGTTCATCGAGCAGCAAGACATCCGGGCGCGGTGCCAACGCCCGCGCCAGCGCCACCCGCTGCTGCTGACCGCCGGAGAGTTCATGCGGTGCCACGGACTCGAACCCGGACAGGTCGACCAGCGCTAGGACCTCGGCGACACGCTGGGCCACGGTGGTGCCGTCCGACATGCCGCCCCGGGGGATGCCGAAGCCGATGTTGCCGGCGACGTCGAGGTGTGGGAAGAGCGCGCCGTCCTGCGGCACGATCCCGACATTCCTCTTCTCCGGCGGGACGAAGACACCGGGCCCGCTGACTTCCCTGTGGGCGAGGGTGATGGTCCCGGAGCTCGGACGCAGGAATCCCGCGATGGTGCGGACCAGTGTCGTCTTCCCGCAACCACTGGGGCCCACGATCGATGTGAACGATCCCGCATCGACGTGCAGATCGACGTCCACCACCACCGGCGCCCCGCCGTAGCCCGCGGTGACATGTGCGAGTCGCACACCGCTCATACCGGCACCTCCACGATTGCATCCTGCTCCACGGTGCGGACGCGCGTCGGTGCACCCATCCACCGACCGAGGAGCCACGCGGGGACGGCCGCGAGCACGATGAGTCCCAGGGCATAGGGAGCGGCAGCACCGAAGGATCCAACCTCGGTGCGCGTCCACAACTCCGTCGCCATCGTCTCGAACCCGGTGGGTCGCAGCATGAGGGTCGCGGGCAACTCCTTCATGGCGGTGAGGAGGACGAGGAGCGCACCGGCGGCGATGCCTGGCCAGGCGAGGCGCCCGGTGACCTCCCACCACGCGCGCAGGGGACCGCGTCCCAGGGATCGCGCCACCTGCTCCATGCCCGGCGGGACGGCGGCGATCGCGGATCGTGCCGAGCCAACGGCCTTGGGTGTGAAGAGGATCGCGTAGGCGAGTGCCACGGTGATCAGCGTCTGGTAGATCGATGGCAGCACCGCGAGCGTCAGGAAGACGAGTGAGAGCCCGACCACGACACCCGGCAGCGCCTGTCCCAGGAAGGCGCCGGTCTCGAGCCATCGTGCCGAGCGCGTCGCGTACCGCGCTGCGAGGGCCGCGACCGGGAGGCAGAGGAGCAGTGCGAGCAGAGCGCCGAGACCCGCTGCGGTGAGGGAACCAAGGATCGCGCCGCCCATCTCCACCGGATCCCAGGAGGCATTGCGACTGATGAGGAGTTGTCGGGTGAGCGATGCAATGGGCACACCGAGAGACAGCGCCACGATCATGATCAGCCACGCGAGTGCCGCAGCCCGGGAGCGACCGTGGAGGCGGATCGGGGGTGCTGGTCGTGCCGATCCGCTGCCCACTCTCCAGCGTCGCGCACGACCGCGGACCCGTGCCTCGATCCAGACCAGGAGCAGGGCGAGGATCACCAGGAGGATCGCGAGGACCGCCGCGGATACTCGATCGAACGACGCGCGGTACGACGCGTAGATGACGCGCGTGAATGCGTCGACGCGGAAGATCGCGACGGTGCCGAACTCCGCGAGCGTGTAGAGCCCGACGAGGAGCGCTCCTGCCGCACCCGCGGGCCAGACGATCGGCAACGTCACGCGGGTCAGCACCCGCAGCGGCCTCGATCCCAAACTGCGCGCCACCTCCTCGTAGCCCGCATCGATGCGGCGCAGGGCGATGGCCATCGGGATGCTGATGTACGGAAAGGTGCAGAGCGCCATCACGAGTGCCGCTGCACCGATCCCCGACATCGCCGGGAACTCAGCGATCCACGTGTAGGCGGCCACGTACGACGGGATGGCGAGGGGAAGTGCGGTGACCACCCACCAGAAGCGCGATCCGGGGACATCCGTGCGCGCGATCAGCACCGCGGTGGGAATCGCGAGGATGAGGGCCAGACCGACGACGAGGATTACGAGCGTGACGCTCGTCGCCGCGGTTTCCACCGTCCTCGGTCGGACAAGGGTCTCCATGATGGAGTCCCATCCCGCTCCGAACACACGGATGAGCAGGTAGCCGAGGGGAACGGCCATGACAACGACGGACACCGCCGCGGCCATCACGAGAGGCCGGGGCGGTGTCGTCACATTCCGCGGGGTGCCTATGTCAGACCGACTTCCTGCAGCATCGCGAGCGTGCCGGGGAGATCCTCGAGTTCGGCAAGGGGGAGATCTGGCCCCTGGAGGGAATCGATCGGCGGCAGACCTGTCGCGGCGGGAACTCCTGCGATAAGCGGATACTCCCAACTCTTCGCCACGAACCACTCCTGCTCTTCCGGGGTGAGTACCCACGTGATGAACTCGCCTGCGCCCTCGGGGTTACCCGCGCCACTCAGGACGCAGGCTCCGGCAACGTTCACGAGCGATCCGGGATCCCCCGGTGCGGTGAAGGCGATCTGCACGTTCATCTGGTCCTCGCCGACCTCGGCGGCCTTCTCGTACCAGTAGTAGTGGTTGATCAACCCCAACTTCACCTGACCGGCATCCACGGCGTCGCGGATCAGGCTGTTCTTCTCGTAGATCTGAGCGTCGTTGTCCACCATGCCTTGCAGCCATTTCTTCGTCGCCTCGTCCCCGAGGCTGACGCGCATGGCTGTCACGAACGCCTGGAAGGACCCGTTGGTGGGAGCGATCGCAACCTCGCCCTTCCATCGCGGGTCGGTGAGCTCGAGCACCGATGTCGGGACCTCGTCGGCGGTGACGCGATTCGAGTCGTAGGCGATGACACGCGAGCGCCCCGTGATGCCCGTCCAGTTTCCGGACTCCGCGCGGTAGCGGGCGGGGACCGCGTCCGCGGCTCCGTCCGGGAGCGGCGCACACAACCCTGCCGCATCGAGTGCACCGAGGGCACCCGCGTCCTGGCCGAAGAAGAGGTCGGCCGGCGAGGCGTCTCCCTCCTCGATGATCTGGGCGGCGAGTTCGGCGGTGTCGCCGTACCGCACCTCGACGGGGATGCCGGTCTGCGCCGTGAACTCGGCGAACAGCGGTGCCACGAGTTCCTCGCTGCGCCCGGAGTAGACGACGATCGGGGATCCATCGGAGGATGCCTCGGTCCCACCGCACGCGGCGAGGGTCAGGGCGGTGAGGGCGGCAGCGAGGAGTCTTTTCACGGGTTTCCTTGTTAGTCGAGCCTTACTTAGGTAAGCCTAAGTTATCAGGGCACGACGTTGCGCCTCAGGAGAGGGGGAGGAGGCCCCCCAGATCCGAGCGCTCCCCGCTGGCCCGGACCCGACCGGAGGCGACGGCGCTCTGCCAGTCCGCCTCCCCCACGCACAGGGCGAGCCATGTGCGGGCGTCGGCCTCCACCACCGCCGGGGGCGTGCCGCGCCGATGGGTGGTTCCGGCGACGACCTGGACCGCCGCGTAGGGCGGGATCCGCACCTCGACGCTGCGCCCCGGCGCGATCGCGGACAGGGCATCGAGGGTGGTCCGCACCGCCGCGCGGATGCGTTCCTGCGTCGCGTCGTCCCACTCCGCGAGCAGGGAGCGCACCTCCTCGGCATCCATACTCACCCCGCGAGGGCGGCGGGGATGGTGGCCTCGTGCACGCGGCGCAATTCCTCCAGCCCCAGCGTGAAAGATCCGAAGGACACCTCGTCCCAAGACGTGACGACTCCGATGCGCTGCACCGGCACATGGTGATGCGCGCAGAGTCGACGCAGGGCCTCCTCCTGCGTCGGAGTCACGACGGCGATGGCGCGGCCCGCACTTTCGCTGCAGCAGAACACGAAGGGTTCGAGGTCGGAGGGAATCGCCAGGTCCGCCCCGATGCCAGAACGCATCGCCATCTCGACCAGCGCCTGCGCCACTCCCCCGTCGGACACGTCATGCGCGGCCGCGAGGACGCCATCCCTCGCGCCCTCGACGAGCACGCGACTCAGCGCGCGCTCGCGCGCCAGGTCCACGCGCGGAGGGACGCCGCCGAGATGACCCTGCAGGTGCGCCCATTCGCTCCCACCAAATTCGTCTTCGGTGTCACCGAGGAGGTAGATCACCTCACCGGGGGAGCTCCAGGCCATCGGGGTGCGCCGGTGCACATCGTCGATCACTCCGAGGACGCCGACCACGGGTGTCGGGAGGATCGCAGTCTCTCCGGTCTGGTTGTAGAAGGAGACGTTCCCACCCGTCACCGGGATGCCCAACTCCAGACATCCATCGGCCAATCCGCGCACAGCCTCCGCGAACTGCCACATGACACCGGGATCCTCCGGGGAGCCGAAGTTCAGGCAGTTGGTGACCGCGAGCGGCACCGCACCCGTCACGGAGACGTTGCGATAGGACTCGGCCAGCGCCAACTGCGCACCGGTATAGGGGTCAAGCATGGTGAAGCGTCCATTGCAATCGGTCGACACCGCGACACCGCGCCCCGTCACCTCGTCGACGCGCACCATGCCCGAGTCCTCCGGCTGCGCGAGAACGGTGTTGCCGAGAACATAGCGGTCGTATTGGCTGGTGACCCACGCCTTGGACGCGAGGTTCGGGGACCCGACCAACGCGAGCACCGCGGCACGCACGTCTTCCGGGGTGGACGGCCGGGGCAGACGTCCTGGCCCATCCGCCTGCAGCGCATCCAGCGATGCGGGGCGGGAGAACGGACGCTGGTACACGGGGCCTTCGTGCGCCACGGTGCGCGGTGGCACGTCGACGATGCGCTCACCGTGCCAGTCGATCGTGAGTCGACCGGAGTCGGTGACCTCACCGATCACCACTGCCTCCACGTCCCACTTGCGGCAGCGGGAGAGGAACTCCTCGATGCGGTCCGGGCGCACGATCGCGCACATGCGCTCCTGTGACTCGCTCATCAGGATCTCCTCGGGGGAAAGCGTGGGATCGCGCAGCAGTACGCGGTCCAACCACACGTGCATGCCGCCCTCGCCATTGGAGGCGAGCTCGCTCGTCGCGCAAGAGATGCCCGCGCCGCCGAGATCCTGGATACCTTCGACGAGTCCGGCCTGCAGCACCTCGAGCGTCGCCTCGATGAGTAGTTTCTCCATGAAGGGGTCACCGACCTGGACGCTCGGACGTTTGGCCGGACCCTCCGCGTCGAAAGTCTCCGACGCCAGCACCGAGACTCCGCCGATGCCGTCGCCGCCCGTGCGTGCGCCATACAGGACGACGAGATTCCCGACGCCCTTCGCGCTCGCGAGGTGGATGTCCTCATGCCGCATCGCGCCGATGCACAACGCGTTCACGAGGGGGTTACCCGCGTACGACGGGTCGAAGACCACCTCGCCACCGATGTTCGGAAGGCCCAGGCAGTTCCCGTATCCGCCGATGCCGGCCACCACACCCGGCAGTACGCGCGCGGTGTCGGGGGCATCGAGGGGACCGAAGCGCAGCGGGTCCATCACCGCGATCGGACGCGCGCCCATCGAGAGGATGTCGCGGACGATGCCGCCGACCCCTGTCGCCGCACCCTGGTACGGCTCCACGTACGACGGATGGTTATGGGACTCGACCTTGAAGGTCACCGCCCATCCGTCGCCGATGTCGACCACGCCCGCGTTCTCGCCGATACCGACGAGCAGTGCGTCGGTCTCCGGCTTCTTCTCACCGAACTGACGCAGATGCACCTTGGAGGACTTGTAGGAGCAGTGCTCGCTCCACATCACCGAATACATCGCCAACTCCGACGATGTCGGACGACGGCCGAGGATCTCGCGGATCCGTGCGTACTCGTCGTCCTTGAGTCCCAGGTCGGCGTAGGGCTGCGCGGTGTCCGGGGTGGAGACGGCACGCTCGACGGTGTCGATGGTCACCGGCTGCTCCCGACGAGGGACAGCACGCTGGTGAAGAAACCCAAGCCGTCCGTGGTGGGTCCGGTGAGGTCCTCCACCGCGTGCTCGGGGTGCGGCATCAACCCGACGACGTTGCCCTTCTCATTGCAGATCCCCGCGATGTCCCGCCGACTGCCATTCGGATTCAGCCCGACGTACCGGGCGATCACGCGGCCCTCGGCCTCCAGCGCATCGAGGGTTGCGTCATCGGCGACGAAGCCACCCTCACCGTTCTTCAGGGGGATGACGATTTCCTGCCCGACAGTGAAGGACGTGGTCCAGGCACTCGTGGTGTTCTCGATGCGTAGCGTCTGGTCGCGGCAGATGAAGTGCAGATGATCGTTGCGCGTCAACGCACCGGGGAGGAGATGGGATTCACACAGGATCTGGAAACCGTTGCAGATGCCGAGGACGGGCATTCCGGATCGTGCACCCTCCACCACCCGCTGCATGATCGGCGCGAACCGTGCGATCGCCCCACAACGCAGGTAATCACCGTACGAGAAGCCACCGGGGAGGACCACGGCATCGACACCGCGCAGGTCGTCGTCACCGTGCCAGAGGGCCACCGCCTGGCCGCCAGCGATGCGCACGGCGCGGGCGGCGTCGCGATCATCGAGCGAACCGGGGAAGGTGACGACTCCGATCCTCACGCGTCCACCACGGTCAGCGTGAAGTCCTCGATCACGGGGTTGCTCAGCAGTTCACCCGCCAGCCGGTCCAGGGTCGCCGCACGATCGGCATCGAGCTCACCCTCGAGGTCGATGACGAAATGCTTGCCTTGGCGGACCCCGGTGACACCGTTCAGTCCCAGCCGGCCGAGGGCGCCCTGGACCGCACGTCCCTGTGGGTCCAGGATCTCAGGCTTGAGCATGACGTCGACGATCACGCGAGCCACGGACACTCCATCCCTGTGTAGAAGGGGGAAGGCCTCAACCCTATCGCCGGGGAAGGAGTTCGAAAGAGCCGCCGGACACGGGTGCCACCGCACCGAAATCCTTGATATCCAGGGTCGCAATTCGCCGGGTTCCACTCGCGTCCGCCGCGGCAATAACGGAAGCGTCAGTAAGGCCGAGTTCCAGGTCCCGATATCTATCGAGGATCCGTACGCACGCGTAAAGTTCGTGCGCCCCGAAAGGGAGAATCTCCATATTGCTGTCGAT
>CAZBWA010000043.1:3314-6775 GCA_964495555.1 uncultured Bifidobacteriaceae bacterium | reverse complement strand
CGCACGCGTAAAGTTCGTGCGCCCCGAAAGGGAGAATCTCCATATTGCTGTCGATCACGCGCTGCAGGACTCGCGCTTCGACGCGGGGACCGAAGCGGTCTAGAACGAAATAGTCGAGTTCGGCGAGTACGAGTGGGGTTGTGACCAGCCGTTCAGAGGTCGAATCAAGGAAGTCCACCACGCTGCGGTGATCAGGGTCGGATGCGGCGAAGTAGGCGAGGAGCACGCCGGTATCGATGACGATCACATCTCACCGAATCCCTTCATGTGCTCCTCCAAGGTGCGTCCACTCACCCCCTCAGGCAGTGGGTCGGTGATGATTCCCGCACCCTGCAGGCCGCGCGTCAACTCCTTGTCCACAGCCAGACGGATGATGTCCGCTTCCGTGACACCACGCCGCTTCGCGGCAGCCTCGAGGCGAGCCTTGAGCTCATCGGGCAGGTAGATAGTGGTGCGCTTCATACCGGAAGTCATGCCATACATAATGCCATACGTCTCGCGGCTCCGGCGCTCCTCAGTCGTCGTCCCCGCTGCCGACTCCCTTGTGAACACGGAACAGGTTCGTGGGGTCGTACTTCCGCTTCACCCGCAGCAGCCGGGGGTAGTTGCTGCCCCAGAACTGGCGCCGCCAATCGCGCTCGAAGTAGTTGCCCTCATTCGAGTACGAGCCACCGTCCTCCGTCACGGTTCGAAGCACTGCCGAGGCAGCCATGACTCCGTCGAACTGGGCCTGGGACTCGGCGGTGTTCGGCTCATGGCCTGCCACACCGGGGTACTTCCCTTGCTTCCACGCCCCGATGGTGATGAAGGCGACGTTGTCGAACACCGCCGGATTCACCGACGTCGTGAGATCACGCGCCTTCGCTTCGGGGTGTTCCCCGTACAGGGCCTTGTTCGTCTGCCACAGGATCAAGCTCGTCCGCGACGCAGTGAAGAGCGCCTTGGCGAGCACAGCGGCGTTGGCCCCCTGCGTCATCGCATGCGGAACCCCTCGTCCGTCGTATCCACCCCAGTAGGCAGCGACCTCGGAGGCGTTGCCGTTCCACCAGAAGTAGCCCTTCGGTGCACCGGGGCGGTCGTCGAAGATCGCCTCGCGCGGGGTTGCCTTCCATCGCTCACTGAACTTCTTCGATGAGAAGTTCACGTTGACCGTGAAGTCCTCCGGTCGACGACGGAGCGGAGCCAGGAACGGCTCCCACGCACTGATCGCCTCCTCGGTCGGAATGTCGAGGAATGTCGTCCCCACCTGCATGACGTTGAGGCCGGTATTGAAGGCCGACGCCATCCCGTAATCGGGATTGAGGATGACGCCCTCACCCCAGGTGGGTGTGCTCAAGGTGGTGCCCGCGAACTCGACGTAGCGCTGAATCAGCTCCTGGAAAGCCGCGTCGGACTTCGCCGTGATCGGTCCCGAGATCCATCCGGAGATGGTGGGTTCGGGGTGCGCCAACAGCGTCATGGATGTCACGACACCGAAGGTGCCACCACCGCCACCGCGCAACGCCCAGAAGAGATCAGGGTGCTGGTACGCGTTCACGGTGAGAACGGATCCATCCGCGATGACCACGGTCAGTTCGAGGACACCGGCAGCCCCCGACCCGAACCTCTTGCTGAACGAACCGAAACCACCCCCGAGGGCGAACCCACCGCACGCACCGACGCTCGTGCATCCGCCCCCCTGGATGTAGAGCCCCCGGGCCGACGCCGCCTTGTATGCCTCCAGCCAACGGTTCCCCGCCGTGGTCGTCACCGCCGGTACGGGCTTCGTTCCCGACGGCGCGCCTTGCGGGACGAAGCCGTCGTGCACGGTGATCTTGCGCATGTGATGCGTCCAGATCAGCAGCGACTCACGGGGACCCGATGAGCGCCCGTAGTAGTCGTGTCCGGTTCCCTTCACCACGAGACGCACGTTGTTGTCCCGGGCGAAATCGACTCCGGTGACGATGTCGGACACCGAACGCGCGGCCACGGCATAACTACTCGGCGTCGAGGTCCACGCCCGGTACATGCCCGTCGACTGCGTGGCCCCCGGCTGCTCCTCCAGGAACCACGGATTGAGCAACCTGCTCGGGATCGGTCCCGGTGCCAAACCCGCCCACGGCTGCGTGGGCCGGATCAGCCGCTTACCCAGCACACGTCGCAGCTCATTCCATGTCTGTGCACTCGGCCAGGTCGACGATGTGGCGATGCCGGCCGGCAACGAACGCGCCTGCGCACCGGTCGGCACGACGAGGGCAGTGGCCAGACCGCTGATCAGGCCGAGGAATGTGCGCCGACCCATGGACCGAGGTGTCGTCATAAGAACGTCCTCCACGACTCGTTGGTGCCCTCGAGGGTATCCGGCCTAGCCTCTGTGCATGGGTTCCCGCGGATACGACCTGGTGTGGGGCAGCGCGCTGCGGGCCACGACGGTCGCGCACCGCTTCCTCGACCGGGTCTCCGGCGGTCGACTCATGCGGCGCTTCCCGGGCGGGGCGCAGGTTGTGTGGATCACCACGCTCGGACGCAAGTCCGGTGAGTGGCGGCGCACCCCGCTTCTCGGTGTCCCAACGCTCCTCGATGGGATTCCCGGCTGGGGCATTGCCGGATCGAACGCAGGTCAGGAGAAGGTGCCGGGCTGGGTCTTCAACGTGCGCGCGCATGCGCAGGGCCGCATCGAGATCGAGGGCACCGAGCTGCCCTGCACCTTCGTCGAGGTCGAGGGCGACACCGCACGCGACATCTACGCGAAGCTCGCCGACAACTGGTCGGCCTACCGGATGTACGAGCGCAACATCCACCGGCAGATCCCGGTGTTCGTCGCTCAGCCCACCGAGGGCACGTCGCGTCCGTCGTAGCGGCCACGGGTGGTCATCACCTGGAAGCGGGTGAACATCTCCTCCGCGTACCACTGCAACTCGTGTGTCCGTGCGACGACCTCCGCATGCGCGGGACGTCGGTAGGCGAACTCGGACAGGGCGGCGGCGTCGCGCCAGATGCTGAACGTCCCCTGAAGCCCCACGGGTGCTTCGCCGATTCCGAGGGTGAAGACGACTCCGGGATCGTTGTGCAGATCCAACGCGACGGGCGGCACCGAGGACCAGAAACGCCACCACAGGTGCGGCTTGATGCGGGCACGCGTGATCGCCGCGATCGGACCCGGCGCAGCCTTGGTGTCCCGGACCGCGAAGGGCTCTCGCCCCGACCAGGAACCGCGGCTCACCAGCGGGCGCATCGTGATGCACGCGTGCTCAATGCAGGAGTCCAGCCAGGCACACGCAACCCGATGATCATCGAAGGACGCGGCACCGGCCTCATCCGGCCACACGGTCAGGATCGCCCAGTGACGAAGGTCGGCATCCCGCATCGTGAAGGTCTCACCCGACCCCGTGCCCATGAGTTTGGCGAAGCTCACACCGGGGATCGCGCGCACCGCACGCCGCTGCGTCGCCATGCGCATCAGCGCCGCGGGGATCCCGCGG
>CAZBWA010000043.1:1959-3214 GCA_964495555.1 uncultured Bifidobacteriaceae bacterium | reverse complement strand
GCGCACCGCACGCCGCTGCGTCGCCATGCGCATCAGCGCCGCGGGGATCCCGCGGTTCCCGATGCCCCAGACGTCGAGACGGGTGATCATCGGTGCGCGGTGTGGGCGCCCCACGCGGAGGCGACCATGTCCCGCAGGTCGTGGTGCGCGGACCATCCCAGCCGCTCGCGGATGCGATCGGTCTGCGCGAACGTGGCGGGCGGATCGCCGGCGCGACGCTCGACCACCTGAGCCTCGGCGTCGCGGCCGATCACCTCGGACACCATGTCCATGACTTCGCGGACCGAGGACCCCGTACCTCGACCGACGTTGAATACGTCTGCCGCCCCTGCGTCACACAGTCGCGCGGCCGCCACATGCGCCTCCGCGAGATCCACCACGTGGATGTAGTCGCGGATGCATGTGCCGTCGGGCGTCGGGTAGTCGTCGCCGAAGATCTGTGGTGCGCGACCCTCGTCGAGGGCAGCGAAGACCATCGGGATCAGGTTGTTCACGCTGTTGTCACCGAGGTCATCGGACCCGGCACCGGCGACGTTGAAGTACCGCAACGCCACCCAGGACAGACCCCAGGCGACGCCGGCGTCGCGGGCCATCCACTCACCGATCACCTTGGTCTCGCCGTAGGGGCTCTCGGGGAGCAACTCCGCATCCTCGGAGACCGGGTTGGACACAGGCGTCCCGTACACCGCAGCTGAGGAGGAGTAGACGAGATTCGAGACGCCCGTGTGGTGCATGACCTCGAGCAGGTCGACCATCCCGCCGACGTTCTCCGTGTAGTACTCCAACGGCATCTGCACCGATTCCCCAGCGGCCTTGAGCGCAGCGAGGTGGATCACGCCGGTGACTCCGTGCTCCCGGATGGTGGCCGTGAGGAGGGCGCGATCCTGGATCCGGCCCACGACGAGCGGTACTCCCGCAGGCACGCGGGCGGCGAGCCCGTGGGAGAGGTCGTCGATCACCACGGGGGACATACCCGCATCGAGGAGGGAGCGCACCACGTGCGCTCCTATGTATCCGGCACCGCCGGTGACCAACCAGCTCATGTGAACTGCCGTCCCGTCAGGCGCTCATAAGCCTCGACGTACTTCGCACGGGTGCGTTCCACCACATCGTCGGGGAGGGCGGGCGGTGGATCACCGGAGTCCTTCGACCACCCCGACGCCGGCGACGTGAGCCAGTCACGCACGTACTGCTTGTCGAAGGACGGTTGCGCGTGACCCGGCTCCCACTGATCCGCGGGCCAGTAGCGCGAGGA
>CAZBWA010000043.1:0-1859 GCA_964495555.1 uncultured Bifidobacteriaceae bacterium | reverse complement strand
AGGACGGTTGCGCGTGACCCGGCTCCCACTGATCCGCGGGCCAGTAGCGCGAGGAGTCGGGAGTCAGGACTTCGTCACCAATGACGATGCGCCCGGCGTACTTGCCCTTCGACGGGACGCCGAACTCGAACTTCGTGTCAGCCAGGATCAGGCCGCGCTCATCGGCGATCTGCGCGGCACGCTCGTACACGGCCAGGGTGAGTCGACGCAGCTGCTGCGCTTCTTCCTGCCCGATTGCCACCACTGTTTCGTCGAAGGTGATGTTGACGTCGTGGTCGCCGATGGCGGCCTTGGTGGCCGGGGTGAAGAGTGGTTTCGGCACGCGCGAGCCGTCCTTCAGCCCGGGCGGGAGGCCATTGCCGCAGATCGACCCCTGGGCGCGGTAATCGGTCAGACCCGAACCCGCCAGATACCCGCGCACCACGCATTCGATCGGGAACATCTCCATCCGCTCACACACCATGGCGCGGCCGGCAACACTCGCGGGAACGGATGCGGTGGTCAGGTGGCTCGGGACGATGTCGGCGATGCGCTCGAACCACCACAGGGACAGCTGGGTGAGGATGCGGCCCTTGTCCGGGATCTCCGTGGGGAGGACCCAGTCGTAGGCGGAGATGCGATCGCTCGCGACGAAGAGAAGGCGACCACCCGGTGCCTCGTAGAGATCGCGGACCTTGCCCGAGTAGACGTGTACGTACTCCGCTGGCAGTCCGTAGTCCGTGCGGGTGATCATCGGATGTCACCGGGGCGGTAGCCACTCGCCTCGGGGTACCGATTCACCACAGCCTCCACCCGTGTCGCCACACGCGTGACCTGGCCGCGCGCGTCACCGGTGAAATCCAGAGGATCGGCGATCAGTGCATCCAGCGCCGCACGATCGAGAGGGATGCGCGCGTCCGCGGCGATGCGGTCGAGCAGGTCGTTGTCCACGCGACCATCGCACATCTCCAGGGCGACAGCGATCGCATGCTCCTTGATCGCCTCATGCGCGGTCTCGCGCCCAGCACCGGCCTTGACCGCGGCCATCAGGATCTTGGTGCTGGCCAGGAAGGGCAGGTAGCGCTCGATCTCACGGTCGATGACCGCGGGGAAGGCGCCGAAGTCATCGAGCACGGTGAGGAATGTCTCCAGGAGCCCATCGATCGCGAAGAAGGAATCGGGGAGGGCCACGCGCCGCACGACAGAGCAGGAGACATCCCCTTCATTCCATTGGGATCCCGCGAGATCGGAGGCCATCACCGCGTATCCGCGCAGGATCACCTGGAAGCCGTTGATGCGCTCGCAGCTGCGCGCGTTCATCTTGTGGGGCATCGCCGACGACCCGACCTGACCGGGGCGGAAGCCCTCGGTGACCAGTTCGGATCCGGCCATCAGTCGCAGAGAGGTGGCGAAGTCCGAGGGGCCCGCGGCCACCTGCACCAGCGCGCTCACGACATCGAAGTCCAGCGACCTCGGATACACCTGACCCACGCTGTCGAGGACGTTCGAGAACCCGAGGTGCGCAGCAACCCGCTCCTCCAACTCGCCCAACCGCGCGTCGTCGCCGACGAGGTCGAGCATGTCCTGCGCGGTTCCCATCGGACCCTTGATCCCCCGCAGCGGGTACCGCGCGATCAAATCCTCCAGGCGTGCGAAGGCCTGCACCATCTCCTCGGCGACAGTGGCGAAGCGCTTACCCAGCGTCGTCATCTGTGCAGGCACATTGTGTGAACGCCCGGCCATCGGCTGCTCGGAGTACGCGACCGCCAGGCCGGCCACACGATCGAGGGCAGCGACCATCTTGTCCCGCACCAGGACCAACGAACGCAGCACCAGCATCTGCTCGACGTTCTCGGTGAGATCACGCGAGGTCATCCCCA
>CAZBWA010000042.1:0-15137 GCA_964495555.1 uncultured Bifidobacteriaceae bacterium | reverse complement strand
GGGTGATCATGGCGATCCGTCATCGGGACCATGCCGTCGAGGGCGTGCAATTCCATCCCGAGTCGGTCCTCACCGAGGGTGGCCACGCGATGTTGGCGAATTGGTTGGTCGAATGCGGACTGTCCGGAGCGATCGAGACGTCGCAGTCCCTCGCCCCGGTGAGTACTCCTTAGGGATTCGGGGCCGGGGCGGGCGCACCCGTATCCACCGGGGCGGGCGCTGCCGTATCCGTGGGTACCGGAACCGCGGTGTCCGTGGGTGCCACGGTCGGCTCCGGTGTCGGGATGATCGGTCCGACCGCCACCGTGATCGTCACGAGTGCGCCGCGCTCCAAGCGGCTTCCCGGTTGCGGTGACTGTGCCAGCACCTCACCCGGTGTCACGTCCGCGATCTCCTGATCGATGACCTGTGTCTCGAAGCCCGCGCGCGCAAGATCCGACAGTGCCTGCGACTCGGATATCCCGACGACGTCGGGCACCTCGACGAGGCCCGAGGACACGGTGATGGCGATCGCGGTGCCCGCGGCGACCTGAGTGCCCTCGGTCGGGTCCTGATCGAGGACGTAGCCCGCGGGTTGATTGGACTCCTCTTCCAGGATGTCGCCGAGGACGAGGTTGGCGTCGGCCAATGCAGTGCGCACGTCGTCGAGACTGGTGAGGCCGATGAGCTGGGGCACGGTGGCCTGTTCGCGGCCCGCGCTGATCGTCACGTTGACGCTCTGTCCCTGCTCGATGCTCTCGCCCGCCGCGGGTTGCTGGGCGATGACGGTGCCGGCGGGACGCTCGGAGATCTCGGGGGTTTGGGCACCGAGGCGCAGCTCGTAGTCGGCGAGCGTGGCGGTGGCCTGCTCGATGGTGAGCCCGTCGAGGCTCGGGACGGTGACCACGGTGGCGCTCGTGCCGCCGAAGACGAAGCGGCCGACGAGGAGGGCACCGATCACCGCAGCTCCCACGGCCAGGAGGCTGACGATCCAGAACGCTGTGGACCTACCTGAGCGGGCGCGTCGGGGGCGGGAGTCGTCGTAGATCGAACCGCGCGGGGCGGCGGCCTGGACCGCGGGCATCTGACGCGTGGCCTCGCCGGTCACCATCGGGACGGCCGCGGTCACCGGAGCCCCGGCGATCACCCGCTCCACGTCGGTGCGGAACTCCGCGGCACTCTGGTAGCGATCGTCGGCGCGCTTGGCCAGTGCGTGCATGACGACGGTGTCGATCTCCGGGGAGACACCCGGATCCACCGAGGACGGGGGCGTGGGCATCTCACTGACGTGTTGGTAGGCGATCGCGACCGCGGAGTCCCCGGTGAACGGAGGCTTCCCGGTGAGAAGCTCGTAGAGGAGCACGCCGGTGGAGTAGAGGTCACTGCGTGCGTCGACGACCTCACCACGCGCCTGCTCGGGGGACAGATACTGCGCGGTGCCCATCACGGCGCTGGTCGCTGTCATCGACTGACCCGCCTCGTTGATGGCGCGCGCGATCCCGAAGTCCATGACCTTCACGTCGCCGGTGCGGGTGAGCATGACGTTGCCGGGCTTGATGTCGCGGTGCACGATGCCGTGACGGTGCGCGTAGTCCAGGGCGGAGAGGATTCCCGCGGTGATCTCCAGCGCCCTCTCGGGCAGCAGGCGCCGGCCGCTGGCCAGGATCTGGCGCAGGGTCATTCCGTCGACGTACTCCATGACGATGTAGGGGACGATGACGTCGTTCTGGCCCTCGCTGGTGAGCACGTCCTCGCCGGTGTCGTAGACCGCGACGATGTTGGGGTGGTTCAGCGCGGCCGCGCTCTGCGCCTCGCGGCGGAACCGGGCCTGGAAGATCGGGTCCTTGGCCAGGTCCGGCCGCAGGATCTTGATCGCGACGCGACGTCCCAGGCGCAGATCGCGCCCCTCGTGCACCTCGGCCATGCCACCACGGCCGATGACCTCGCCGACGGTGTACCGGTCACCGAGCATGCGCTGGGAACGGTCCTCGGTCACGTGGTGATCCTCTCAGGTGCGTGCCTCATCCGGTGCGCAGGACCGCCTGCATCACCGCGCGGGCGATCGGGGCGGCCAGGCCGTTGCCGCTGACCTCCTCCAGGCCCGCGTCCTCCACCACGACGGCGACGGCGACCTCCGGTGCCGCGGCCGGGGCGAAGGACACGAACCACGCCACGGAGGGCAGATCGTTCCCGGTCTGCGCGGTCCCGGTCTTTCCCGCCACTCGGACGTTCGAGATGCGCGCATTGCTCCCCGTCCCGTTCTCGACGACGTCGACCATCATGTCGGTCAGCGCGAGGGCCTCACTCGGTTGCAGCGCGTCGGCGTAGGCGCGGGGCTCCGTGGTCTGCAGGATCGACAGGTCCGGTCCGCGCACCTCCTGCACCATGTAGGGGTTCATCGTCCGCCCGCTGTTGCCGATCGCGGCGGCGACCATCGCCATCTGCAGGGCGGTGGCGCGCACGTCGAACTGACCGATCGCGGACAGGGCCGTTTGCGGCTCGTCGGGATCGGCGGGGAAGCGCGATGTCGCCGCCCGCAGCGGCACCTCGAACCCGGTGTCGAATCCGAAGGCTGCAGCCTGCGCACGCAGCGCCTCGGCACCCAACTCATTGCCCAGCCAGGCGAATGCGGTGTTGCAGCTGATCGCCAGGGCTTGCCGGAGCGTCACCTTCCCGTCCGGTCCGCACGCCTGACCGTTCCAGTTACGCAACTTCTTACTGCTCTGGGGCAGGGCATACGTGCGAGGCCCGGGCAGGATCGAATCGGGGGTGAACCGACCCGAGGCAAGGGCCGCGGCCGCGGTCACCAACTTGAACGTCGAACCCGGAGGGTTGAGCGCGACCAGGGGCCGATTCAGCAGCGGCTTGTCCGGGTCGGCCTCGAGCCGGGCGTAGTACTCGCGGATCTCACTCGGGTTGTGGCTGGACAGCAGGTTCGGGTCGAACGACGGCGATTGCACCGAAGCCAGGATCCGCCCGGTGGCCGGTTCGATCGCGACGACGGCGCCCTTCTTGCCGCGCAGCCCCTTGTAGGCGGCGCGCTGGGCCGCGGCGTTGATCGTGGTGGTGACCGCCCCACCGGTGGGCTGACGACCGGACACCAACTGCTGCACCCGGTCCACAGCGAAGATGTCGGACTTCCCGTTGAGAATCCGGTTCTCCGTGCGCTCGAGTCCCGTGGCGCCGTAGACCAGGGAGTAGAAGCCGGTGATCGGGGCATAGAGCGGGCCGCTGTCGTATTCCCGCAGGTAGGTCAGGGTGTTGCCGGTCTCGATGCTGCGCGCAACCGGGTTCGCGCCGACCAGGATCGGTCCCCGCTCGCGGTCGTACTCGGCCAGCAGGATGCGCTGGTTGCCGGGGCGATCGCGGTAGTCGTTCGCGTTGACCACCTGGATCAGCGTCAGGTTGACCAGGAGGGCGATGAGCAGCAGCCCGAACACCAGGGACAGGCGCCGGATCTGACGGGGCATCCCGGTCACAGGCGCACCACCTGCGTCGGCGCCTCGTCCATGGCGACGAGTTGCGCATCAGGACGCCGGGCGCGGTCGGAGATGCGCAGCAGCAACGCCACGATGATCCAGTTCGCGATCAACGACGATCCACCGTAGGACAGGAACGGCGTCGTCAGACCCGTGAGCGGGATGAGCCCCGTGACACCGCCGACGATGACGAACACCTGCAAGGCGAAGGTGATCGACAGGCCCGCGGCGAGAAGTTGGCCGAAGCCGTCACGCACGGTGACCGCGGTGCGGAAGCCGCGCTCGATGAGCAGTGCGTAGAGCATGAGGATCGCGAACAATCCTGTGACGCCGAGCTCCTCACCGAGGGCGGAGAAGATGAAGTCGGTGTTGGCGAAGGGCACGAGGTTCGGGAATCCCTGACCCAGTCCAGCCCCGAGCATGCCTCCGTTGGCCAGGCCGTAGAGGGACTGCACGATCTGGTACCCGCCGGTGTCGGCGTAGGCGAAGGGATCCAGCCAGATGGTCACGCGGGATTGGACGTGACTGAACACCGAGTACGCGGCATAGGCACCGGCGAGGAACAGCAACGCACCGATGATCAGCCACGACCTCCGTTGCGTCGCGATGTAAAGCATGGAGACGAACAAACCGAAGAACAGCAGTGATGTCCCGAGATCGCGCTCGAAGACGAGCACACCCAGGGACACCAGCCAGGCGATGAGGATCGGTCCCAGGTCCTTCAATCGAGGCAGGTCGATCCCGAGGACCTTGGTGCGTACGAGCGCAAGGGAGTCCCGGGTGACCACGAGGTAGCCGGCGAAGAAGATGGTGAGGAAGATCTTGGCCATCTCCGCGGGTTGGAACGAGAACCCCGCGATGCGGATCCACAGGGTCGCTCCGTTGACGGTGGTGCCGATGACCGGTGCGAGGGGGAGCACCAGGAGCACGAGACCGACGAGGCCGAAGGTGAAGGTGTAGCGCTGCAGGCGACGGTGATCGGGAAGGAGGATCAGCAGCGCGATGAACAGGATCGCCGCGATCGCGAACCAGGTGAGCTGCGAATACACATCCGGTGTCGGAGGTGGGGAGTCGTTGAGCTCGGCGCGACGCGCGGCGGCCACGTCGATCCGGTAGATCATCACCAGTCCGAGGATGGTCAGCAGCGTCGCGACCGGCAGCAGGATCGGGTCGGCGTAGCGGGCCCAGATGCTCACCGCGATGTGCATGAGCAGGGCGACTCCGCCCACCACGGCGACCGTGATCCACAACCGGCTCGGCGTTCCCTCACCCGTGGCCGCACCGACCTGCAGGGTGCCGAGCACACCCAGGCCCCAGGCGAAAATCAGCAGGACCAACTCCACCCACCGACGCGTGGGCTGGCGCGTCACCGCGGTCACGGGGTGATCGCCCCCGTGTCGTCGGCACCGTCCACGGTCACGTCGTCGGTGACGTTCTCGTTCGGATCCAGCGTCCCGGGGCACCCCTGCGGCGGGAAGGCCTTCTGGCATTCGGCCGCCCGTGCCTGGAGTTCGTCCACGATGCGCTGGGCATCATCGAAGTTCGCCGCCGGGATCCCCTTACTCACCAACTCCTGGTCGAAGACGGGCATGGTGCCCACACCCAGTCCCGAGTCCGTGTCCACCTGGGAGAGCGGGAACCCGGCGAGCGTGCCCTGCACCCCGCGGTAGATGGCGACGGTTCCCGTGCCCGGGCTGCCGTTGATCGCGACGTACCACTGGTTGTGCAACCAGGCGCGGGCTCCGCTCAACGACGCAACGGTGAGCGCGGCGACGATGGCGACGGCCACGACGAAGGCGATCACGCGTGCCCGGCGCTGTCGGCGCTCGGCGGCTGCCACCGTGGCTGCGGCCGCATCGCGCCGCGCCTGCTCCGCCGCGGGGACGATGAGGTCCGCATCGATCAGTGGTTGCGGCGCGGTGGTGTCGGCGCGGTCGGGATCGCGCTGGTGATCCTGAGGGAATCGCACCCGCGGGAGTCGCTGGCGCACCCGCGGCTCTCCTGCCGCCCCGACCACAACAGGCACGCCACCGAAGGGCTCCTCGTCGCCGTCCACCACATCGGCAACGACGACAGTGACGTTGTCCGGTGCTCCGCGCTCCAACGCGACATCGACCAGGCGTGTGACGCATCCGGTGGGATCACCGCTGGCGAGGATCCACGACAACTCGGAGTCGCGCACCACACCCGAGAGTCCATCGGTGCAGAGCATGTAGCGATCGCCGACGCGTGCCTCGCGCACCGAGAGGTCCGCCTCGACGGGATTCGATCCATCGAGTGCCCGCATGAGCAGGGATCGGCGCGGGTGCACGGCCGCCTCGTCCTCGGTGATACGACCGGAGTCCACGAGGGTCTGCACGAATGTGTGATCGTGGGTGAGCTGCTGCAGCTCACCGTCGCGCAGCAGGTAGGCGCGGGAGTCGCCGACGTGCACGATCGCGATGCGTCCACCAAGCCAATACATCCCGGTGACGGTGGTGCCCATCCCGGTGAGGGAGGTGTCCGTGGCGATGGTGTCGCTGATGGCGGTGCCCACATCGTCGATGGACGTTGCGAGTGAGGAGAGCACTTCGGCCTGTCCGACGTCGCTGATGTCGAGATCGGCAACGGTCGCGATGGCGATCGCGGAGGCGAGTTCACCGGCAGCGTGACCACCCATGCCGTCGGCGACCATGAGTAGGCGCGGACCGGCGTACCCGGAGTCCTCGTTGCCGGGGCGGACGAGGCCGACGTCGGAGCGCGCTGCGTAGCGGAGTACCGGCATGGCCTACTTCTGCATCTGCAGGGTGGTGCGGCCCACCCGGATTGGGGTGCCCAGCGGGATCACCGTTGGTGCGGTGATGCGCGAGCGGTCCAGCCACGTCCCGTTGGTGGACCCGAGGTCCTCGACCATCCACACACCCTCGGACTCGAAGATGCGCGCGTGACGGCTCGAGGCGTAGTCGTCGTCGACGACGATCGTGGAGTCCGGTGCACGACCGAGGGTGATCTGCGCTCCGTCCAGGGGGATCTGGGTGCCGCTGAGCGGGCCCTCGGTGATCACCAACCGGGTGCCTTTCACCTTCTTTCCGCGCGGCGGCCGCGGTGGCTTGGTGGGCTTCGGTTGGCGGCTCTTCGCGGCGCGGTCGGCCCCGGGGCGCAGGTCGGCGGGCATACGCAGGTCGCGGCGTAGCGCCCAGACGGTGACGAGCACGAACACCCAGAGCAGGCCGAGGAAGGCGAAGCGCAGGAGGGTGAGCGCGAGCTCGGACATCAGCCGCTCCGGAAGACCAGCGTGGTGCCGCCCATCTGGATCTGTGTGCCGTCGGTGAGCACGAGTTCGGTCACACGCTCACCTTTCACCCAGGTGCCGTTCGTGGAGTTCAAGTCGCGCAGGACCACGTCGGTTCCGACCACGATCTCGCAATGGTTGCGCGAGACACCGGGGTCGTCGATGCGGATGTCCGTCTCCGTGCCGCGGCCGAGACGGGTGATGGCTCGCGCCAGGGGATAGAGGGATCCGTTGATCTCCAACTGGGGCTGCGCCGTCGGTGCGCTGCCCCCCGAGCCTGCGATGCCACTGGCCGATGCATCCGCGATCCCGGTCGCCACGGCCGGGACGGCGGCCACCACTTCGGCGCGCGACTCCGACCGCACCCGGAAGATGCCGGTCTCCAGGGCGTCGTCTTCAGTCATGGTGACGCGCACGGACCCCAGGAGGGTGTAGCGCTGCTCGGTGGCGTAGTCGCGCACCAAGGTCGCCAGTTCGGTGCCGAGGGCGTCCTTGAAGACGGCGAGGCGCGTGAAATCGTGATGGGACAACTCGATGTGGAAGATGTTCGGCACGACAGTCCGGTCTCGATCGAGGACGCTCGCTCGGTCGTTCATCTCCCGCTGGAGGGCGGCGGCGAGCTCCACGGGCTGAACCTCGGCCTTGAAGGCCTTGGCGAAAGCACCGGAGACCATGCGGTCGAGGGAGTCCTCGAACTTCTCCAGCAGACCCATATAGGGATGCTACTTGCTGGGCGCGTCCCCTCGACGTTCCGCGATCGCCCTGCTACCCGAAGTCGATGCGGTACGGGGCCGGCCCCACCGCGATGGTGCTCGAGGGCGACACGGGAACACAGGTTCCCCGCAGGTCGCAGCCACGGTTCCCGAGAAGGGACAGGTACCCCGTGGGTAGTTGGACTGGGTTGGTGCCCGCGTCGCCGTACCAGATGATCGAGAAGTTCCCGCTCGGCTTGGTGAATTGACAGACCGTCAACTGAAGAAGTGTCTGGAAGCAGCGCTGGAACCGCGCCCCCACCAGCCAGTCGTAGGTGGTCCGCCACGCGGTCGCCTCGTCCTTGGAATTCGGGTTCATCTGGATCCCGTACTTGGTGTCCTCTCCCCGGGTCCACACGAACCAGTAGGTGGCGTCGATGTCATAGCGCGCCGAGTCGATGTAGGTGCGGGAGATGAGGGCCATCGCATTGGACCCCGTGTAGGCGATGCGTCCCTGGCCGAGTCCGGCGAGTCCGTAGTTCGTCTCCGTGTCGAAGGTCGTCGTCTTGGGTGCGCCCGCCAGGGCGAGCATCGTGCGGAACTGACCGATGCCCTGGATACGCGCATCGGCGCCGCCCGCGGCGGCCGGATACGAGTGGACCGAGTAGGCGTCCACGGGCCAGTTCCTCTTCTTGAGTTCCTCGAGGTAAGCCGGGTAGAAGGTGCCGAAGGATCCGGTGGCCCGTGTCGTGGTGCTGGCCGCGACGACCAGCGCGCTGGGATTACACCCACGGATCGCCTCGAAGGCGGCCTCGGTCAGGTCGGCCATCTGCGCGGGGGACCCAGCCCAGAAGTCCTTGATGTTGGCCTCGTTCCACACCTCGTACGCGAAGATCGATTCACCCGCATAACAGGCGACGGTGCGGACATACTCCTTGTAGTCCGCGACGCTCGTCGGCACCGCATTGCGGCCAGCACCACCGGCCCACTTCGGTGTGCCACCGAGGACCAGCAGGGGACGGGCGTTGAGGCGCTGGGCGAGCTCGATCTGCTTGCGTAGCTTGCTGAAGACGAACTTGCCGTCCTCGGGCTCGATATCCGCCCACGCGGTCTCGGTGTCCCAAAGGCGCACGGCCCCGACAGGGACGTTCGGGATCGAGTCCTCGGTGACGGGGCCCTCGAAATTGGTTCCGGCATCGCTCTCCCAGTGTGCGGGAGCATGCATGCCGAACATGAAGCGTGTGATCTCCGGGCCCGTGGGGGTTCCGTATCCGGCCCTCACTGCGTCGTAGAGGGGCGCGACCGCAGACGCCGCGGTGGGCACAGCAGTGATGTTGTAGGTCGCAGCCTGGTTCGGGAACGAGTAGGTGTTGGTGCAGGGGTTGACCGCGTTACGAATGTCCGACACCGGTCGCGACATCTTCCCGGTGTTGATGAACACGATTTCGACATTGTTGATGATGATCGAATTCAGCACAGAGCACTTCTCGATCGTGACATTGAAATTCGCGGAGAAACCTGGTGTGAGACTCAGTCCCCAGGCCTGCACGTTCAGCAGCGTGGCCACGGTCCATGTGTCGAAGAGTCCCGGGTTCCGCACGCGCAGAGCGTTCAACTCCGCTTCCAGCAGCTTCTGGTTGAGCAGGTTCCGGTCCACAGTGATATTGAGGATGTTCATGAACACTGATGACCTGGATGTGTAGAGCTGGGTGTTGTTGATGTCGAAGAGTCCACGATTGGTCATGCGCGTCGATCGCACCGGTGCGAGAGCCGATCTTCCGTACGCGGCACGCTGCGTCGCGTTCCACCCGTACGCACCCTGTGCGTAGACGTACTTATCTGGGAGGAGCTTCCCAATCCGCAGTTGTTTCGGGTTCTTGACCACGGTGTACCCGAAGTCGGCCAACCATTCCCCGCCGGTGAGTGTGCATTTGGCACCGATCTTGGGCTTCTTCGCGGCCAGAGCGATGAGGACCTGATTGCGGTAGTTGCACCCGCGCTTGTCCTTCTTCTTCAACGTTGCCGGAGGAAGGAACATGCCGGGCTTGTAGCCGACGGTGAGCGGCTGGGCGATCGGAGTCACCGCGAGGAGGTCTTTTGGTGTCCCGGTAATAACCGCGGGAGCCATCGGCTGGACCGCAGGTTCGACCCCGCTGGCGGGAAGCGCTCCACCCACCGCACCGGCCACGAGGGCGAGTGCGGCTATCGGAGGGATCCACCGCTTCATCAGGGCTTCAGTGTGAGCCATTGGCAGTAGTCCGACTCCGGCGACCCCCCGTCACCCCACCTGTATCCTGAGGCCGCCCTCAGGGGCGAAGCGCGAGTGGCGGAATAGGCAGACGCGCACGGTTCAGGTCCGTGTACTCGAAAGGGTGTGGGGGTTCAACTCCCCCCTCGCGCACCATGCACATACGACTCGGGCCTCACACTCCGTGAGGCTCGGGCCATTTCTGTTTCCGGTGGACGTGTCGTTGGACTCAGATGAAACGTCCCCTCGCGCCTCGAGTCACTTGACAAAAGCAACGACTCCCCAGCGGTTGAGGCCAGGGAGTCGTTGATCGAGCTAGGTGTCACTCGCTCCAGATGGAGTAGAAGATGCCCCCACCACTGACGAGTGCGGATTTTCCTGCCGGTATGAACACACCGGTGAGACTCCCCGAAGGCCCATAGGTCTCATAGGCACCCCAGCCATTGCTCACCTGCCTCTGGGCTATCGCGACGGGAAACGTGGGCGACGTGGCCCATCCCAACAAGACGGCTCGTGGGTTCGACGTCGGAGGAGTGCACTCCGACGCCTTCGGGAGAACCACCCAGGTGCCCCGAGTCGCTTCCAATTGGGAGGCGTTGCAGCGGTATCCGCTGGTCACGTCGAGGGTGATCAGGTGAGTCTGGGGGATGGGCGCACTGCTACCCGAGGAGTCACCACCGCTGTTGGTAGATATGGACACTCCACCGTTGGTAGCGGCATAGACAGTCGATCCATCCGCGTAAACTCCAAACACAACATTGCTACCGAGCCCATTAGTGGTGGTCTTGTTGGTGAAACTTGCGCCGCCGTTTGTTGAAATGGACAGTCCACCGTCCGTTGCGGCGTAGACGGTGGATCCAACCGCGTACACCCCATTCACCATGTTGTTACCGAGCCCATTGAGGGTGGTGCGGTTTGTGAAGCTGGTCCCATCGTTAGTGGAGATGGATAACCCACCGCTTGTTGCGGCGTAGACGGTGGATCCGTTGGCGTACACCCCTAGAACAACATTGTCTCCCAGGCCGCTGGTGCGATTGACCCAGTTGGCGCCACCGTCGGCGGAGATTGCAACTCCCGAACCATCTGTAGCGGCGTAGATGGTTGACCCAACTGCATATATCCCACGTAGGAAATCACCGAACCCTGAGCCTGCGCTGCGATACGTGAAGTTGGTTCCGCCGTCGGTGGAGATGGCCAGTCCATCACCGTAGGTGGCCGCATAGATATTCCCTCCAGAGGCGAAAACTCCAAACACGTCCCTGGAACGAAGGTTTCGGTTAGTGAAGCTGGTCCCGCCGTTAGTGGAGATGGATAACCCACCGTCCGTTGCGGCGTAGACGGTGGATCCGACAGCGAACACCCCACGCACAACGTTGCCTCCCAGGCCGTTGCCGGTCGTACGGTTTGTGAAGCTGGTCCCGCCGTTGGTGGAAATGGAGAGTCCACCAGCTGTTGCTGCGTAGATGGTGGATCCGACTGCGTATACCCCGTACACCGTGTTGCTGCCGAGTCCAGTCGTGTACGTGGTGAAGTTCGGTGTTGTCTGGGCAGGGGAGGCGATAACGACACCGAGTCCTCCGACGAGTAGCGCGGTTGCAGTGAGGATCGATCCCTTACGAACAATGGAGGCAGGGGCAGTCACCCTTGGCTCCTTACTCGCCCTTGTCGCACAGATGCTGGTATGGCGCGGCCCCGCACTGATGCGAGCCGGCCCCCGCTCATGCCGTTCAAGGGAGTTCATTTCTACCTCGTCTCACACCCACACAAACAATGTTCAGGCTTGGTCATTTGGAGAGTACCGATGGCGGTGAGGCCGCCAGTCACGGGGGTGAGACTTGGCAGAGGCCAGACAACCGGGGCCGACGAAGCCAAATCGTTGTGCTTCAGTAGACACGCGCGGGACACAACGCCGCAGGCGCCTTTGGCGGAATGACGAAAGTCAACGCCAATGTGATTGTCGAACTGCGTCACACCCAGACCGGAATCTGGTCTTGTAGTCGAAAGGGTGTGGGGGTTCAACTCCCCCGTCGCTCACCGAATGGGTAGGGCTCTTTCCTCACGACATGGAGGCGCGAAGGCCGTTGTCCCTGTTGGTGGTCTCATCTGGGGACTCGAATGAAACACGCAATGACACCGCGATTCGCCAAGAAAATGGAACGACTCCCCGGCTGTTGGGGCCAGGGAGTCGCTGATCGAGCCTCGTGTCATTCGCTCCAGATGGCGTACAGGGTCGTGCCTCCAGTGACAAGCGCGGATCTGCCTGCAGGAATGAACACGCCTGTGAGATCTCCTGCGGGCCCGAACGTTTCGTACGTACCCCAGTTGTTGTTTATCTGACGTGCCGCCAGGGTGACGGGGAAGTCGGGTGATGTCGCCCAGCCGAGCAGTTTCACGTTGGGCTTGCTCGGCGGCGGGGTGCAGTCAGTCGCTGCCGGAAGAGTCATCCAGGTGCCACGGACTCCGGTTTGCGACGAGCTTGTGCAGTGCGTGCCATCGGCGGTGACCAGTGGAAACTCAAAGGTCGTCGGCCGCGGTGCAGCAGAAGACGATCCGTCGCTGGAGCTGGAGGCAAGGGCAATCGCTGTGAGTTGATTGGAACCGGCCACGTAGGCATTGGCGCTGGAAAATGCAATGCTGCCGGGGTTGGTCGCCGTTGGGACGGTAGCCGACACCGTCTTGGCGGTGCAATCGACGATGCTGACGGTTGAGGGGGAGAAGTTCAAGAAGAAGGCGTAGTTCCCATTTACTCCCATGACGTGAGTGATGGCACCCACTCCTGCTAGCGGAATCGTGTCCGTTACTGAGTTAGAGGTAGGGCTGATCACACTCGAGTTTCCGGTCCATCGATTCGACGTGAAGATGTTGCCGGCGCAGGGGTCGATTCCCTGAGGGTTGTTTCCGACAGCCACCGTCGTGATAACCGAGTATGGCGCTGTCCCATTGAGGATTGAGACGGTGTTTCCCGCAAAATTCGCCACATAGATCTTCCCGCCGAGGAAGGCTGTCCACTCCGGTTGGCTCCCGACAGGAACAGTGGTGACGGTGGCCGGATTTACGCTGGTGTCCACGATGCTCACGCTGTTCGAGAACGAGTTAGGTACGGCGACCAGGCTTCCATTCGCCGACATGCCGCGAGGGCCGCTTCCGACGGTGACGGTCTGCACGATGGAATCGGCACTTGGATCGATCACCTGGATCTTGCCGGATGAACGGCAGTCAACAACCATCCGTGTCGAGCTCAAGGGCAGGATGTTCGTGGGCGCATTGCAGCCTGTGGTTGTCAAATATGAAACAGTCCACGATGTGGTGTTAAGAATTGTGAGGTTGTTGCTGTCTGAATTTGCAAAGAAAACCTTGTTGCCGATAACCGCACCATCCTGGGGTGACGTGGTACCGGCAGTAGAGACTGTTCGAACTACGGAGTTCGAGGTTGCATCAATGACAGTGATTCGTGTGTTCGATGCAACGAAGGCGTACTGATCAGACGCGGCGACTTGACTTGAAAAGGTGACGTTGATGGTGGCAACCACGTCGAATGCGTTGGTTGCGGAGGCCGGAGGCGAACTGGCGATCGACAATCCTGCGATGAGGCACGCTGCCGCGGTTAGGACGCGTGAAGTCACGGCGCGCATGGGGGCCACAATCACAGTCGTTCCAGTTCACTCAGGACCCCCGTCGGGCCAGAATTCTACGTCCCTGGGCGAGCCAGCCCTTGTGGGGTGGTGCGCTCGTTCACGTGAGTGCGGTGTTGGCGCAGGACCCGCAGACTCCACGACAACCACGAATGTCCGCCCCCACCGAAGCAGGGGCGGACATTCGATTGGGTGGGATTTACGGGTTCATCGGCAGGAGCACACCGTCGATGCCATGAGCCACCTGCTTGTTGCCCTTGTTGATGTCGACCTGGGTGAGGATCACCTTCGGGTTGCCCAGGTTGGGGGCCTTGTCGACGAGGGTGATGCTGGGCGCGGAGGCGTTGACGCGCGCCCCGATGGTCTTGCCGTTCAGAGCGGACTTCAACTTCGCCCCGTTGGCCTGGAGTGCAGCCTCGGACAGGATCGCCGGTCCGGGCACCACGTGGTACTGCAGCACCTTCTCGACCGTCGGGATCCCGAGGCCGGCAACCGCGGTGAACGCGGCGGACTCCGAGGACACCTTCTTACCGGTGAGTGCTGAGGCGAGGTTGATGAACGCCTGGTCATTGGGGATGAAGGCGGTGACGGCGGTGTTGCCGTCGGCCAGCACCTTGACCGGGGAGTTCGGCTTGGCGGCCAGGACCGCTTCGACTGCCTTGGTCAGGATGTCGTAATCGGCGAAGTCCTTGTCGAACTTGGCCTGCCCCGCCTTGAGGACAGTGGCGAGGGACGTGGTGCCCTCCGCAGCCTGGCTTGCCGGGGCTGAGATGAGGGACAGGGCAAGGGCGCCGGCGGCCGCTCCGACCGCCGTGGCCCGGGTGATGAGCGAGGTACGCATGGTTTCTCCTTCTGTCAGTCCGCCCGGGTGGGCGGTGATAACAGGTATTCGCCCCGGGGGAACCCCGCGGATGCACTGCCCGTCGAAATTTCGACCAGCCATGCTCGATCGTGAGGCGGCAACACCCGTGGAACACGATGAGGATGACTGCATCCAGGAAGGGCCCGGGCGCCGATATAGGGGTGTGACCCCGACCGGCGGCCTGAGCCTGGCGACAGGAGATGTGGCGACGGTGGGACCGGATGGGGCCATGAGCGTGCTCGTGGACGAGTGGACCGACGAGGCCGTCGGGGCCCGGTTCGCCTCGGGCGATGAGCGCGCTCTCGAGGAGGCCTACCGACGCTGGTCCCGCCTCGTGTACACCGTCGCGATGCGTGCGACGGGTAGTGCCGAGGACGCGGCCGACGTCACCCAGGCGACGTATGTGAGCGCATGGCGGAGCCGGCAGGGCTTCGACGCCGACAAGGGCTCGTTGCCCGCGTGGCTCATGGCGATCTCGCGGCGGCGCCTGGCCGACCACTGGAGGGAGCGCAGCCGCGAGATGCGCCGCACCGAAGCCGTCGCCCAGGTGACGGATGACCCGGAGCACGAGCCCATCGACGGACTCGTCGATCGGGTGCTGCTCGCGGACGAACTGGAACGACTCGGTGAGCCACAGCGGCGCATCATGGAACTGGCTTTCTTCCAGGACCTGACGCACGCGCAGATCGCGGGGGTGTTGGATCTCCCGCTAGGCACAGTGAAGAGTCATATCCGCCGATCCCTGGATCGGCTACGGACACGATTGGAGGTGGATGGTGCAGCACACGGATGAGGAGATCCTCGCCCTGATGGCCTTGGGTGAGACGGTCGATGCGAGTGACGAGGCGCACGTGCAGCAGTGTCCGCGCTGCCAGAGTCGTGTCGATCAGCTCGCTGCGGTCGTCGCGACGACGCGCTCCGTGACCCCCGAGGATCGCCCCCTCACTCCACCGGATTCGGTCTGGTCGGGAATC
>CAZBWA010000041.1:0-15583 GCA_964495555.1 uncultured Bifidobacteriaceae bacterium | reverse complement strand
ACGACGTCAAGCGCGCGGAGACCGGCATCATCTACATCGACGAGATCGACAAGGTGGCGCGCAAGAGCGAGAACCCCTCGATCACCCGCGATGTGTCCGGCGAGGGAGTTCAGCAGGCCCTGCTGAAGATCCTCGAGGGCACGACCGCGTCGGTGCCCCCCCAGGGCGGCCGTAAGCACCCGCACCAGGAGTTCATCCAGATCGATACCACCAACGTGTTGTTCATCGTGGGTGGTGCGTTCGCCGGACTCGAGCAGATCGTCGAGCAGCGGCTGGGCAAGAAGAACCTCGGCTTCACCTTCGACCTCGTCGACGGAGAGCGCGAGTCCGGGCCCAAGGACATCGACGACGTCTTCAACCACGTTCTTCCCGAGGACCTGCTGAAGTACGGGATGATTCCCGAGTTCATCGGACGCCTGCCTGTCTTCACGTCCGTGACCAAGTTGGATCGCGAGGCCCTCGTCGCCGTACTGACCGAACCGAAGAACGCCCTGGTCAAGCAGTACCAGCGCCTCTTCGACCTGGACAACGTAGAGCTGGAGTTCGATGCCGAGGCGCTCGATGAAGTCGCCGAGCAGGCGCTCAAGCGCGGCACCGGCGCACGTGGCCTCCGCGCGATCCTCGAGGAGGTTCTGCTGCACGTGATGTACGACATCCCCAGCCGTGATGACGTCGCGAAGGTGGTCATCACCGGTGAGGTCGTGCGGGACCACGTGAACCCCACGCTCGTCCCCCGCACCGCGCCCCGTCGGGAGCGCAAGGACAAGACCGCCTAGTTCTCCGCGAGGATCGCGCGCACGCTCAGCGGCGCGTCATCAGATGCGGGGACGAGTATCAACGTGTCCACTCCGCCCGCGGCCTGGAGATCGTCCCGGGCCTCGGAGATCGCATGGATCACCGAGGGCGTGCCCTCGATGGTCGCCTCGGAGATCCGGGCCTTCATCGACGCCTTGTGGTCGGACTTCGTCTTGCGCAACCCGGTCAGTGCGTCCGAGACCCGCTCGAGTACGACCGGATCCCCGGCGGCGGGAAACTCCTCGGCTGACGGCCACGTGCTGCGGTGGATCGAATCGGCATGGGTCCACGACCACACCTCCTCCGTGGTGAAGGGGAGGAACGGAGCGAACAGTCGGAGCAGGACCGAGATCGCGCGCGTGAGTGCGGCGCGCGCACTCTCCGCACCCGTGCCGCCGGCGTAGGCACGCTCCTTGACCAACTCCACGTAGTCGTCGGTGAACGTCCAGAAGAAGGTCTCTGCGACCTCGAGAGCGCGGGTGTAGTTGTAGGCCTCGAATGCGTTGGTTGCCTCGTCCACGACTCGGCGCAGGTGCGCGAGCATCGACAGATCGAGGGGCTCGGTGACAGCCGTGATGTCGTCGAGGGGCCCCATGCCCAGGGTGAACTTGCTCGCGTTGAGGATCTTGATCGCCAGGCGCCGTCCGATCTTCATCTGCCCGACGTCGAAGGCGGTGTCCGTGCCGGGACGTCCGGAGGCGGCCCAGTACCGCACGGCATCGGAGCTGTATTCGTCGAGCAGGGCCATCGGCGTCACCACGTTGCCCTTGGACTTACTCATCTTCTTGCGATCGGGGTCGAGGATCCACCCGGAGATAGCGGCGTTGGCCCACGGCAGACAGTCGTCTTCAAGGTGGGAGCGCACGACGGAGGAGAAGAGCCAGGTGCGGATGATCTCGTGGGCTTGCGGACGCACATCCATCGGGAACACGCGGGCCCAGAGATCGGGATCCCGCTCCCATCCTCCGGCGATGTGGGGGCTGAGGGAACTGGTCGCCCAGGTGTCCATGACATCGGGGTCCCCGATGAAGCCGGAGGGCACCCCGCGTTGATCCTCGGTGAACCCCGCGGGTGCGTCACTGCTTGGGTCGATGGGCAGGCGCGCCTCGTCCGGGACGAGGGGCGCGGAGTAGTCGGGGTTACCTTCGGAATCGAGTCGGTACCACAGCGGGATCGGAACGCCGAAGAACCGTTGCCGCGAGATCAGCCAATCGCCGTTGAGGCCCTCGACCCAGTTCTCGTACCGCACCTGCATGTGCTCGGGATGCCACTTCAACTCGCGGCCCCGCTCGAGAAGTTGGGTGCGGAGGCCCGGCTCGCGACCACCGTTGGTGATGTACCACTGGCGCGTTGTCACGATCTCCAGTGGCTTGTCGCCCTTCTCGAAGAACTTGACCGGATGGGTGATCTCCCGGGGCTCGCCCACCAGGTCCCCCGACTCGGTGAGGATCTCCACCATGCGCTCGCGGGCGGTGTGCGTTGTCGCACCGGCGATGCGCGCGTAGGCGGCTCGGCCGGCCTCGGTGGAGATCCACGCAGGCACCTCCATCACGATGCGACCGTCCCAACCGATGATGGGGCGGGTCGCCAATTGCAGTTCCCGCCACCAGGTCACGTCGGTGAGGTCGCCGAAGGTGCAGACCATGGCGATGCCCGACCCCTTCTCGGGGTCGGCGAGTGCGTGGGCCACGACGGGGACCTCCACATCGAACACCGGAGAGGTCACCGTGGTGCCGAACAGCGGGCGGTAGCGATCGTCGTCGGGGTGGGCCACCAACGCCACGCACGCGGCGATCAACTCCGGGCGCGTGGTCTCGATGAAGATGGGATCCCTGTCTGCGCGCTGGAATCCGATCCGGTGGTAGGCACCGGGACGCTCGCGATCCTCGAGCTCGGCCTGGGCAACAGCGGTGCGGAATGTCACGTCCCAGAGAGTCGGGGCCTCGGACTGATATGCCTCACCGCGTGCAAGGTTGCGCAGGAAGGCGAGCTGGCTCGTGCGCTGGGCGTTGCGGTCGATGGTCTGGTACGTCTGGGTCCAGTCCACCGAGAGGCCCATGCGTTTCCACAATTCCTCGAAGGCGACTTCATCCTCGACGGTGAGCTTCTCGCACAACTCGACGAAGTTGCGGCGTGAGATCGGGACCTGGTTCTTGGCGTCGGGCTCGTGCGGGGGAGTGAAGTCCGGGTCGTAGGGGAGCGAGGGATCGCAGCGCACTCCGAAGTAGTTCTGCACGCGCCGCTCGGTGGGCAGCCCGTTGTCGTCCCATCCCATCGGGTAGAACACCTCGAAGCCGCGCATGCGCTTGTATCGGGCCATGCAGTCCGTGTGGGTGTAACTGAAGACGTGCCCCACGTGCAGGCTGCCGCTCACCGTGGGGGGCGGGGTGTCGATCGAGTAGACCTCAGAGCGGTCCTTGGTGCGATCGAATCGATAGGTCCCCGCGTCCTCCCACCGCTGCAGCCACCGCTCCTCGATGCCATCGAGAGTGGGTTTGTCCGGGACCATGGTCGGCAATCCTAGGAGGCGTTCCTAGACTGCGATGGTGACCGCCGACGACCTCTGGAATGAGTTGGAGGGTCGATGGCCGGAGTCGCGACTGGAGCCGTCGCTGGCGCGCATCGCCTCCGTCGTCGAATTGATGGGTGATCCGCATCGCACCTTCCCCGTCATCCAGGTCGCGGGGACCAATGGCAAGAGCTCCACGGCGCGCATGACCGAGTCGATCCTGCGCTCCTACGGTCTGCGCACGGGCCTGTTCACCTCACCGCACCTCGTGGCCATCCGCGAACGGATCTGCCTCGACGGACTCCCCGTCTCCGACGAGGCACTCGTCGCGGCGTGGGCGGAAGCCGAGCCTTACATCCGTCTCGTCGACGCGCGCTCCGTCGCTGACGGCGGCCCTCGCCTGTCCTTCTTCGAGGTGCTCACGGCGTTGGCCTTCGCCCTCTTCGCCGACGCCCCCGTCGACGTCGCGGTCATCGAGGTCGGTATGGGAGGCACCTGGGACGCCACGAACGTCGTCGACGCGCAGGTCTGCGTGATCACCCCCATCGGACTCGACCACATGGAGTACCTCGGTGACACGCTCGCGGCGATCGCAGGGGAGAAGGCCGGCATCATCACCGCCGACGCCGATGTGGTGCTCGCCGAACAGACCCGTGAGGCCGCGACCGTCCTGATGGAACGCTGCGCCACCCTGGGTATCTCCCCGCAACGCGAGGGGGTCGAGTTCTCCGTCGCGGATCGCACCGTCGCCGTCGGCGGTCAGGTGATCACTGTCCGCGGCACGCGCGCGGAGTACTCCGACCTGTTCGTTCCGTTGTTTGGTGATCATCAGGCCCATAACGCGGCCTACGCGGTGGTCGCTGTGGAGTCCTTCCTGCACCAGCCCCTTGATGTGGACCTCGTGCGCGAGGGACTCGCGCAGGTAGTGGTCCCCGGGCGACTGCAGATGGTCCGGCAGGGGCCTGCCGTGATCATCGACGCCGCGCACAACCCCCATGGAGCTGCATCGCTGGCCTCGGCGCTGCAGAACTACTACGCCTTCGATGCGATCATCGCCGTCGTCGGGATGCTCGAGGGCAAGGACGCCCTGGGTTTCCTGGAGATCCTCATGCCCGTCGTGGACGAGGTGATCGTCACCGCCCCGCGATCCCCGCGGGCCCTCTCCGCACTGGACCTGGCCGCCATCGCCGAGTCGGTCTCCACCGTCACCCCCGTCACCACCGCCGACTCCATCGCCGAGGCGATCGACGGCGCGATCGCCGCCGCCGAATCCCGGCCGGGAGTGTCCGCCGTAGTGATCGCGGGATCGATCGTTCTCGCGGGCGATGCGATGCGGGCACTGGACGTCGCTCCCTGGAAGGAGGCGGGATGAGGGTCCTCGGCTCTTCTGTCCTCGCCTTCGAGGCGATCGTCGTCCTCCTGGCGATGCCGCTCCTCGCGGTCAACGGGTACGTCGACTCCATGGGCGTGGCCTTCGCTATCGGGGGGGCCATTGCCGTCGGCCTGATCGTTGCGATCTCCGTCATCACGCGGCCGGCGGGCGTGTGGCTCGGCTGGATCATGCAGGCGGTGGTGCTCGCCCTGGGCTTCTGGATCCCGACCATGTGGATCCTTGGAGCGATCTTCGCCATCCTGTGGTTCGTCGCGGTGCGCAGTGGCGGGCGCATCGATCGGATGCGTGCCGGTCAGTAGGCTCGTCAGGGCCGGTGGGGCGACCCCCGCGCGGGAGCGCCTCCACAGAACATCTGTCCTGAGAGAACATCTGTAATAAGAAGGAGTGCACGTGTCCGAGAGAACCCTCGTCCTGATCAAGCCCGATGGCGTCGCCCGCGGCCTCGTGGGGGAGGTGCTCGGCCGGATCGAGCGCAAGGGATTCCGCCTCGTTGCCCTCGAGATGCGCACCCTGACCCGAGAGATCGCGACGGCGCACTACGGCGAGCATGTCGGCAAGCCCTTCTTCGACTCCCTGGTCACCTTCATCACGGGCGGTCCGCTGGTGGCAGCGGTCATCGAGGGACCGGAGGCGATCTCCTCGTGGCGCACCATGATGGGCGCGACGAATCCGGCCAACGCCGCACCGGGGACCATCCGCGGGGACCTTGCCACCGAGACCCAGAACAACGTCACTCACGGTTCGGACTCGCCGGAGTCCGCAGCGCGCGAGATCGCTTTGTTCTTCCCCGGCCTGGAGTGAGGCGCCGCGCGCTGGCGGCCCTCGCCGCCGGTGGGCTCGTCGCCGGCGCTGCACGTCGCCCGACACTGGTGCCGTGGCCCCGGGCCGTGCGTGCCTCCTTCCCCGTCGCCCTCGGCAGCGTGGCTGCCGGTCTGACCGCCGGCGTCTCGGTGGCGCCGCGCCTCGTCCGTCCCCGCACCGCCGCTGTCGCCGCCCTCGGTGGCGCAGCACTGTGGTGGGGTAGCCGATCCGCGTACGCGCGGCTCCTCACGCGGCTCACCGCCGCGAGCCGCGATCTCGATCCGGCCTTCGCGCATCCGCCGGAGTCCCCGTGGGCCAGCGGCTCAGTCGACTCCCACGTCCGCATCGGCTCGCTGGGTCGGGAAGGAGCACGGTTCGTGCACACCCGCGCTCACGACGATGCGATCCGCATCTTCGTCGGCGTGGACTCCGCGGCGACCCCCGAAGAGCGCGTCGCGCTGGCGATGGCCGAGATCGAGCGCACCGGTGCATGGGAGCGCAGCACGCTCGTGGTGCAGGCGCCGGCGGGCACCGGGTACGCGAATCCGACACCGGTCGATGTCGTTGAGATGCGCACCGGTGGTGACTGTGCGTCCATCGTCATCGGGTACGGACTGCTCCCGAGTTTCCTCTCCCTGGGTATGGCGGAGGTGGCGGCACGCACGCAACGACTCCTCCTCGAGTCGCTGCGCGCACGCGGTCCGCATCCCCGACTGCTCCTCTACGGCGAGAGTCTCGGCGCGCTCGTCCACCAGCAAGCGCTCGCGGCAGGTCTCGCCGATCTCGATCGCCTCGGGATCCACTCCGCACTGTGGGTGGGCACACCGGGCAGTGCGCACGCCGATGAGTTCCGCCGTCGATGCGGGGATATCGCGTGCATCGACAGTCCCGAGGACATCCCCGATCCGCTCCCGGATCCGCGACATCGCATCTGGTTCCTCGAACACGACGGAGACCCCGTCGTGCGATTCCGACCCGAATTGTTGCTGCGCCGACCCGAATGGTTGAGCGGACCGCGCGGACGCAATGTCCCCGAGACGATGCGCTGGCTGCCCGGTGTCACATGGGCGCAGGTTCTGGTGGATACGCTCTTCGCGACGGACGTCACTCCCGGGGAGTTCGAGAGTCTCGGCCATGACTATCGGGCCGATCTGGGAGCCGTGGTCAGCGCCGCCTTTGCGCTCCCGGACGCCATGATCACGTCCGAGGCGCTCGAGGAACGGCTTCGTGAGAAGGAGCGTGAGCGGGCACGGCTCATCGGCGGGTCCTGACGCAGCGTTTACACTGGAGGTCCAGCAAGGGTGCGGACCCGCATCCGCGTGGAAAGGCGTTTCGATGGCCTCTGCTTCCTCGTCGTTCGTCGGCCGCGACATGGCCGTCGACCTCGGCACCGCCAACACGCTCGTCTATGTGCGTGGTCGTGGCATCGTTCTGAACGAACCGTCGGTGGTGGCGATCAACAGCACCACGGGTGGGATCCTCGCCGTCGGCTCCGAGGCCAAGCGCATGATCGGCCGCACGCCCGGCAACATCGTCGCCATCCGCCCGTTGAAGGATGGCGTCATCGCGGACTTCGACACCACCGAACGCATGCTCCGCTACTTCATCCAGAAGGTGCACCGTCGTCGCCACCTGGCCAAACCGCGCCTCATCATCTGCGTGCCCTCCGGCATCACGGGTGTGGAGCAGCGCGCGGTGAAGGATGCCGGCTACGCCGCGGGTGCACGCAAGGTGTTCATCATCGAGGAGCCGATGGCGGCGGCGATCGGTGCGAATCTCCCGGTGCATGAGCCGACGGGGAACATGGTCGTGGACATCGGAGGTGGCACGTCGGAGGTTGCGGTCATCTCCCTCGGTGGCATCGTCGTCAGCCTCTCTGTGCGCGTGGGCGGTGACGAGTTGGACAACTCGATCATCCAGTACATCAAGAAGGAGTACTCACTTCTTCTCGGTGAGCGCACGGCGGAGGAGATCAAGGTTGCTATCGGCTCGGCATTCCCGATGCCCGACGAGCCCCACGCCGAGATCCGCGGACGCGACCTCGTCACCGGTCTCCCGCGCACCGTCGTGGTGAGCGCCGAGGAGATCCGTCGCGCCATGGACGAGCCGGTCGCCGCGATCGTCGATGCGGTGAAGGCCGCACTCGATCGCACGCCGCCCGAGTTGTCGGGCGACATCATGGATCGTGGCATCGTGCTGACCGGCGGTGGAGCGCTCCTGCGTGGACTGGATGAGCGTCTGCGTCACGAGACGGGAATGCCGATCTTCGTCGCCGACGATCCGCTCGATTGTGTCGCGCTCGGATCGGGTAAGTGCGTGGAGGAGTTCGACGCGCTGCAGCAGGTCCTGGTCTCCGAGCCGCGCCGCTAGTCATCTGCCTGGGATCAGGCAGACTGCTCACATGCTGTCGAGGCGCCTGCGGATCGCGCTGTCGATCCTCGTCGTCGCGTCTCTGACCTTCATCATCCTCGATCTGCGCGGTGGTGAGGGACCGCTCTCCAGTGCTCGCGCGGCACTCGCCTCGATCATGGGCGGTGTCCAGACCGGGGCTGCGGTCGTGTTCTCGCCCATCACGTCGTTCAACTCCTGGTGGGGCACGCTCACGTCCCAGTCGGAGCAGATCCGGAATCTGACAGCGGAGAACGAGAGCCTGCGCACGCAGGTGCTGATCGCAGAGAACGAGCGCGCACGTGTCGACGAGCTCAACGCGCTCCTACGCGTGTCGGCGGTGGGGAACTACGAGATCGTGCCCGCGGAGGTCATCGCCGTCGGACCCGCGCAGGACTTCTCGTGGACGGTGACGATCGACGCAGGAAGCTCCGATGGCATCGAGGCGGATATGACCGTCATCAACGGCGAGGGTCTCGTCGGACGCGTGCTGAAGGTTTTCGCTACGACGTCGACCGTCGTGCTCGTGGTCGATGCGTCGTCGGCCGTCGGTGGTCGCATCGCCACGACGGAGGAGATCGGCATCGTGTCGGGCACCGGGCGCCAGGACTCCCTCGAGTTCCAGCTTCTCGATCCGCTCGCCGAGGTCCGCCCCGGCGATGCGCTGGTGACGTTCGGGTCGAAGGGTGGGCGCCCCTACGCCCCCGGTCTCCCGATCGGCGAGGTGGTCGATGTCAGTGGAACCGCGGGGCAGTTGACGCGCGTGGCCACGGTGCGCCCGTACGCGAACATGTCTGCGCTCAGCGTCGTCGGCGTCGTCGTGCAGCCGCCGCGCACGGATCCGCGCGATGCGCTGATCGCGGATGCCGCGGATGTCGCCGCGACCCGTCCCGCTCCCAGCGCCCCCGCGGATCCCGAGCCGGAGGCTGAACCTGCGCCCGAGGTGGAACAGGCGGCCACCCCGGCGCCGGAGGTGAGCCTCCCGTGATCTGGCGTCAGGGACTGCTGATCGCGACCGTGATCTTCGTCGCGGACGTCCTCCAGGCGACGCTGCTGAGCCGACTCGGCATCCCGGGCGCCACCCCGGACCTCCTCGTCGTGTCCGTGGTCGCCCTCGCCCTCGCGTTGGGGCCGACGCAGGGGGCGGTGGCCGGATTCCTCGCCGGCGCGTTGGTGGACATCTCCCCGCCGTCGGACACCCCCCTCGGGGTCAACTCGATCATCTACCTGGTGGTCGGGTTCGCGACCGGCTTCGTCGTCGATCCGCGCGACCGCACGGTGTGGGTGTCCATGGGCCTGGTCGGGTTGAGCACGTCCGGGGCCGCCCTGGCGACCGCCGCGCTCGACGCACTCCTCGGCAGTCCGCGGGTCATCTGGTCGGAGGTTCCCTCAGTCGTGGTGGCCTCCGCCCTCTACGGGGTGCTGCTCGCCCCGCTGGTGGTGCCGGCGGTGGCCTGGCTTGCCGCGCGGGTAGCGCCCGTTCCACCCCCGGAGGTCCGGCTGCCTCCACGTATCACCGAAATGTCCTAAAGGCACCATTCACCACGGGGGAACGCGCCCGTGCCCGCGCCCGTCGGAGGAGGGGAGGCCGGGCATGGGGGATCATGCTGGGGCGAGGAAGGGAGGGGCATGAGCGATCGCTCGAACCTCCGGCTCCTCATCCTCATGGTCCTGGTGGCCTCCCTGGTCCTCACCCTCGCCGGCCGCCTCTACTACCTGCAGGTCATGACGGGGGAGTCCTACCGGGTGGCCGCCGAGAACAACACCGTCCGCGAGGTGGTCGAGCCGGCGGTGCGCGGGCTGATCCTGGATCAGGTGGGCCGCCCCCTCGTGTCCAACCGCACCTCCCTCGTGGTGACGATCGACCGCCTGGAACTCCAGCGTCAGGAGGACGGGGGCGAGGCCGTCATCCGCCGGCTCTCCCGGATCCTCGACATCCCCGAGGACAGGATCGCCGACCGGCTCAAGACGTGCGGGTCCGAGGGCGCGAAGCCTCCGCCGATCTGCTGGAACGGATCGCCGTACCAGCCGATCCCCATCGCGCGCGACGTGGACGCGCAGGTCGCGCTGTCCATCATGGAGCGTCGCAGTGACTTCGCCGGGACGAATGCGCGGCTCGAGGCGATCCGCGAGTACCCGGCCCCGTTCGACGTCAACGCGGCGCACATCCTGGGCTACCTGGGACCGGTGACCGAGGAACAGATCGAGGACCAGGGACAGACCACCGCATGGGACCGTCTGCGTCGCACCGACACCGTCGGTCGGTCGGGGCTCGAGTCCTATTACGACGAGGAACTGCGTGGCAAGCCTGCGGTGACCACGTTGGCCGTCGACACGGCCGGTCGCGTCACCGGAACCCTCGACCAGCGCCCGGCGACGCCGGGGGACTACCTCGTGTCGAGCATCGATGCGCGACTGCAGTCCGTGGTGGAGAAGGAACTCGTCGCGGCCGTCCAACGTGCGCAGGAGCAGGGATACCCCGGGGATTCAGGCGCCGCCGTGGTCGTCGACGTGCGCAATGGTCGGGTCCTCGCCATGGCCAGTTACCCGACCTACGACCCCGCCATCTGGGTGGGCGGAGTCACGCAGAAGCAGTACGACCGTCTGATGGCCAGCGACTCCCTCGCGTCGAATGCCACGCAGGGTCTCTTCGCGCCGGGGTCGACATACAAGGTGATCAGCACCGTCGCGGCGGGTAAAGAGGGTTTCAGTCTCTACGGTGACTACAACTGCCCGCGCAAGTTGAAGCTGGGTACCCAGACATTCCGTAACTACGAGTCCTCCGGCTACGGCCGCATCCCCCTGCGTCGGGCGATCGAGGTCTCGTGCAACACGGTCTTCTACGGCATCGCCGACGCGATGTGGGAGAAGGCGGGCGGCGACAAGGCGACGCTGGCCTCGCCCGACCCGATCGCTGAAGCCGCGCGCATGTTCGGGCTCGGTGAACCCACGGGCATCGACCTCCCCGTGGAGAGCGCCGGGCGCATTGCCTCGCGTGAGTTCAAGGCCGAGAACTGGGAGGCGAAGAAGGACACCTGGTGCAAGAACGCGGTGGAGGGATATCCGGAGACCCGCAAACGCGACCCTCAGCTCGCCGACTACTTCACGGCGCTGGACAAGGAGAATTGCGCGGACGGTTTCCGGTGGCGCGAGGGCGACGCGCTCAACGCGGCCATCGGCCAGGGTGATACGGCGGTGACTCCGCTGCAGATGGCAATGGTGTACGCCGCCATCGCGAACGGTGGCACCGTCTACGAGCCGCGCCTGATCAAGGGGATCGTCTCGGGTGACGGTCAGGTCATCGAGGAGTTCCGCCCCGTCATCAAGTCGACGGTGAAGGCCCCTCGGTCCGCCCTGCGCTTCCTGCGCGAGTCACTCCCGGGCGTCACCACCGACGGCTCCGCGCGCATCCCGTTCGCCGGATTCCCCCTCGACCAAATCCCCGTCGCATCGAAGACCGGTTCGGCCCAGGTGACCGGGAGCAAGGTGTCCACCTCGTGGTTCGCCGCGTATGCACCTGCCGACAAGCCGCGCTACGCGATCGTGATGATGGTGACCCAGGGTGGGACTGGATCGCAGACGAGCGGGCCCAGTGTCCGCGGGATCCTCGAAGCGCTCTTCGGCGTGGAGGGTTCGGACGTGAATCCGCGTCGTAGCGTGCTCTACCAGGGTCGGCCCCAGACGGAGCTGCCCGCGGTCCGACCGGATGGCACACCGGTGATTCCCCGTGGGGCGGGAACCGGCCTGCCGGATGCGCGGGAGGAGTGAGCATGGTGCGCGGCAGAGTGATCGACAATCGCGAAGGGGTGTCCCTTCCCGGGCGTGAACGCAGCGCGCGCTACTGGCGCGACCTCGACTGGGTCTTGCTCATCGCGGTGCTGGCGCTGACCGTCTTCGGCTCGGTCCTGGTGTGGTCGGCGAGTCGAGCAGACCTCGCATCCGAGTCCGATCCGCAGTCGTATCTCAAGCGTCACCTCATCAATGTCGGAGTGGCCATCGCGCTCGGCTTCGTCGCCTCGCGTTTGCAGTACCGGTGGCTTCAGGCGTACACGCCGCTGCTCTACGGCGGGGCGATCGTGCTCCTCCTCATACCGTTCCTCCCCGGCCTGGGCACGACCATCGCCGGAGCACGCGCATGGATCAACGTGCCCGGTGGTTTCAGCCTGCAACCGTCGGAGTTCGCGAAGGTGGCGGTCATCCTGATGATGGCGGCTCTCCTCGCCGAGCGACGCGACAACGAGAGCGAGCCGACCACGCGCGACATCCTGCTGTCGCTCGCCGCGGCGGCCGTCCCGATCGGCATCATCCTGATCCAGAACGACACGGGCACCGTGTTGATCCTGGGAGCGGTGGCTCTGGCCTTGATCGCGGTGGCCGGTGCCCCGACGCGCTGGGTGATCGGGCTGATCGGGACCGCGATCCTCGGCATCCTCGTGGCGGTGCAGGTGGGGCTGCTGCGGGAGTACCAGGTGGATCGGCTCACCTCCTTCATCAATCCCACAGCCGACGCGGGGGATGCGGCCTACAACGCCAACCAGGCCCGCATCGCCATCGGCGGGGGAGGTCTCTACGGATACGGGCTCTTCGAGGGTCCGCAGACGCAGGGCAAGTTCGTCCCCGTCAACGAGTCGGACTTCATCTTCACCGTCGTCGGGGAGGAGCTCGGCTTCCTCGGGTCGGCCGTGCTGCTGCTCCTGCTGGCCATCGTGCTCTGGCGTGCGGCGATGATCGCCTGGCGTGCGGATGACATGTACGGACGCCTCGTGGCGTCCGGCATCGTCGCGTGGTTCGCCTTCCAGATGTTCGAGAACATCGGTATGACCCTGGGGATCATGCCGATCACCGGCATTCCGCTGCCGTTCGTCTCCGCCGGTGGCACGTCGATGATGGCCACGTACATCGCCGTCGGACTGCTGCAGACGGTCCGGCTTCATCGCGCCGCCACACTTCCCTAGTCCTGCGGCTACCCTGGGTGGATGCCCTCCCTCGAGGCCGTCCGCGGTGCGAGCGTCTTCCCGCAGTTGGAGAACGTGCTGCCCCGCGTTAACAAGCCCATCCAGTACGTGGGCGGCGAGATCAACGCGCGTTCGAAGGAATGGGACTCCGCGAGCGTCCACTGGGCCCTGATGTACCCGGACGCCTATGAGGTGGGAGCCCCCAACCAGGGGGTGCAGATCCTCTACGAGGTTCTCAACGACGTCGAGGACGTTCTCGCCGAGCGCACCTACGCGGTCTGGCCCGACCTTGAGGCCCTGATGCGCGAGTACCGGATCCCGCACTTCACCGTGGACTGTCACCGGGATATCCGTGACTTCGACGTGCTGGGCATCTCTTTCGCCACGGAACTCGGCTACACGAACATGTTGACGGCGCTCGATCTCGCTTCGATCCCCCTGCACGCTGTGGACCGCGATGAGTCGCACCCGTTTGTGGTCGCCGGCGGCCATGCAGCGTTCAACCCCGAGCCGATCGCGGACTTCATCGACGCTGCGGTTCTCGGCGACGGCGAGGAGGCCGTCCTCCTCATCACCGACCTGATGCGTGACTGGATCGCCGAGGGGCGTCCCGGGGGACGTGGGGAGTTCCTGCGCCGGATGGCGCGCACGGGCCGCATCTACGTGCCGAGCCTCTACCAGGTGGAGTACCTGCCCGACGGTCGGATCCGCCGGGTCATTCCCTGTGAGGCGGACATCCCCTGGCGCGTGTCCAAGCACACGCTGATGAACCTCGACGCCTGGCCCTATCCGCGGGCGCCGCTCGTGCCGCTGGCCGAGACGGTGCACGAGCGTATGAGCGTGGAGATCTTCCGCGGGTGCACCCGCGGGTGCCGCTTCTGTCAGGCCGGGATGATCACCCGCCCCGTGCGGGAGCGCAGCATCACCGGCATCGCCGCGATGGTCGATGGCGGACTCTGCGCCACCGGCTACGAGGAAGTGGGTCTGCTGTCGCTGTCGAGCGCGGATCACTCCGAGATAGCCGACATCGCGCGCACGCTCGCCGATCGCTACGAGGGCTCGGAGACCTCCCTCTCCCTGCCGAGCACCCGCGTCGACGCCTTCAACGTCGATCTGGCCAACGAACTCTCGCGCAACGGGCGCCGCAGTGGCTTGACCTTCGCCCCCGAAGGCGGCAGCGAGCGCATGCGCCGAGTGATCAACAAGATGGTCACCGAAGAGGACCTGATCCGCACGGTCACCACCGCCTACGCGGCGGGATGGCGTCACGTGAAGCTGTACTTCATGTGCGGACTGCCGACCGAGACCGACGAGGACGTCCTCCAGATCGCGACCCTGGCGCGCGAGGTGATCAAGGCCGGACGTGCAGTCACCGGAAGGTCGGACATCAAGTGCACCGTGTCCATCGGCGGTTTCGTGCCCAAGCCACACACCCCCTTCCAGTGGGCGGCCCAACTCGATCACGTCAGCACCGATGCTCGTCTGCATGCGCTGCGCGATGCGATCCGTGCGGATCGCGGGTACGGCAAGGCGATCGGATTGCGCTACCACGATGGCAAGCCCGGCATCGTCGAAGGTCTGCTCTCCCGCGGCGATCGGCGTGTGGGACGCGTCATCGAGCAGGCGTGGTCGTCGGGCGCGCGCTTCGACGGGTGGAGCGAGCATTTCTCCTTCGACCGATGGATGGCTGCGGCCGACGCCGCGCTGGCCGAGGACCCCGTGGATGTCGACTGGTTCACGACCCGCGAGCGCGAGCGCACCGAGGTGCTGCCCTGGGACCACCTCGACTCCGGGTTGGATTCCGAGTGGCTCTGGCAGGACTGGCAGGACGCCCTGTCCGAGGTCGCCGTCGAGGATTGCCGGTGGACACCCTGCTTCGATTGCGGCGTCTGCGATCAGATGGGCACGTCGATTGAGATCGGCCCCACCGGAGTCACGGACCTACCCATGCCCCGCATGGGTGCCGGGGCGTGAAGCGCACTCCCGATCGCATCGTCGCCCCGGTGGTGCAACGGGTCCGACTCGAGTACGCCAAGCGCGGCCGTCTCCGCTTCTCCAGCCATCGTGACTTCCAGCGTGCGCTGGAGCGCGCCATCCGGCGTGCCGGAATCCCCATCGCGTTCAGCGCCGGCTTCTCGCCGCACCCCCGCATCTCCTACGCGAACTCCGCCCCGACGGGTGCGGCATCCGAGGCGGAATACGTGGAGCTCGCGTTGACCGCGTCGGTGGATGTCGGGGCGATCCGGTCTGCCCTCGACGCCGCGCTCCCCGAGGGGTTCGACGTGCTGCGGGTGGTGCTGGCGACACCTCCGGATCTCGCCGAGCGGCTGCAGGCGAGCCGTTGGCGGATCGCACTCCCCGACCTGGCGCCCGAGCCTGTGGGGGAGGCTGCGAGGGAGTTCCTGGGGCGGGACCGGGTCGATGTTCAGCGGATGACCAAGTCCGGTATGCGCACCTTCGACGCCCGCGGCCCCGTGGAGGCCCTCGAGGTGGAGCCGGAGGTCTCCGAGGACGGGTGTGCCATACTCCATGTGGTCGTCCGGCACGTCTCACCGTCGGTTCGACCCGACGACGTTCTTTCAGCACTACGGATCGTGGCCGACCTCGTGCCGCCAGCACCCCCTCGGGTGACGCGGCTGGCACAGGGGCCCTTCGATCCGCGCACGGGCAGCGTGGGTGACCCCTTCGCGCCGGACATCGTCGCGGAGTCGGCATCGCAGCACTAGCGCGCACCGGCACCAC